>NZ_JBIMBV010000009.1:0-186866 GCF_048551735.1 Acinetobacter legionensis
ATCAGATGTATCAGATGTATCAGATGTATCAGATGTATCAGATGTATCAGATGTATCAGATGTATCAGATGTATCAGATGTATCAGATGTATCAGATGTATCAGATAGTTCTGACATACATCAGAATTCCGTACAACATCCTTTATGGGGTATCGGTTTTGTCACTTTTTCAAATGAGTCATTCTTACAGATCCGATTCCCTGAAATTAATGAAACAAAAAAGATTCCCAAAAACTCGAAAGCTATAAAATATATTTAAAATGAAATAAGCCACTCTGTCCGAGTGGCTTATTTTTATGAAATTGATATTGCTTTCCAACTATAAGTTTCTTTATCTCTCTGTTTACTGAAGATAGCTTGTACATTTATTAGTGCTTTATCCTCAATATTCTTGATTAAGTTTGGTGATACAAAGACATCATTAACAAATCCGAACCCTTTTGAATTTTTACGTAATTCACCTTTTTCTTCTTTCATATCAGTAATTTTTGCACTATTAGCTAATTCCACATGTGAAATTTCAATCCGCTGTGATTTGGCATTAATTGTTGAAAAGCATTTTACTTTAGAGCCTATCGATATTTTATATTTTAAGTTTCTTAAGATATTTTGATCTAACTTCAATTCTTTATCTTTATTAAGAAAAACTTTCACATTCTCGTAATCATCACTGATATAGCTAATGATACCAAACTGTTGATTAGTACACTCCCAATCGTCCCCATCCATCCGCTCAACAACATTTACTACTAAATTCTGATTGGAGTCTTCTTGGATACCTAATGTAACTAATACTGGAGCTCCCTTCTTCATTTTAAGATGATTAAAACCATTAGCGAGTAATGACTCAAAATTATTACCATTTTTTATAGAAAACTTAGCAAATTCTTTTGTTTTTTTACCATCTCGCTTAATTTTTAATTGCCCTATATATGTTGCAGAAATTTTTCTAATTTCATCAAAACATAAAGTCAAAGCATCTGATGCATGCTCTTCATAAAATTCTTTAGCTAATTTTGAATCTTTCTTATCTGGATCAAACCAACTATTTTGAGTTAAACGATTTAATTCTTCAGGCAAATTCCATTGATTCTCATTTCTAATATTAATTGATTGATTGATTTCAAAACTTGCTTCATCAAACATCTCTAAACTGATTAAAAGTTTAGCAAAATCAAAATGAGCCGTAACTAAAAATTTTTCTTCCGTTTTACAAAGCATAGCTTTACAAAAACATGCTAAAGCTAAATCCTTTTGTTCAAACTGATAAACTCTTGCAGCTTCAGCCCAAACCCAAAATTCAGATTTTTTCAACTTTAAAACAGATGATAGCACTTGACTTGCATTTTCATAATTTTCCATACGTCTTAAGACAGCGACAGCATCCCAATCTAGCCAAATAGCATCCTCAGCTGATAACTTAGATCGTGCCTGATTAGCCCAATCCAAACAAAAGTCTGCTTGTTCCTTTTTCAGCTCTTGAACAGATTTCGCCCATTTACATAGACCTCTAGCAATTTCATAAGCTACAGGAAGACTGCGACGATCTTTACCCTGCTTATCTACATAAGTACTGACTTCCCAATCTTCAGCTCTCAAAGCGACTTTGCCAAACCAGTTTACATAATTATAAAAATCAGGAAAATGTATTGCATATGGGCTGATCAATTGCAATATCATTGAAAATGCCATTTCTGGTCGACGCGTTTCTCCTTTAATATAATCCTCAAAAGTTTTTATTAATTGCTGAACAAGTCTTTGATCAATTGGATCTGTTTGTTTTAGCTTAGTAGTGATTTCTTTTATTTCAGAATAATATGTCCACTCAATTTGACTTTTTAGTTGAAGAGAATTTGGGGATTTCTGCAACTCTACTCGCGCTAAATCCCTAGCTCGTAGATAATCACCATTCTTTCTAATTTGACTAATTTCTTGCCAATTCATCTTAACTATCACAATCGATCAATATTTCTAGATTATATTCCAATAATAATCTTATTTTTCATAATTTTATGTTAAATGATTTAAATCTAAATAAGCGATAGCTATTTAATATTAAATTATCCACAACACTATCAACATCTATATTTGATCAATTTTGGACAACTCCCAGTATCTTAGACATCTGGATTTCCTCAAAATGAGGCAACCCAGATGAAGATATTGGTAACTATTCAGATCTTGTCTAAATCAATTTAATCAAATCCTTACTTAGATCTGTACTTGGTTTCAACATATCATCAGCAAGTGCACGTTTACTTGATAAAAGTTGGTCTAACTTTATCTCAAAAGTGTCAAAATCATTTGCAGCAATTGACGGATAGTAAACAAAAACTTCTTTATCTTGACCAATACGATATGCACGATCAGTCGCTTGATCTTCCTTTGCAGGATTCCAACTACGTGTATAATGGATCACATGATTAGCACGTTGTATATTTACGCCAAATCCTACAGCGGTAGTAGACAGAATAATAATATTAAACCCGTACTTCTCTTGAAATTTATCAATTAAGTTTTGTCTGGTTAACCCTTTCTTACCACTGGTATTAGAATCACCATTTACTGTTGTAATATTTAATCCAAATCGCTCCATCAGAATTCGCTTAAGAAAAACTTGTATATCTCTAAATTCAGTAAATATTATTACTTTTTCATTTTTTTGTTTTATTGATGCTAATGTTTCAAACAACCAATTTACTTTTGGAGAATCTTTCAAGCTTGCGGTTGGGTAAAAGTGTAAAGGATGAGCACATATCATCCTCATACTATGTAAAGAGCTTAACATTGCTCCCTGATTACCTTCATCAGTTAATTTTTTGAATCGGTTGACTACATCAATATACAATTGTCTTTGCAATAAACTAATTTGAATATCTTTACAGCTATCGACCTCGACTTTAGCAGGTAAATCTGCGACATCATGTTTCATTCTCCTTAGAACTTGAGGAGCAATGATTTCACGAAGTTTTATAAGAGCCGTTTCATCAGTTCCTTCTACATTTTCAATAGGTTTGCGATACATTTTTCCAAACTCATTGAGTGGGCCTAATAAGTTTTCTTGTATAAAATCAAAGAGACACCAAAGATCAGTTAAAGAATTTTCAACTGGTGTTCCTGTACATGCTATTTTAAAATCTGCTTTCTGAGCTTTTGCCGCTTTAGTTACCATAGCTGTGGGAACTTTAATCTTTTGTGCTTCATCACATATCATGATACTCCAGTCTTCTCTTGCCAAAGAAAACTCAAGATCACGCATTGTCTCATATGTCGTTAAAACAATATCCGCATTACCACGCCAGTCCTCCTCAAGAAGATTTGTAATACCGTGATTTTCGCGTAGTTGTGATGAAATGAGATGTTTAGGAATTTTCCTTTCCTTTAACTTATCACCGTACAAACTTAGTATTTTTGGAAATTTATTACTAAAAAATCGATTAGCTTCAGCTTCCCAATTTTCTAATAATGAAACTGGAGCAACGACCAATACAGGTTTCTTAACTTTAGTATTTTCTAGATATTCACCAATAAAACATAATAGTTGAAGTGTTTTACCTAATCCCATATCATCTGCCAATAAACACCCACTCACTTGTTCTGGCGCATACTGATGCAGATTCTGTAGCCAGGCCACTCCATACGCTTGATGCTGCTTTAAACTAAATTCATTATTTCTAAAACTAGTTGGTAATCTTGCTGATGGGGGATTATTTTCATCAAAAATTAATAGCTCTGCTCGCTGTTTAGTAAATTCAGCCTCATCAATATTGTTCGCAATTAACAACGTATCTTTCTTTTTCTTAGGTTGAGGAGTTTCCTTCTCTATTAACTTTTCATCTTGATCTTTACTTTTTGAAGTACGTAGTTGATTTAATAGAGTCTGAGCATGCTCGAGAGATAATTTTCTATCCGTATTTGGCACTACAATTTCATTTAAATTACTTTGCTCAGCGTCTCTAATACATTTTTCTAGTTGTGCTATATTTTGCTCTAAATTTTCATCTTGCAACTGCAGTTCCAAATCCATTAAATGTTGCGGTAGCCATTCTGATTCACCACTATCTCTTTTAATAAATTCAGAGTTAAGTTTTTCAGCCTCACCAATACCAATTACACGCCCACTGTAATTAGATAAATCTAGCACTTGTTTTGCTTGCAGCTCATCTTGATATTTTTTTATTTCATCTAAATCATTTTTTAAATCTTGAATCTGCTGATCTAAATAACTATTTCTTTCAATTTCATATCCAGCCCACATAAAAAATGGAGATTTTTTCTCATAGGCTTGAACAAAATAATAAGTCTGATCTAAGTTATGTAGCTCTAAATGAATAGGATTTTTTTCTCTTTCAGAGTTTTCATAAAGCTCTAATTTTGCTGATATATAATGCTTTAACTCATCATAATTTTTTTCTATTTGTAATGTATAAGTATAAATTCCTGCTTGCTGCTTTACAGTTTCAAAACTTTCCGGTGAAATAACATCAATCGCATCATCACCCAGTTGAGCAAATGGGTTATGTAAAAATGCCTGAGCTCTTTCACCTGAGACACGTCTACTTGGCATTTTTTTTATTTCAGTTAGCACTTGCTTCACCGAAGGAGGAATTACAACATGCGCAATACCACCATCGGGTAGACTAATACTGTATTGATCCTGAACATGATTATATTGATCGAATGTTTTTAACCAATTGAATGGGGCTTCATCAAATGTAGGTTGAATCTCTACAATTGATTCCTGGCTTATTAGATTTTTACGAAGATTTAATTGTAACTTCTCAGGTGCAAGAACTACTGTCTTTCTTAAAAACTCATCTAAATTCGCATTCGCTTTATGTGCTAAATTACGAATCTTAGCCCAATATTTCTGATTTAATTCTTTATCTTTATTTTCTAATCTTGAAAATTCTTTTAATTTTTCGACAAGTCTAAAGCCTTGTTCATTTAATAGATATTCTACGCCATCTATTATTAACACCCCCCCTTTGCGCTGAATAATATTTTTAGCCTTAACATTATTTTCGTTTAACCATCCATCTAGAATAATTTTAAAATTCGAATCACTTAAACCACCCTCACTTTTAATCACTGGTCTTAACGAAGTTTGTTTTGGCAAGTTAAGCAAGCTAATAACATTTTTATGCTCCTCATCCTGTAGAATTTGAAAGAGTTCTTCCCAAGGAAGCATGTAGTGCTCATCTACAAGATAAGCTAAGTCCTCTTCTTCAAGACTTTGCCAATAGAAATCTGTATCTGATTTAGCCTTTTCTAATATTGAAAAAGTAATACCAAGCTCGTTATAACTGAATAGCTTTGAAACATGTTTCAGCTCTTCATCTTGTACGACATCATTGCTTTTCTTTCTTTTCCAAAATGCTAATTTCATAATTTTTCCTAATTCTTACTATATCTATTGTTAATTTTTTTCACTTTTTCATGATTAAGAAAGACTCCTAATTCTTCCATCCTACCGTCAAAACGTGATTGCCAACCTGGTGTATGACTTAACTTAAGCAAATTATTCCAAGGCTTTAAAGTATCTCGATGTACCTCTAACTTATTTTCACTGTATGGAATTTTATTAACAATAAAACATGCATTTCCAGTATCAGAGAAATCAATCACATATAGATTTTCGATTCTTAGCATGAATGCATTGTTAGTCTGAGTGGATCCTACTAATTTTTTCAAACGCCCTCTGTTTAACTCACGAAATTCTCTATGTTGAGGTTGTTTAGACTGGAAAGCAGCTGGACCTAAAAAAATTTGAGAAAAAGAAATTTTATCTATATATCTAATCCAGTAGTTAAAACGATTTATATCTGCTGATGAACTAAATAATTTAAAAAAAGCTTCTAGGTCAGCTCGTACAAACCATTGAATGACCATACGTTTAGTATCTGCATTGACATTATTCCAACCGGCAGATGAATCATATTGTGGATTACCCCATTGATTCAAAGCTAAATGCTTCAAAACTTCATACACTTGTTCCCGCTTAGAAGTCCTAGCGTATCGCTCTAATAAAGCTATAAGAATATCATTGGTATATAAAACATTTTGTTCGGCTAATTTTAGAAAGCGAGGAGTAACTTTGAAATACTCATCTTCATTCATCATTTTGACAGCTTGAATAGAGTTCTTAATCAAATCATCCCAAAACCAGCTATTAGCGGCTATTTTCAAACTATCTAAATCATTTTGAATGCCACTTACATCTTTATCATATATGAATCCATGTACAAACACTTCTGTAGGTAATTCAGATAAAAGCTCGGAATAATCCAAAAGTGTATTCATCCATTTTTTGGGACGCTTTAAATCCTTATAAACGCTCGATCTGTGTGTTTTTAGTATTTCTCTTAATTGAACCCAAATTGCTGGCTTATCTTTTACATCATCATCTTCTAAAGCAAAATAGCTATATAATAAAGGGAAATAAACCAATCCTATAAGACCAACGTCTGCTTGTTTAAAATGATGAATAATCCTTTTACCGATTTCACTAAAAATCAGTTTCTGTTTATTATCTGGTAAAGTTTTGCTTAAAGCCCATGCTAAATTTTTCCAATCTCTTCGTGTGAACGACTCAAAACCCGAGTACTCTAATTTAGAAATGGTCCTAAAAATTTTTTCATCTAAAGGAATTGTATTTTCTAAATCATCAAATCTTTGTTCGAGAACGTTAAGCGTTTTAATCAGTCGCTGAGGTTTTACAAATTTTGAATGTGTATATTGTTCACTAGAAGAATCGCAAAGCTTTTGTCCTAAACGCAATTTTAGTTTTTCTATACTCATACTTATCACCTCGCCAACTGGCAAGTTTCCACAGGAGCGGAAACAAAATGAGGTTGAGGTTCTGAGGTCTCCTTTTCTTTTAAGCCATAAAATTGCATTCTAAGCTCCACACGACGTGAAGCTTCTTTACTATCTTTAGCTGAATTAAAAGAAACTCCCCCTGCAAGAAACAATTGTTTCACTTGATTTTTTTGTTGTTCAGTCAAGGATAGACCTGAACTAAATTTTGGATCAAGTAAACTGCACATCACCCATTCGGAACGACGTAAGCTCAAATTTAAATTATACAAATATGAACCATCTGTATCTGTAAAGCCTTCAATCACAATTTGCTTAAACCACTTTTCACCTTGTGGGTTATTCGCCTCTTCAAGAATAATCGGCACAATTGTATTGAGTCGATTTTGACCTACTTCATTTAACCGATAATCATTATGTGAAAAACGCCCAGCCTCGCCAAAATTTATTCGATTATTTTTACAATCGACTTCAATACCTGCATCTTTCAACTTCGCACTATGCTTGATACTTTGGCAAATATTTAAAATTTCTGCACTTCGTTGATCTTCAGCTTGAGTAGCTTCATTAATTTTTTTCGTCACAATCATAAGCGATACAGCCATAACCACGAGGAAAAGAGTCATTAGGGCTGTCATTAAATCTGCAAATGAAATCCAGAATGGTTTTTCACCTTCATCTTTAGGCCGTGCCTTTTTAGAGTACCGATTACCCAACATATTTCATGTACTCCAAATTTAGCTTTTCTTTTGTCTAACGAGATCCTCTAGATCCTCGACAAAACTACCCAATCCTTCAACCCCACTTGAAAGGCGCTTAACAGCTTGGTCAAGCGTATTATCATAAATCCCAAGAGAATGGTTAAGACTCGTTTCCACAGAAGTCCCAAAACTTTCAAAACTTTTAACTAGTACATCACTAACTTGTTCAAGATAATCCTGTATCTCTTTTTTCACTTGATTTAATGCGGTTGTCATTTGATTCATATCATCTAGCATTTTCGTGCTCATGCCCGCTTCAGATTGAGCCTGTTGAATTAGACCGTCAAGTGCCCCTATCGCCTTATTAACAGCATCCTGTGAGTTCTTATAATCACCCAATAAAGAAAGAAGATTGTTACTTGCACTAGTTAAATGAGTAGAAATAGCAGTTACTTCTGAGATAAGTTGTGATGTCTTATCGGTAACGCTAATCAATGTAGTACCTGCACTATTAAATTGTTCCGAAGCTAGACGCATTTTTTCTGCGCCATTATTCATCCCTGTAATGCTATCAGTGGTCACGTAGGTGAGTTTCTGAATATTTTCCTTATAGGCATCAACAGCATTTTGGCTATGGATAATCAATTCTTTGATTTCAGTTCCTAGATTGTTAATTAAACTTGAAGACTGTTCATGTAGTTTCTGTTGATTATCTGCAATGACTTGGTCCTGTTCCATGCGTTGTTTAGCAATATCGGCCATTACGCTGGACATAGTTCCACCCATATGCCCTATAAGTTCAGAAACCTTACCATTTAATTGATCTATTGCATGTTGTCCTTGTTCACCAATTTTTTCTGCACCTTTCGATAAATGTTCTACCATGGAATTCATTTGCTCAGACATCGTATTTTGCTTTAACTGAATATCTTCAATCATTTTAGACATCTGAATTTCTAAATTTTTTGCACTACTTTCACTATTTACTTTCATGTCTGTAAGTAACTGAGTAAAACCAAGTTGCATTTCTTTCATAGCAGATACTGATTGAGTCATCATCTCACTCATACCAGTCATTTGAGAACCAAATGTAGATTCTAACTTTGTCATGAAAGCTGTAAGCACATCTGTCATTAATTCCTGCACAGCAGAGCTTTGATCACCACTCACCTGCTGTACACTGGAGGCAATTTTTTCTAATGGCGCTTGTAAGTTATCCGAAATGGACTGACCTATCTGATCTGCCATGTCTTTACTAGTCTTGCTATAACTTTCAGTTAATTGTGCAGTAAACGCTAGCTGATTTTTCTTATTTTCATCAATTAAATTAGTCATCATAGTTTTTAAGTCATTAACTAGACTATCTTTTAACTGTCGAGCATTAGTTTCATTTGCTTGTGATGATTTTAACAATTGAGATAAATATTCTTCACTTGTTTCATCAGGTTCAAACTTCAAATCTATGGCTGTCGTAAGCTGTTCTAATTTCTCATAGCACTCTCTTAACCAAAACTTCTCTTTCCATGTAATTAGCATAGCGATTAAAATTGCTAACCCAGAAGCCATGAATGCTTCACCTACCCCACCTAACAGTAGAGCAAGACTACTTTGTACCTTCGCAGGATCGCCAGCAGGATCAAATGCGAGTAAACCGAATAAAAGACCTAAAAATGTTGCAATAATACCTACACCAGTAATAATTCCTGGAATATGTTTATAAAAATCAACTTTTAGTGGTGTATCAATTATTGCTATTTGAGAAAAAAACATGTCACTTGAGACCGTTGACCTCGATGAAATTATCTGAAACTCACCATCAACTTCTTCTCTAATATCATGTAAAGAGTTTTTATAGTTTTCCCACGCATGTTTAAGAGTAGGATTCGCTGACAAAAGACTGTTTAGTGAATTTTTACTTTCTTGAAAATTCACTCCTTCATCGACATTTTTAATAATATCATCAAGCTCTTTAGCTAAGCGTTTAGCCGGAGTCCAGTATTCTTTAACAAAGAAAAACATCACTACAGAAACGAAAATTGCCATTGCTATTGGAATGACATAAAAACCCTGTAAAAACTCTGCAATAGCTAAAAAACTCACTACAAACCCCATAATATTTTTATAAATAACAATTAGAAAATTATATCAAATAAATCACTCTCCATATATCTTCTTCATTCAATCTAATAGGAAGAAAATATATTTTGTAAAAACTAATTAAAGTTTAACGATAACTTTTCTAAAATTTTTACTTTAGCTTGATCAAGCAAATCTGGATTTGTTTTAATACTTAGGGATTCTCGAGCTTTATTTCCTAAGAAATACGCAATTCTTTCTGCATTGGCACCTGAGGGATGTGGCAATCCAAATAAAACTTGGTGATCTTCTAATGATCCTTGTTGAATTAAATATTCAAAAACTTAGCTAACTTTAGGACCAAGAGGAATATAAATTGCTTTCGGCAATTGGCGAATTTCTTCCATTAAATAAGCATCAATCATTTCATTTAATAATGGGTGTTTATACCAACAAATACAACCTTTGCATTCTTCGTAATATAATCAAATGGAATATAAAAACAACTAATACTTCCATCCTGTTTAATTCTCAATGGCTCTAAATTTACTAAGTCATTAATCATGCCAATTTTTAATTTTTTAATGGCTGTAACCATACTTGAGTATGACGTTGTGCCCATATTCCCCCTCTAGGAGTCAGTTTGTATGAATAGTGAAGAAGCTTCATTACTATCTGTATTATAAGTAGTTATAATATTTCTATCATCTACTACAATATTTTCTGAGATGGTGGCAGTTTAACTCACACTAAATGGTAAATTAAGACAAAAGTTTATTGAGATTTTTTTATTCAGTTTTGATCCATCTTTTACCCAACCAAAATTTTTGATACGCAAGAGTACGCTTACAATCTTTGGATAGATTTCTCTGATCTAGAAATAAATTTTTTTACGATATTTCAGATATCCAATAGCAAACAACACCAATGTACCCAGTATCAAATACCGATTCACTATTTTCCCGCGAATTTTAGCATCAAAATTCACAATGAATTGATCCAGAAAAGGTGTCATCTGCGTCACACTACGTGTCTCAAAATAATGACCTAGTTGATAATTGAGCCACACAATAACACCAATACAAAATAAGAAAAAGATACAAGGAAGTACCCAAACCTTTGGATAACGATCCATAACCATCAGGAATGTATAAAACTCCCCTTGTATCCAACTCCTCATATATTGTCCTTACCGCATAACACCCTGTTGCAGGCTATATTTCCATGACATTCTAAAAGCAGTATCTTTTGAATATTGCTTATACATATCCATATCAACCTTTCTTTGACGCAACATAACTTCATTCATGATCTTATCAAAGGCTAAATCTTTGGTATGCGGATCAGGGTTATTTAAATACTTACTCTCAAAATCAGCATGTTCCTTGATTTGTTTTAAAATATTCACAAATTTTACTTTCTGCTCTTCAGGAGTTGCAGCCCAACCACCAAACCAACGTTCATTAAATGTTTTAATAATTTCATCTAAAGGGTCTTCTTCCAATTCCCCTCCATGAGCACCACGAGGATTCGAGTTAGTCGGATCAAGAACCGTTTCTTCAGCATCTAACTCAATCTGTTCATTAAGCTTTTTACGCTGTAAACCATAGGAGTTTAAATCCACTGAGTTTAACAACTCATCTAAGGCATCAGCCTCAGGATCTTCAATTTTCAATTTCGGAATCAAGAATTTTAAGAACCAATACAACTTTTCCCAAGCTGGAACTTCATATGGCAAGATTGATGCCATCTGTCCATAAATCTTCACAAATTGCTTTGCCTTGATCTTGAAATCAGCTTTATCTTCAGCAGTGAGTTCTAATTCAGCATCAAAACGTGCAACGGCGATATCAATAATCGGACTCAGTTTTTCTGCATCAACTGAATCAAAGTATTTTTTGGCAAAGTCTTCCACTTCCGATGACTCATATACCCCAACACCATCCAACTCATCTTTCAATTCATTGAGTACATTAATATTTGTGGCTTGTGACAATGTGGTCGAAGTGTAGAAACGATCAAAAGACTGTTTGATATCTTCTATTTCATTAAAGAAATCCAATACAAATAAATCTTCAGTTCGCTTCCCTAATTTAGGTGCAGAACGGTTCAAACGAGAGAGTGCTTGAACGCACAACACGTCCGCTAACTTTTTATCCACATACATCGTGCAAAGCTTCGGTTGATCGAAGCCTGTTAAGTATTTATTCGCAACAATGAGCAATCGATACTGATCTTCATTCACGCCTGCAAGCTTCTTTTCACCAACATGGCCCCGATCAAACATATCTTTGGTGTCATTGTCAGAGAATCCATTGAGAATCGCTTCTGTATATTCAATACCATCGACTTTCTTCTCACCAGAGAAAGCAATAATGGCTTTAAATGGATAGCCTGCCTGCTCGAGCAGTCGGTCAATCGCTTTATAATATCGGATCGCAGACTCAATATTTTGAGTCACAATCATCCCTTTTGCTTTACCTTTTAACTTCTTGGTATTTACAACATGCTGGATGAAATGATCAAGCATCACTTCAGCTTTGATATCGATCGTCTGCTGTGTTTTCTCTACATAACTTCTTAATGTTTTCTGCGCTTTTTTCGTATCAAATAACGGATTAGCTAAAATCGATTTTTCAATTTCATAGAAGCTCTTGTAGGTCGTATAGTTCGACAAGACATCTAGAATAAATCCTTCTTCAATCGCCTGTTTCATCGAATACAGATCAAAAGGTTTAAAAGAACCATCAGCTTGCTTTTCACCAAACTTTTCTAAAGTCGTATTCTTTGGTGTTGCAGTAAAGGCAAAATAGGATGCATTGCCTTTCATCTTACGTGCCAACATCGCACTTAGAATTTTGTCTTGAACATCGACCCCATCAACGTCTTCGTTAGCCTTGCCCATAACTTCATTCATTTTGTCATGTGCAACACCTGATTGAGAACTATGTGCCTCATCAATGATCACAGCAAAACGCTTATCACTTAAGTCTGCAATTCCATCAATTATGAAAGGGAATTTTTGGATTGTAGTAATAATAATTTTTTTGCCATTTTCTAAAGCAGATTTCAATTCTGAGGACTTATGAGCATGCGTCATAATATTTTTAACCTCAGAAAACTCCTTGATGTTCTCTTTAAGCTGTTTATCAAGAATACGGCGATCCGTCACCACAATCACTGAATCAAATAATGGATGTTCTAGTCCTCGGCTTCCTGCAATGTCTTCTTCTTCTGGGTAGGCTTCAATCAACTGAAATGCCGCCCATGTAATCGAATTTGACTTACCTGAACCTGCAGAATGCTGAATGAGATATGTCTGCCCTACGCCACGTGCAGAAACATCATGAATAAGACGTCGTACTACGCTGAGCTGATGATAGCGCGGGAAATAGAGAGTCCTTTTATCTAATAAGGTTTTCTCATCGCCATCTAGTCGTACGAAGTGCTGAATGATATTAGCTAGACTATCTTTAGAAAGCAGTTCTTCCCATAAATATGCAGTTTTATGACCTTCTGGATTTGGTGGGTTCCCTGCTCCTGCATTATGTCCTTTATTAAATGGCAAGAAGAAAGTATTCGCACCTGCTAGCTTCGTAGTCATATAGACTTCATCAGTATCTACAGCCATATGCACGATACAACGTGCAAAGTTGAGTAATGGCTGAGTAATATCTCGATCTTGTTTATATTGCTTCTGCCCATGATGACGAGCATTTTGCCCTGTCCATTCATTCTTTAATTCAAAGGTAATGATTGGAATACCGTTAACAAACACCACCATATCAATTTCTTGCAGTGGGTTAGCTTTTGAATAGCGTAATTGGCGAGTCACACTGAAAATATTCTGCTTGAATCGATCTTTGATCTTCTGAGAACTACTTGCTAACGGTGCTGGGTACATCAACTGAAAATGCGCTTGATCTACGGCGAGACCTTTTTTAAGCAAATGAACTACCCCATGCTTACGAATCATTCGATCAAAGCGTTCATAGATTTTTCTTTGCCAATCGTGTGGGTTAAATTTTTGAATCTTTGCCAATTCTTCAGCTTGCGTTTGCTCTAGAAACTGCCAAAAATATTGGGTATCTAGTGCATACAACATGTCAAAACTTGAAGGTGAACCTGACACAAAACCATGATGAGGTAGAGCAATGTCTGTTAAACTTGCTTTGACATTCTCAAGGCATGTTCCAGTTAGTGCCTTTTCAATTGCCATTTCTAAAGCACGTTCATTGGTTAAACTGACCATTAGGCAACCTCTTCTCTTTCTGGATGTTTAATTTCATCTAGTACTTGCTGTTGTGCTTTGATGATATATTTAAACTCGTACATTTCTTCACTTGTTACTGGTCTAAAAACATCAACATCTTCTAAATTTTGCTCAATGATTTCATTGATAAACTCACCGTTCTTAAACGTGATTCGAAGCTTATTTTTAACCCTTAAACTTGGCATTGTCTCTCTGTTGGAAACAGATAAATAATCAAGATCTGTTTTTGCTAAACCGTATTCTGGTGACAGCAAGGTGAAATATAAAACATAACTTCTTAGTTCAGCGTGTTTGCCTCTAAGCACCGATGTTTTTAAAAGATAAATAAGATCATTGCTTTCCTTTCTAATGAGAGCATATGAGCAATAGCTAAATATTCTGTTATCAAGAATAAAATATCTTCTCCAATCATAGATTTGAGCCAACTTTTGATTTCTAATAATTTCAAGTTTCGCAAAACTTACATCATCATCTAACAAATCAAATAATATTTTAAGTTGTGGCTCTTTATTTTCTTCAGACACTCTATTTTTATCAAATACAGCCCTCCAATTTTCAGCCCTATCACGATAAGAATTATACGAATCTGAACAAAAACTTAAATTTCTCCCGTATTTTACAAAATAGTTTCCTAAACTTAACAATGATCGATGTAATCGATATTCCTTGTCTTCGATAAAGGCTTTTGTAAATAACTTTTCCGCAATTTCAGCATAATAAGCAAACTTATTCATACAAATGATGTCACCATCTGCCTTTGCATAATCAAGTAAGAAATCAACGCGACCGTGGAAATAATTATGCTTTTCGTATTTATTTAACAATTCTTTCCAAGCTTGATCTTGAAGTATGAGTTGGGCTTTTTCAATCTCATGTTCAATATGTGATTTTTCAAAAGCAGTTTTACTACAAAATTCTATGATGTCTTGCTGTTGGTGCAAAGTGCTAATTTTTTGTAGAACGTTTTCATGACCAATATAGATTGCTAATTGTTCTAGCGCTTCGAGTACTGAGAGCATCAATTTTTCAGAGTTATAGTAACCCTTAGCATTTTTTACTAACCACCCACTAATTCTGTTCCAATCCTCAAATTGATCAATATTTTGAATATACTTAGTAAAATAATAAGTAGTTGCTAAATTTGCTTGCTCTTCATAGGAAGGCTTATCTTTACTTAAGATTTCAAGAATATTGTTTTGGCTTTGTTGCTTTACAATAGCAAAATCTAAAAGCGCTGTTATGTGATCAATCGTATTGCTAACATCATTTGAGAATAGATCTATATATTCAATTTGCGAAATAAATAAATTCAGTCTCAAACGGCTCACTAAACTATCACTATCTTTTTCATCCGTGTAATCAGATTTTTGATTTTTGGATAAATATGCTCTGTACTCACATAACAGACAAATTTTAAATAAGTGAATAAAACTCACATCAAAAGACTTATTCCAATCTTTATTATTACTAGCAGTCCAGATTAAATCAGTCCATTCTGAGTCAATACTCTGAAAAAAAGCATTTGCTTTGCTTGTATCTATTTTATTTTCAAGAAAACCCTGGAGCCATGCTTTAAAATTTTCAAATTCTGTTAGTTGAACCCCCCTGGCATTCATTTTGATATATAGCTCATCGGTTAATGAAAACTCATTCATTGGTAGCAGATAAAAATTCAGAACTGAATGACTACTCAAACTCACCCACAATTTCTCAAGCTCATCCGCCGTCTTTGACCCTAGTAATGAATCCAACTCATCTAACATCGTTAAGATTGAAATAATGGTTGGATCTTTACGCCATACTGCTAAAAACCACGCTTCGTTTTCAATCGCCACGGAAGGCTTACCGATCCATTCCATTTCGACTAACTTCTCAACCAATTGAGAAATGAACAGCTTAGAACTTGTACGCGTTTGATAACTGAATTTCTGTAATTGTCCTTTGATTAAATCAATTTCATTTATATTTGCTTTATTTTTATTCACAAGATAACAATGTAAAAGGAACAAAGTCGTTAGACGTTGTTGCCCATCTAACAATTCAAGTGTTTTTTGATTTAAAGCCCCATAGACAAAATCAAGTTCAAGCTCTTGATTTTCAGTCAAACTTTGTACTAAGGCTTGCAAAAATGCTTTACGGATTTGAGTAATCTTTGGATCATTCTTTCGACCCTGTGCGTAATCACGCTGAATTGTAGGAATAACAATATGATATTGTTCCAATGCTTTCCACAATGTCAATTTAGCCATTTTGATCACCCCTCATTTTCATCGTGAAATTCAATACCATATTGTTTAAAGCAGTCTAACAATGCTTTTTTATAGTTTTTCCTGTCCGCTATATCCCACTTCAGCATGTGGTTTACATCGTCACTAAAATATTTAGAGAAGACCTGTTGTGATGCCAAAGGAATAAAGTTCGCTGTGTTAGTTTTAGCTAATTCATACAGCTCTTTTTCTGCTTGTAAAACTTTCTTTCTTTTAATAAAAAACGGATCATTCCCTATAGAGCGATTATCGCTTTCTGGTAAAAGGCATAAATTATCAAGTGTCTGAATATTTTCTGAAAAACTACCAATCAAGAGTTCTAAAATTTCATTATATTCACTAAACAAAAGTTCTCTTTGTGTAGGATCAGAGACTGTCTCATATTGGCTTAGTATCGCTCTAAGCTTTTGTTTTGAAAAAATGTCTGCTATTTCTCCTAATAATGCCTTTTGCTCAGAGATCCAAACCTTGATTTGATCATCCTTGTTGGATAGTTCCTCACTTTGCTGGGCATGGATATGCTCAATATCCCACTTTACTTGGTTATAGCGTTTAAAAGAAAAACGTGTGTTGTGTCGCTCATATCTAAAAATATTAAATAATATGAGAATAGATTTAATTTTTGGGCGGCATGAGGTGTCATCTACATCATAGAAGATATGATCAAAATCTAATTCTTTGGCATTTTTGTCTTTCTTGAAAAGATTACTTAATTCAAGTTGGATAAAATTTTTTAGCTTCGCTTCAAATTCATCTCGTTTACAGCCCTGTGCAACTAACCAAATCTCTTGGATTGTTTTATATTTCTGACCGATTAGGTATCCAATCAAATGATATAAACGATCATTTTCATACCACTCATTTAAATACTGGAATCCTGAGAGAACCTTTAGCCACTCTGTTTCAATTAAATCTTTCACATCTTGGGCTGATTTAAACTTATTGGCGTAATGGATAAAAGTTTGATGATCCACTTTCAATTTTAACGCTTTTTTATCAGTCGATTTATCCGCAATAAGATCAAAAATGAGTTCAATACGTGTGTGTTTATTGGTTTGTTGTGATGGACTTAAGAATGCCCAAAATTCATCATTTTGTAGCGCTTGCTCTATAGCATCCCATTGATTCGCCATTTCAGTTTGTTTCTGAACTGCAAGATGGTCATTCCCATAAGCTTTCGCAATTTTTTGTAAGAATAATGCTTTGATCAACTCTGCATCTGTTAATGGAATCTTACCCTGATTCAGTCGGCTAAAGATTTCAATAGATTGCTTTTTTGAATCTTGATCCCGATCTACACGTACGGCATACCAAATGACTTTTGTATGATGCAGGAGCTTATCTTTCCAACGTTCCCTGTTAAATTCTGTACCCTTTTTCTCAAACCATTTTTTTACAGCTTGATAAGCCGTATAGAAATAATATGCATCAATCGTTGGTAGGTTATTTTCAGTGAGTCCAGCTAAGTTATTTAAATGCTCTGTACTAGATTCTCTAGTTTCATAACGAAGAGAGAAATATTCCTCATTGGTTAAATAAGTCAAAATAATAAAAATTGTGGTCATACGTTGTTGACCATCAATGAGTTCCCAATAGTATTGTGTACCCTCAGTTTTTCTTTTAACGACTACAGGTTGCAAGCAATAGAAATCGCTTTCCTGCTTTGGTTCAAACTCATCAATGTCATCTAGCAGTTCCGTAACTTGTTGCTGTTTCCATTTATAGCCTCGTTGATAACTATCTACGAAAAAATTAGCCTTCTGTAATTCACTAATGGTTTTCAGCTCCAATGAATTTTCTTTTTGCTCTAAATAAGAAATAAGTTTCTCTAATCGATCATCTGCAATTTCGGACAAATCTGGCTTGTCTTCTAAAAGCCGGCTAATCTGTACCAATAAATTTTCCGTATTCACCCTATACCACCATTTTTAAATCTTTACTTTCTTACTTAATGATTTGATACGCTTCATTCATATATGGCTTAAAGGCTTGCTCAAGCTTCTGAATATGCTCCAAATGCCAAGCCGTATGATTATTCCATAACTCTTGATTATGGCCGTTAGTATGTAAAATAAATTCAATGCGAGATGATTTCTTGTTATCTAATCTGAGCCAATCTAGTGAGTGACCAAACTTACTTTCAATCTCATGTTTACGCTCATAAAAGAAATCAAACATTTGTTTATTCTCTACGGCGTCCTTTCTCGCAAACTCAATATCTACTCGTATCGCTTTCTGCAAGAAAATCAGATGATAAGTGCATTGCGATATACCCGTTGCCGAACTCAGCCAATGATCATTCTTCGGGCTAATATTGTTATAAAGTGAATTATCACTTTGTGAAAAATGAGCAAGCAATTGCTCCCAATATTGGTAGCGAATATCGGTATGATCAGCTTGTTTTACTTTGGCGATGGTTTCTTCATCTTCTTTTCGAGAGAGCCTCACCATATATTCCGATGCTTCAGGAACAGGAATAATTTGCTGAATATCCACCAACAATTGTTCGTCTAGTTTATATGGCGAAACTTTCACGCATTTCACATCAATCTTTCGGTCAAGCAACCACAGTGCTGTATTGGTCACTTCCTTGCGGAACTCCCCCGCGACCAAGATAATACGCTGGCTATTGCGTGGATTAAGTGTCGTAATTGACACGCCCATTTCCTGATGTTCTTCTAAAAAACGTTCAATCAATATTTTGGCGGTATTTTTGACTTGATCCGCATCAAAAGCATGATCATCTAAATCTGCACATACAGGTTTATTGTTAATTAAATATTTTTCAAACACTTCTTCAATATCATCTGAAGTAAACGGTGCAACATAAGACGCATACTTGAGTGCCTGCCATACAGCATCACGCCCACTGTCATCACGTTTATTTTCAATCAGTACAAGCTGTCCTTTCGTGTCTAATGCCAAAAGGTCTAGGCGTTCGCCTGTGCCATCAAAGCCATCGAATTCTTTTTGGATAATCAGCAGTTCTTCACCCAATGCTTCAGGGTGGCTCACCAACCATTCTTGTAAGTCATAACGCTCGGTCAGCTGCTGTTCGCTGAGTTTTGTACCGTCTAATGGTTTAAGTTTTTTGTTGGCTGTGTCTACTGTATATAAGCTCATATTCCCCCCGAAATATTAAAAAACCTAGCCAACCGAAGTTTGCTAGGTTTTATTTTTTATGCCACTTTAATTTTGCCTGTCACAGCGTCATTAATAAGTGTGGTTTTATATTCTTTAAGCTTTTCGATTTGTTGATTCTTAATTTGAATCGCAAAATTTGTTTGTTTCTCAATGGCTTTAATTTGTTCAACAATTTTAAGTTGCTCATCTAAAGGAGGAACAACGGTCACTAATTGTTTAAAGCCATCCCAATATAAGCGTTTACGGAAATCTGTAATACCTTTCGAATAACGATCCATTTGTTGAATAAACTCAGGACAACGATACTGATATTCAAAAAACTCTGAATTGATGAAATCATTTGGTTTGGCAACAATATAGGCTGGGCTGACCATTCCATCTACTGAAACTGCACCAATACCACCTTGCCAAGCTCGCATCATGTTAAAAGCAATATCGCCTTTTTTCACAAGGATATATTTAGATTTATCCTCAATTTTTACACGACCACGTACATTGTCTTCTTCGGAAATTTCTTCATTCGAAACACCTGAATGAATTGAAACAGATAAAAGTGGTAAGCCCTCTTTACCTTGTTCATTGCGTTCTTTGAACATGGTTCTGTTTGCTCTAATTTCCCAATGCTCAGGAATTTGACCAATCCATTCCACACCCGAATCTTTCATCGGTACATTTGGATCTAAACCTTGAGTCACCACTTTTTGAATGACAATTTGCTTACGTTCATTGAGTAAAGCAATTTGCTGTTCTTTAATCGCAATCGCTTGGTCAATTTCATTTACTTTTTTATCTAAGAAACTCACAATAGTTTTTTGTTCTGTAATTGGCGGTAAAAAGATACTAAAATTTTCAATATCTGAAATAGCAACTCCACCAATCAAACCAGACATAGCTAATTTAAATTGTGTTTTAAAAGGATCAGATTTTAAAGTATAAAAAATAAATTTATTAACCTCAGATTTTGAAAACAGGCAAGCTAATTTATTTACAAAAGATACTTCAAATTCAGTAAATGCTACTTTACGTCCCGCACTTCCCCCTTCAATACATATTAAAGTCGAGTTTATGGGTGCGACTTTATAGCCTTTCAAATCCTTAGGAATTGAGAGTCCTGAATTATAGTTAATTGAACTATCATCAACACTAATATCTTTTGATGAAATGTAAGATCTTGAAGATACATCTACAGAAGAAAAAACTTCTTTCTTGTCATTTGAAAGACTATCTCCATTATAAACTTTAGCCACATACTTAATTTTTTTAATAGTCCAATATAGTGGATATTGGGGAAGAATTTGAAGTGTAGGTTTTTGATAAGCATCATATTTTTCAAACATCATGCTTCCCCTTAAAGACCCAAAATCTGTGCAATCAAACCATCCGCTTGCTTTTCAAGACTTAAAATATCTTGAGCTACATCTTCTAAAGAACGCAACGGCTTATGCTGGTAGAAATACTTATTAAAGCTCACCTCATAACCAATCTTCACAGAATCAAGATTAATCCACGCTTCAGCTACATGTGGTTTTACTTCATCTAAGAAATACTGATGAATCTGCTGTTTTAACGGTACAGATTCACTATCACGTAAATCACTATTGCTTTCATAGGTGGTGAACTCACCTTTTTTCGCTGTTGCATAAAAGCCAAAGTCAGCTAAATCAGCTTCTATACAACCTAAATGTACAAGCAAATCAGTCAGCTCAGCTTCATTCAGCTTCACCAATTTTTTCACCACTTTTTCTGCGTTTTCGTCATACCAACTCACTGCATTTAAAATGTTGTTCTTTTCAGAATTCGACAGCTTAATTTTTAAGGCTTTAATCGCTTCATCGACTTTTTTCTTAAACACGTTAAAGTCAGAAAACTCGTCTGTACCCACCTGTTTCATAATACTTAAAGCATTGTACAAAGCTGTTTTTAATGCATCCCAATGCTTAACATCAAATAGCTTGGCTTGTGCTTTATTATTCAGCGTAATCTCCTGTGCTTCACACCACGCCAATACTTCTTTTTTTACCGTATCAAGCTTCGCTTCAGTATAAATATCATCGCCATAAGTGCTATACATATATTCCATCGGCTCAGACAATGACTTATCAAAACGTAAGCCTTGCAAACGCTCTGCACTAAACTGCGCTCTACGACGGTCTGGACGCTCAATATTGACCTTGTAATAACCAAAGTCTTGGTTATCAAACACCTTGCTTGCAATACCGATAGGATCATTTTGCGCATCAAGCTGACGCTCTACATCTTTACCTGCAAGATAAATCTGCATAATTTCCGCAATATGTTCAGGCGCAAATTCACAGTTTTTATTTCCTAAGTTTTTACGTAACTTACGGAACATTAAACTTGCGTCAATCAGTTGCACTTTGCCTTTACGATGCTTAGGTTTGTTATTCGACAACAACCAAATATAGGTGGTAATGCCTGTGTTATAGAACAGATTATTTGGTAACTGTACAATTGCATTCAGTAAGTCATTTTCGATGATGTAGCGACGGATATTACTTTCCCCGCCTCCAGCATCACCCGTAAATAAACTTGAACCGTTATGAACTGAGGCAATACGGCTACCAATGCCATTATGCTCAGGCGATTTCATCTTATTAACCATTTCCATCAGAAACAGAAGTTGTCCATCGCTTGAACGTGGTGTGGCATCACAGCTTTCTTCATTGCTCCAATAGTCTTTCAACTTCACCACAAAACGTGGGTCAACCACATCTGAACCATCTTTGATGTATTTTTGCTCAGATGCCCAGCTCTTACCATACGGTGGATTTGACAACATAAAGTCAAATTTCGTACCAACAAATTCATCTGTGGTCAGGGTCGAACCAACACGAATGTTTTCAGGATTATTGCCCTTAATCATCATGTCTGACTTACAAATGGCATAAGTCTCGTCATTGATCTCTTTACCATACAAAAGCACGTCACGATTGCCTTTTTCCACGGCGTAACGTTCATCAATAAAGTTTTGAGATTCAGTCAACATCCCACCTGAACCGCATGCAGGGTCATAAACCGTAATGGTTAAAGGTAATTTCTCTTGAATTGGGTCAAAGACAAAGTGCGTCATTAACTCAATCACTTCGCGTGGGGTAAAGTGCTCACCCGCCTCTTCGTTATTTTCTTCGTTAAACTTACGAATCAGTTCCTCAAAGACATAGCCCATACCTAAGTTGGTTAATGCAGGCAAGCGATAACCGTCAGGATCTACAGCACTTTCAGGTGTTAAATTGATATATGGCGATAGAAATTTCTCAACAACATCTAAAAGCACATTTTTATGTGACATGTGGCGTATTTGAGCAAATAGGTTAAAGCATTGAATAATTTCCTTAACGTTAGCGCTAAAACCATCTAAGTATTCTTCGAAGTTTGCTAATAAAATTTCAGGGTTATTCGATGCCGCTGTGTTGAGTGAACGTAATGTCCACTTTGATGTGTTATAAAACACATAACCTGATGCTTCTTTTAGAGCCACATCATCAAACTCAGTGAGTTCCATTTCGACTTGTTGATATCTTACTTCTTCAATTACTGCATCTTTAGTTGGTTCTAAAAGTGTATCTAAACGGCGTAATACCACCATCGGTAGAATCACATCACGATATTTACCGCGTACATAGACATCTCGAAGGCAATCATCAGCGATTGACCAGATAAATGAAACCAATTTGTTATGTACTGAATGATCCATAAGAACCCAAAATAAAGCTTAAATTTTTGATGCCTGTATTTAACACTATTTTAAAGTTTTACGGCAGTGTATATACGAATTACTTAAATATTGCTACTCGAAGTATCTTGCTGGCTCACCACATGGATATTGCTGACTTGTAGATTGCCCCGATCCTGTATGCTCACTTCGCCGCCTTTGATAGTCAGGCGATTGCTTTCTGATGTGCTAGTTTGTTTGCCTATCGATGCACTTCCATCACCGCCATAGGTGTAACTCATACTTTTGCTATTGGTTTTGCTATGACTACTTTGGCTGTTATGTTCTATTCCTGCGGTGACATTCAGGCTTTGGTTCCATCAAAGCTGGTGGTGTCTGTTACGGTTAGACCAACCTGATCAGCAGCATTCAGTAATTCTTTTGTCAGTACCACGTCAGAATCTACATTTGATTGGGTAGTATTTGTCTTCATAAACTTCAATGAGTGTGACTAAAATTTCCATTTCCTCAGCTTCAGGCGTACCTTTATCTGCTTGAAAGATGCTTTCTAAACGAATAAAAGCATTAGTAAGATCAGCATCATTTCTGATTGGTTTAATAGTCACTGATATTTCCTCATTCTCATATTATCCTCCAATTACTAATACCCAGAAACAGGAGGATAGACATCAATATAGTTTCTTTAATTTAAGAGTATTATTTCAGCTTCGAATAAAACTTACTCTTACTATCATACTGATAAATTACAATTTTATTTACTTTAACCATCCGATTTTTATTATTCATATCCGTTCCCTGATAATGAATCTGAAATGGATAAAATGGTTGTCCATTTTTGTTGACTTGGATTACTGAAGAATAGCCATACTCTGGTTGTTCCGAAACTTTTCCTTCTTCAAACATTTGTTCAACAATATAGCCTTCTTCATTTAACAGAAGAAGTGACCATACGCTTTCCCCATAACCATTGCCGTAATAACCATCTCTGGTATAGCTTCCTAGTGTATTGTTTCCAAAAGCTTGTAAGTTCTTTTTAAATTCTTGGGCGTTCCATGAGGTTCGACCATATCCCTCAATACTTTCAACTCCCCCTTGGGCTGTTTTTGAAACCATTTGGAATTGTCCATTGTCCAATTTTTTAAAGAGATATAATTCCAAAGTGCCTCGTGTAGCATGTGAAGTTTCTATCCTCCCTTCGATTGCTAAAGTCACTTCGACAGGGACTAAATAACGGGCTTCTCCCTGCATATTCTGGTAAGTAATAATAGGCGCGATACTGATTACAGCATCAGTGAGATCATCCAAGTCGCTAGGCTTATTAACATAGTAGTATTTGCCACTTCCCCAGTAATCATCTTTTCCTCTTTCTCTGGATGATGTTACTTTATAAAAACTTCGAGCAACGGTATCTGTACTTAGGTTAGGAAGTACCACCTGCTTAAAGTTTTTAGGTTCAAGCTTGGATGTATCATAATATTTAATGGCTGTTGTGGCTGTTTGTACTGATGGCGTTTGAATAGCATTGAGCTGCTGTGCTTTAGCCTGCAATGTATTATATAACTTGACCGCTTCAGGTTGTCCCTGCCGTGCAGCACTTTGCAACAAGGTAACGCCCTTTTCTGCATCCTGTGGTACACCATCCCCATTAAGATACATGACTGCTAATGCGTACTGTGAAGGAGCAAAATCATTCGCTGCTGCCTTAGAAAACCATTCAGCCGCTTTTTTATGATCTTTGGATACGCCATTTTTACCTAAGTAATAAAGCATCCCCATATTATGGTTACTTAGATTGTTATCTCCTTTGGTTACGACTTGTGACAGAACATAGTTCAACCCTGCCGACAAGTTCACTTTCTTGGTTTCAGCAAATACCGATGAACTGGTCACTACCATACTGGTAGTGACAACAAGATGGAGTATTAATTTTTTCATTTGATTTCTATCCTTTATTTGTCATCGACTTTAAACCAGTACGAATATTCTTTAGGCTGACCATTTACCAAGACACTGCTGAGTTGGACGTCGTAGATCACGTTCAATTTCAAATTGTCAAAGTTAAACTGGATATGGTTGGGAACCCCGATATTTTCATAGCGGATATTGCTGATCTTCTGTTTAGCTCCACTACTTCGTTCTGTGACAACAACAGTGGCTTTGGCGTAGTCCACATTTCGATTAGCAAAAAAATTCTTTTGATCGGTTAAAATGGAAATAGAGAGGATGGAACCTGCCATATAATATTTGGCTGGATAGTTGTGATAGGGGTAGGCAATCACACCGAGTGGTGCAGTCGTTGCATCATTAAAGGGATAAACCACTTTGTAAGACGTCCCGACCACATAAGGGAATCGGGTATCCTTAAACGAGGGTGCATTGACTGAACCATACGCCGATTTTTGTAAGAATGGATTGAGCATCCAGAGCCGATGTCCTACATCTCCCGCAAACAGGTTTAATTTGTCATGCACCATATTGGTAATGCTTTCGGCAGGTGAATAGTCATATTTATTCTGTCTTCCCCCCATTTCTAGGCTACTGGTTCTTGCACCCACCGCACCAATATCGGAATAGCAGTTTGTGTTCGCTTCAGGGTAATGGGTCAAGATGTTATTGGCCGCAAGAATCAACGCCGTCTGCATCATCTCATCTTCACGGGCATCGTCATAACTCACACTTGGTAATCCATGCAAGGCACGAACAATATTGAATTCATTTAAGAATTCATTTCTAAACTTTGCACTGAGCTTGCCTGCATAACAGTTATTGATATTGGGTGCCTCGCTCATAGATGAGGCTTTAAACACATCAAAACTGATAATCTTACTCTCTGCTGCCAGTGTTTTAGCATCCCCCTCTTGGGTGAGTTTAAGGGTACATATCCCTGCATCAATCCCTTTAAGTTCACCATTAGAATAAGTACAGGTTGCTGAAGACAGGCTACTAATGGACACAGGCAATTTGGCACTGGATTCAGTATCCAGTGAATACACACTCTCCGTCAGAACGTATTTTATTTTTAGCGGGGTAATAGTTTGCTTAAGCTTATTCACGCACGCATTATTTTCTAAATATTGCTCAGCCGCACAAGTCACATTGATGGTCATGCTGCTATTCAATGGTAGAACTTTTGATGTCCCTGCCTGTGTCAGTGCCAGAGTACACTGTCCAACTTTAAGCGCTTTGAGTTCTTTGCTACTTACACTACAGATGTTGGGTGTATTACTGCTAAAAGTTACTGCCAGACCTTGATCTGTTTGCAGCGATAATGGATAGCTTTGACCTTGGATCAGGTTACTCAATGGGAGTGACTGGATATTTTGTACTACCTTATTTTTACATGTGCCCTCTTCCAGATATTGGCTTTCAGCACAGGTCACAGGCTTAGGGATTGTATTGCCATTATCTGGATTACCCGCTCCACTGCCATTGGATGAACTGGAATCTCCACCCGAACTACCGCCACCACATCCAACCATTACGGTGCTGATTGCCATCATCAGAACTGATGGTATAAATGATTTTGAAATCATCATGATTAACTGCCTAGTATTTATATATTGTTATTGATAATGATCAGCCGATAATAATTGACGGATTTCACTGGCCATTTTTGGGCTACGCCAAGGAAACAGCACTTTAAGGCTGTAATTTGGTTTAAATTGATCCCGTGTTCCGATATTGACTTGAAACTCTCGTTTCATCGGTGTCCGATGGACTTGTTGATTAACATGAGTTCCCATCATTGGGTTACTGATTACGGTAGTCGTGGTTCTAAAGTGATCTTCAACCAAATTGTAATGACCCACAGAAGTAATGTAGTTAAAAGGATATTTGACGAGACGTTGATCAGGCTGATCAAACAGGATGATGGTTTTGTCCAGGCTGTTAATCCAGACACCACGATTTTGATAATTAAAGCTTTCACCCTGACGTTTCAGTTGTTCGGTCATCCCGTCAAAGTAAGTATTTCCGTATTGATAGAGGTAGTAAATGATCACAAACCAGAATAGGTCAAAGCCAAAGAAGATATAGCCGAAAGCACCAAAGGAAAAGATTTTGGCGACAATGAGAAAGATCACTATCGGTGCCACCACACATTTTAAAAATAGTTTGGATTTCTGAGGACGGTTTTCGATTGGAATGATTTTAGGTTTGGTTAATTCAGACATGGTTGTTCCCCGCATGTTCAATGCAATTCACAATCACCAGCGGATATAAATATAAAAAGGTCTATTTTTTATAGGCGTGATTTAGCGATCCACCGTTGGATTGTTCTTGTTAAAAGTTTTTTAATACAGACGAATAATAATAGTTAGCCGTCTGGTCCCCGTTGAAAAGCACAACAAGGTTGAACAGGTAGTGAGGCACAAATGAGAAAAGATAGATACAACATGTAAAGCTCCTTGAATCTTAAGAAGTTCTGCCATATCACTGTCAAATAATGGTGGCAGAACAAAAGAGGGTTGACAGACTGGGATCCAAGGAACCAGCACACCCGAAGGTGTCCCCCTTCTGTCCTACCATAAAGATAAAAGGGGGACGAGAAGGTCCACAAAAAATAGACAGGCTATTTTCTGTGCTGGATCAACGGTCTGTCAAAACCGACTGGCAATGTAGGCCAGCGAGCCCATATTAATTTTATCCAGCGCTTTAGTCAATTTTTCAAATATTAAAATCTGGACAATCAACTCGGACGGAGAAAGTTAAGTGGCTGAATTTTACTTAAGTAAAATTCAGCGCATCAAGGTGGCTATTTTGATTTTATGGATAAGCCTAAAATATGTATAAGAATAAATATTAGGCTGACATATCCATCAGCAGATACTTTAGACAAACAGTTTTCCAGCCGTCAGAAATTCAATATTTCTTCAGGATAATCAATCAATTATTTAATGTTAAGATATGTAAAAAGATCATATTGGATCGTTGACAGGCTAAGGTATACCCAGTTACTCTAGAATCACACAGCAAAATCTGTGTTCAGGCGTAGGAAACCTGATAATATCACTGAGTGCAAAATAAAATGTCGCACTAGCGGCTATTTTTTTGCCTACTGTTTAGCAGTCGTTTTGGCAGCTTGACAGGGCAGCCTTATGCTGGCCGAACTCAGTGATCGGTATTTCCTACCCTTGTTAAGCTGCCACCATCACCGTAGGAAAGTGATGGTGGTAAGTATTTAAACTTATCACTGAGAAATGACTATGAACGCAATTCTTCATGGTGCAAACACTTGCACCACTAAAAAACAAGCTTCTCAACTTATTGTTGAACTTGGCAAATCTATTTCAAATCCGCAACGCCAAACATTGGCAAATCTTTATATTGCGGTTGATACTGCAAATTCCTTACTCAACGAGCTCGAACAAGCACATCAAATCATTCGTCAGTGTATGTATGAAATGACTGATAAGCAAATTTTCGAAGTTGCCAAACTCAATCAAAATAATAATTTGTCTTCATTGTGGGCATTCCGAACACACCAACGTCAAAAGATGCTTGAACGAGCACAACGTGTTTTGGGAATCCGTTCTATTTAACTCACATAATTATTGATGAATTTTTAGCTTGCTACTGTGCACTATATAAATCGACTGCGTTATTATCGATTAAACAGAAATAACGTTGAATGTAATCAGTGACAGTAGCAACGCTAAAGATAATAAAAGTCTTATTTTTAAAAGTGGTTGCTTAAAATTCAGGACCAGAGTCATTTGATTTCTGTTGCTTAGCTTCAACTTGTGGTTGACGTTGAATGTTATATTGCTGCCCCAGCATGGCAGCAATTAAGCTCATCATCAACCTGACAACTTCTTCAACGAGCTTTGCAAGTTGCAGTATTGTTGCCGTAAGTTCTGCTGAATGCTCTCGATCGAGTTGGTATTGTTGTTGCATTGATGCTGCATGCTCTTGATCTGCGTCTGCTTGTTCTCTAAGTCGACGCATATGTTGTTTAAACTGTTCATATTCTGAGTGCAATTCAGCATCATCTCGTTTAAATTCTTGATTTGTTGCTGGTATTGCGATTGTAAATTTTTCAAATTCATCTCCTGGTTCTCTAGACCATCCAAGCGCTTGATCAAGCTGGTTGTTAAGAGCTGTAGTTTGTTGATCTGTGTTGCGCATATCATGCTCTGTTCTTGAAGTCGCTGCTCTTTCTGATGCTGTAAGTGCTGTTGTTGCTCTAACTGTTCTAATTTTTCCTGCCTCGATTGTAACTCTTTGATCATCAATCCAATATTCTGAAATAGATTGATTTCGGCTTGGCTCAAGTCTGACGGACTGCTGAAGCCTAAGATTTTCAAGATCTTGTTCATGTCGTCTCTGTTGTTCTGCTCGTAATGCTCGATCACGCTGAGCCTTTTTTTCATCTTCTCGACGTTTTCTTGCAAGCCTTGCATAGTACTCAGCGAGGATGGCGTCAAAGCTAAACTCATTTGTTCGAGTAAATCCAAAATCATCTGCTGTGTGTCGCTGCCGTTGTGGTGTTGAATAGTCGTTTGTTGCTGTTCTTTCATGACTTATTTCTCCACGATGCATGGAAATGTCAGATGAATATTCGGTTCCGTCGGATGAACCATTTTTTTGTTCAAATTCAGAGTATTGCAATCGATCCATTTCGGAGAAGTAATTGCTCGGAAACGATTGCCCCTGCCGTCCGTCAAAATTTCGGTCTGGTTTTTGGTTAAGATCGGCTGTGTGAAATAATAGTTCACGGGTAATATTGTTAAAATATTCAGCAGCCACATTCCAAGCGCCATGAGAATGAACATTTTTAGAATCAATTTCGGGTTGTAAGTGATCGACTGAGTTAATGCCTGATCTACTTGCTGTTGCAACTGTTCCTTCTGGTCTTCTAATATTTGTGAGACTTCCTGAGTATTGTTCTGAATCTGGGTTTTGATCAGATTCTGATTGTCTTCGATCGTTTGTTGTAGTTGGACTTTGCTCTGCTGAAGATGCTTTTGCATGATCTGATCGATTTCGTTGAGATGCGATAACAGCGTCATTTGAATATTGCTGATATTCTGCTTCAAGTCTCCTCGATATGATTTCAATCCTTCGATTAAAATCTGGGTCTCGTTCTTCTGGTGTTGTAACAGTCGCATAACGCTGTCTGTTGTAATCTGCTCTTGCTTGTCGAGCTCCTTGTAAAGCTTGTTCTGCTCGATCTCGAAGTTGTGCACTAGGCGTTCGAGTGTATTTTGAAATCTGATTAACTGTTCGCTGCTCATCGTTTCCACGTTCTCGATCTGCTGTTCGAACTTGTTCAAGAGATTTGATACGCTCTCGAATTGTTCTTGAACATTTTTCGATGTTGAATTGTCTTTCATAGACTTCTCCTTGAAAATAGATAGGTTTCTTGCCAAACGGTGGAACTAGGCTGAACTGTTTTTCTCGAATTTTGACTACTTCACTTGCCAGCTTGTTCGTTAATACGAACTGCATAAAGTCATCACGGTTTCTGACTAAAAGTTCGGACGGAATTACTTGAGCATGTTTTTTTTCTTGTTGTTTCAACGATATTGATAAAAGCTGTAAATAAGTGTTTTCAATGTACTGTTTATAATTCTCTCGATCTTTTCCAATCTTTTTCAGCGCAGCTTGCAAATATGTCTCATAACCTTTTTTTGTAAATCTTGCACGCTCTGGATCATTCGGATCTGCCCAACCGTATTCAAAATTCAACTTGTCTTGCAAGGTATGAAAATGCTTTTGGAAATTGCCGGGAGGTGCGATATTCATTGCTTTTCCTGACCTGAGTTCAAGCCGAGGGACAAGAATATGAACATGTTTTGAACCGTTTAGTTCCTGATGTAAAACAGCCGTCAAATGATATTGATCAGACTCGAGACCACTAAAAGCCAATGCTTCGAACTGTTTTAAGACATCTTTTATTTCAATGTTAGTAGGTTGATCTTCTTCAGCAAAAGCAATCACGGCAGACGTATATTTATGTTTGAAAGGAGAACTATCTGCAATTTTTGCAAAGAGATGTGGGTCACCGCAGAGCACTTCGACATGCGGACGGACAATATTCATGTGATCTTTTTCATCGAGCACATAGCTCGCTGCACGTGCTGCACTGCCCGTTCCATGCCTCAACATCTTAATCAACATGCCCCGCTCTCCCGTTTAAAATAAAAAAGTAAATAAAATTAAATTTCTATATGGTCATCAGAAAGATCAGCATCTAAAACTGATTCAAGTTCACCATCTCCAACGACTTGCATTTGTCGCAATAAATCGGCGAGATATTTTTGTTCAATATGCTGATGTCGGCGCTGAACAGTTTCATCAGAACGATGCTGTGACGGAGGTGAAGGAAGTGGATAAAGCTGATAAATTTTTTTTAAATAGTCTTCGACCAGTAAGTAAGTTCGAAGCAAGTCAACTGGCTTTCCGATTTTGTTGCTAATGTGAACTGCACGGGTAATCTGATTGAGATTATTGCCAATTTTTGCAAGTTGGAATGCAATGCTTTCGCTATCTTCTTCCACTCCACGACGGGATACTTGCTTGGCAACGACATGCGATTCACGAATTGCTGATTGATCAACATTCAAGATATTTTGAATATAATAGCTTACGCTAAACCGAATAAAATCACTTGTGTTTTTATTTAATATCTTTGCTGAATTTTTAATTAACTCTAACTCACCATCATTTAAACGTAATTCAAGCCTACTTAATCTTTTTGACTTCACAATAACATTTGCATCAATCATAATCACACCAAAACCATCAATCTATTTTTAAGCTATAATATTTTTTAAAATAAAAAAAGTGTTTTTGAAAATAATTTTAAATTAGAATAAATAGTTACTCTAAAAATTCTAAATAGCTCGCCTATTAAAAGTAGCGGTTTGGCTGCAAGCCAACCAGATCCCATTCGTAGAAAACCACAACTTTTGTTGTGATTTTGTACGGACATGGGTAATCTGGCTCGTCCGGTTAAAATCATATTTAATGTACTTTAGACTATTAAATGTTATATTAAACTTGATAAATATTAAGAGTATGATAGTCATCAAAGAATAACTAAAAAAACCTTACCAAAGGATAAACATCCAAAGAAAATAATTATAAAATATAATTCAAAAACATAAACTTATTTAAAAAAATATTAAATAAATTATCTCAACAATAAAAAATCTATAAAATTAGTAAAAAATAATCCCACAGAGACAAACCATGCATTAAAATTCAATATAAATTAATCTTAATCCAATGAAATATTTATCTAAAAATAAAAAACGACCTTTAAATATTAAAAACCAATCACCCTAAAGTTTAAAACCCAAATTTCAAATTTTAAAAGCAACCTCGATCATACAAAAGATTAATTACTATTATAATAAACATATAACCAGTTTAGGAAATAAACCTTTTTTTTGATCTTTTACACCAAAATCATTTTTATATAAAAAAATATGCTAGCTTTCAAATTATAGAAACTTGTTTTATTCTTCAGATCCTAATTACCAAAATCAGGGTTTTAAGACAACAAGGCTTTCTTCAACTGAATTAAAAATTGAAGAGGTCAAAATGATTAAAGATCTTTATCTAATAAAATTCATTATTAGATATACAAAAAATGTAGCAAGACTTTCGGATAAGACTGCGGAGGTTCAACAATGAATAAACATTTTGAACTCGTTGACTGGGTCACTGCGGAAAAGTTTTGTGAATTGACGGGCGAACAGATCTCGAACCTAAAAAATCTACGTCCACAATGGGATGAGGGAAAAGTATGGGTAAAAGTATCTGATCGAAAAATTTTATATAGCTTAAAAGGTTATAACAGATGGGTCGAACAAGCAGCTCAGGTCTACCAAAAGGCACAAGAGCAAGATCGGGAAAAGTACAGATTAATTTTAAATGGAACGGTAAACGTGAGTGGTTCACCCTCGACCTCGCAGATACACCAGCCAACTTCAGTAAGGCGGCTAAGATTAGAGAAGATTTTGTAACTAAGGCCAAGTACGGAATCTTAAAGATTGAAGATATCGAAGCGGTTACTGTCAAACCCATCAAAAAAGCTGACGCTGTGCAAGAAACATTGCCAGCGTCACGAGGTCCTACTTTTGCTCAGTATGCCCAAGAATACCTCTACAACCTAGCTGACCATAAGCACGGTACCAAGAAAAAATATCTTTCCATTTTGGAACGGCTGTGGATGCCATTATTTGCTGACATGCCAATTAATACGATCACCAGCCAAATGTTGCGTAGTGCGGTGAATGGACGTGAATGGTCTTCAGCGAAGACTCGAAATGATGCTTTGATTCCATTACGTGGCGCATTCGAACTAGCGCACGATGATGAAATTATTGATAAGAACCCATGTGACCGATTAAAGAATCAGAAAACGCAGGAAACTGAACCTGATCCATTTAATGAGATTGAACGAGAAAGAATACTGAACTGGGTAAGAGAGAAATATCTTGCAGACTATCCGACTGTGTATTGGTATTTTGTGGTGGCATTTTGGACAGGTTGCCGTCCATCAGAAATTATCGCGCTCACTTGGCAGGATGTAGATTTTTTGAATAAGCAGATTCACATCAATAAAGGTCGTGTGAACGGCGTTCAGCAGGAAACCACTAAAACCAATAAGGCCCGATTTGTAGATTTGAATGATTTTGCATTTGAAGCATTCCAACAACTCAGATTACTAACTTATCTCAAATACGAGCATGTATTTATTTGTGATGAGACTGGTGAGGAATTTACTACGCAAAAATCATTGAGTGAAAAGTTTGTGGCTGCATTGAAAGCGAACGGCATACGCTACCGCCCTGCCTATAACACTCGTCATACTTATGCGACTGTATGCTTAATGAATGGACTTAATCCGGTCTATGTGGCTTCACAGCTGGGTCATAGTTTGGTGATGCTCATGAAGCGTTATGCGAAGTGGATTAACTCGGATAAGAACAAAGAAGAGATCGCTAAAATTTCGAATAGTGCCAAAATTGTGCCAAAGAAAAAGGGAATCAAACTATGTATTTGATTCCCTTTAAGATATTTGGCGGAAGCGGTGAGATTCGAACTCACGGAGGACTCACACCCTCGTCGGTTTTCAAGACCGGTGCATTAAACCGCTCTGCCACGCTTCCAATGGCGGCTATCATATAAATAAAATTGCGACTTGGCAAATCTTTTTCAGTATTTCTTCAATCAAGTGTACAAAATAAAGTCAATTTTTACTGATTTGATGAATATTCAAGCTACTCATAACGAATTGAATTGATATACCAACGTTTTTTCCCTAAAGGTGTTACGACTTCAACATCATCATCCACTTGTTTTGAAAGCAAAGCTCTTGCCATCGGTGAGTCAATTGATACATGTTGTGGATGATGATCATAAATCTCATCTACCCCGACAATACGTATGGTTTTCTGTTCACCATCATCATTTTCAATTTCAACCCATGCCCCAAAATACACTTTGCCTGCTTGCTCTGGAGAAAAATCGATAATACGTAATTCTTCTAGCCGCTTACCCAAATAACGTACTCGACGATCAATTTTTCGAAGTAGCTGTTTATTATACTGGTAATCAGCATTCTCAGAACGGTCACCTAGACTTGCAGCCCATGTTACTTTCTTAGTAATTTCAGGTCGTTCTTCTCGCCAAAGATGTTGTAACTCAGCAACCAACAGATCATGCCCTGAACGGGTAATTAAATTTGATTTCATGATTTAAAACCATTCACAATATATATGCACTTGATACTTATTTTTGAAAAAATGTTTTTATAGTCTACAACCAATACAGTAAAAATGTCAGATTAAAAATCTTGCATTTTAAGGTTTAAAAAGGGATAAAATCCTTTTTTTCCTATTTAAATTCGCACATAAAATTCAACAGAAAAACGTTTTAAAAGTGGTAAATCTTAACTTAGCTTTGGAACATTTCCTTACAGTTTTTGACAAGCTATTTCAGCTTTAAAATCCACGTAATTATTAAAAAAATATTCCTTTAAAAATCATAATCTTAAATATTTAAAATTGATCATTTTTCATACAAAATTTGACAGATCTAAAAACCGCCTATATTATGCGCACATGTTTTATGAGTTTATTTTTTTAATTTTGTAGTTTTTCTGCAAAATCTTTCTATCCCACATGTCATTTTTTGAATGACGTTCATGACTGCCCACCCTTATTGAATTTACCAACTATAAAAAGTTTTTAGGTGTTTTTGTGCTTATAACTTTTTAGGGCAATAAATTACTTGTAGCGGAGACAACATGCACAGTAGTTCAACCTCTGGGTCGAGGCTTAGCCTTAACTCATTTTTTCGTGCGCTGCCAATCAAAACATTAGTTTTAACCACTGCATTAATTCCTTTTAGCATTAATGCGAGTAAGAACAATCAATACAATGCTGTAGTTAATTCGAGTAAATTAACTGTAGTTGCAGTTTCCAATCCAAGCATCGTGTTTAAGGATGGAGACTATAAGCATGGCTTCGGCTATGACTTAGCCCATAACTATGCTGAAAGTTTAAATGTTAAACTTGAGTTTAAAACGGTTTCAGACAATGCAACAGCATTGAAAATGGTTGCTCAAGGTAAAGCTAATTTTGCGATTACCACTGCAAATATGCAGACAATTGAAGCAGAACGTTTAACCTCATTTTCAGCAAGCTGTGGTGATTTCAACAGTTTAAAAAGTAATGGTTTAAACCCAGAATTGAATTGGGTATTTAAACAAGCTGAAGACCCATTAACAGCAACAGCAAGTGGTTTCATTTGCCAAAGCAAACAAAATGGTTCAACTCAGCAACTTGCCTCATTTTATAATCGTAATGTTGTCAAGAAGGACGATTGGAACGTGATCCAACGTGACCTAAGTTCTCGTCTACCGATTTATAAAGCCAGCTTTAAGCGCTCTGCGCAGCAATATGGCTTAGATTGGCACCTACTTGCTGCAATTGGTTATCAAGAATCATATTTAAAACCAGACTCTGTTTCTCCCACAGGTGTCCGTGGTTTGATGATGTTGACCAATACTACAGCCAAAGAAATGGGTGTAAGTAATCGTAGTGACCCCGCTCAGAGTATCCAAGGCGGCGCAAGATATTTTGATATGATGTTGAGTCGTTATTCTTATATTCGTAATCCAGATCGTCATTGGTATGCGTTGGTTGCATACAATATGGGTCCTGGTGCGGTTGAAGGTATTCAAAAGCGTATCAAAGCACAAGGTAAAGATCCTAATGACTGGATGAATCTTTATAATTATTTGACACGTAATCAAGCAAGTAATGGTCGTTATAAGCAAGCAGTACAGTATGTCACACGTATTCGGGCTTATTTAGAACACATTAAAACCACACCTCGATTATTAGAAATTTAATCTGTATATTAAATAGATTGGATTTGTAAAAATCAGGCAATAAAAAAGCTTACTCTTGGGTAAGCTTTTTTATTTTAAAAGGATTAAGCTGTTTGCTCTAATACTTTCTTAAATAAATCTTTTTGCTCTTGGCTTGGCTTCGCTGTTTGTAAAGCCATCAATTGAGACATATCACCTTGAACCTTGATTTTGCCTGTCATAAATGCTTGCATAGCAGCAGCCATATCAAATTCTAAGAATACTTTACGAAGCGTTTCAGCATCCATGTTCAATGTTGTTTTCGCATTTGCAGAACTACCTTTGACGATTTTTCCGCCGTCTAAAGCAAGCTCAGTGTTGCCATCTGCATCTGCAACAACCAAATTAATTGCTAAACCTGAAAGTGCTGGTGGTAAGTTTAAATCACCTGCTTCAGCAGTTAATTTTTCAACATTTGCAAACCAATCATCAGTTAAAAATGCAGGCATGTTCATTCCTCAAATTATTTATTCAATTTATTGTGTTATCTATCCAGACAACATCAGGTTGAAGCAGTTTTGCTTGCCCAATGTTATAGCATGATAATTTCAATTTGGGCTAAAGTTTTTTGTACGGACTGTTCATGTTTTATCGGTTTTATCGTTTTATTTTTTTAAATCAGGCACTCATCTCAATATGAATGCCCGATTCGTTCATTTAATTGGCAAAAAAGATCAATCTGCTGCAAAACTAAGATTTACAACATCTAAACGTTTTTTCATTTCTTCCGTATCACATTTCATATCGAATTCACGTTCTTCATCCAATTTTTCGAAATCAAATAAATCACGGTCAGCCAATTGAGATGGTGAAACATTCTGCAATGCACCAAAAATGCTGTGCAAACGTTTTGGATATTGTTTATCCCAACCACGTAGCATGTCGTTTAACATGGCACGTTGTAAGTTTTCCTGAGAACCACATAAGTTACATGGAATAATCGGGAATTTACGAATTTCAGCATATTTGATGATGTCTTTTTCTTCGACATAAGCCAAAGGACGAATCAAAATGTTCTTTTTATCCGAAGACAGTAATTTTGGTGGCATCGCTTTTAAGCTACCACCATGGAATAGATTCAAGAAGAACGTTGCAATGATATCATCGCGATGATGACCCAATGCCACTTTGGTCGCACCAATCTCTTGCGCAAAACCGTAGAGTGAACCACGGCGTAAACGTGAACACACTGCACAATAGGTTTTACCTTCTGGGGTCAAACGCTTGGTGATGCTATAGGTGTCTTTTTCCAAAATATAATAAGGAATATTGTTTTCTTCCAAATATTTCGGTAACACATCTTCAGGAAAACCAGGTTGCTTTTGATCCAAGTTCACTGCGACAACATCAAAGTTGATCGGTGCAATACGTTTAAATTGCAACAAAATATCAAGCAAGGTGTAACTGTCTTTCCCACCAGAAACACAGACCATTACCTTATCGCCTTCCTCAATCATTTTAAAGTCACGAATTGCATGGCCGACTTGACGACGAAGTTTTTTCAAAAGACGATAATAAGCTGAACTTGTTGGAAGCTCTGGTTTAAAATTAAATCCTTGTTCGGACTCAACTGGCGAGTACATAGACGAGATAAACCCATTAAAAAATACTGGGCAATTTTATCTGATTTGAACGTCAACCGCATCTAAAGATTTTTTTATTTTGCATCTATTTTTATCTGGTCATCTTCCTGTCGTATTTCCACATTTAAAATAGACGGCTCAGTTCATTTTTTAGCCGAAGTGCTTATCTTTTGGACTTTTCCACAGTTTTCCACAAAACCTGTGGATAAAATTGTGGATTGTTTGGGGCTTGACAAAGTTTTCTCACGCAATGATGGGCATTCTCTTTAGATTGATCATTTTTTAACCACTAAATTTTATGTATATTTTTCAAATGCTTAATATAGTCAATAAATATATTTTAAAAAAAATATAAAATTTTTTTTGATTAATATGCCAACAAATAGCACTTGCTTTTTTGCAATTGTATTGTTAAAACTCAATTCATTGTTTTTCTTGTTCAATAACTTTGTTAAACTCCCAAAAATTGGGGAAATATTTTAATTACTACTAAAATGAAAAAATTAATTACGGGTTCGTTAGTGTCAATGTTAGGATGTATGAGCTTCGCTTCATTTACATCGCAAAGTTTTGCAGGCCAAATTTATTTCTACAAAGACCAAAATGGTACAACGCTACTCACCAATCGGAAGAACCCAGATCGCTCACTGCAAAAAGTCAAAGTGACTTATTATAAAGACAGTAATATTCACAGTTATAGCAACTGGGGAAGCACAGAATCCGCAGTACTGCCAAGTTATAGTAAAAGTAAAAACTCATTTGACAGTATTATCCGTCAAGCTGCACAGACACATGGTGTTTCAGAAGGCTTAATCAAAGCAGTGATGCATACTGAGTCCGGTTTTAATACCAATGCACGTTCCCCTGTTGGTGCGCAAGGTTTAATGCAACTTATGCCTGCAACAGCACGTCGCTTCAATGTGTCAAACTCTTATGATCCACAGCAGAATATTTTTGGTGGTGCCAAATATCTCAGTTGGTTAATGAAACGATTTAATGGAAATACCAGTTTAGCTTTAGCTGCTTATAATGCTGGTGAGGGTAATGTGGATAAATACGGTGGTATTCCACCCTTCCGTGAAACCCAAGACTATGTCAAACGTGTGACCAGTCGTTTAAATAACCTATATGCTGGCGGGTTAAATTTAACTGCAAATAATATCGACACTTCAACGGGTGCTGGGCAAATCATTGCACAATCAAATCAACCTGAAACCGTACAACAAATCAGCAACACTTCACCTATTCAACAGGTTAAATATAGTTCTCGACCGATTATTATTGCCTCTGATGGAACATACACGGATGCACCTGCGGGTTCTTATTCAACAGCGCATGCCAGTGCGACAGCACAAATCACTATTGGCAACTGATAAAATCAGACTTTATTTCCAAAATAGAGTTTGTTTATATCTTAAATAAGTATGTAATTTATGCAATTACATATTTTCAACAAATTGCTAAAAAAATAATGTTTTCTCTAATACCGAGAATCTTTTTTTATCTTGTCTATTTTTTTTTATAAATTTCTTATCCACTATCCATTTCATTTTATTTTCTCATTTTTTATCAGATCGATTTTTATCATTATTCTTGAATTTTAGTCATCTAAACCTCATATTGAATTTCATGATTTATTTTAATACATCATATTATTTATTATTTATAAGAGGATTCTCTCCATGATGCGGATTGGTTTGTTTTTGCTAACCAACCTCGCGGTACTGGTTGTAGCTGGCATTATCCTATCATTATTAGGTGTTGGTAGTTACCACGGCGCTGGCGGTCTTAAATTAGGCAACCTGATGGTCATCTGTTTAGTGTTTGGTATGGTAGGTTCTTTAATCTCCCTCTTTATGTCCAAATGGATGGCGTTAAAAACCACAGGTACTGAATTAATTGACCCGAATGCTCCTCGTAACCAAGCCGAAGTTTGGTTATTACAAGAGGTTGCTCAACTTTCACAACGTGCTGGTATTCAAATGCCAGATGTTGGTATTTTCCCATCTTATCAGTCGAATGCGTTTGCCACAGGTTGGAATAAAAACGATGCGCTTGTATCGGTTTCATCAGGTTTACTGGAACGCATGAACAAAGATGAATTGCGTGCCGTACTTGCGCATGAGATTGGTCACGTTGCCAATGGCGACATGGTCACTTTATCCCTTATTCAAGGTGTAGTGAACGCCTTTGTAATGTTCTTTGCCCGTGTGGTTGGTGATTTTATTGACCGAAACGTCTTTGGCCGTCAAGACGGTGAAGCACCAGGACTTGCTTATTTTGCAATTACCATCGTGCTTGATATCGTTTTCGGTATATTGGCTTCGGCAATCGTGATGTGGTTCTCTCGCTATCGTGAATACCGTGCAGATGAAGCTGGTGCTCAACTTGCAGGTAAAGAAGCCATGATTTCCGCTTTATTGCGTCTACAGGCTGAATCTGAAATGCCAGATCAAATGCCGAAAGAAATGAAAGCTTTTGCTATCGCAGAAGGTAAAGAGCAAGGTTTCAGTTTGGCAGCTTTATTCCAAACTCACCCAAGCATCGAGCAACGTGTTGCCGCTTTACGTCAACTTAATTTACCTTAATCTATACGCTATCGCTAAATTGTAGTGATCGATAGAAAAACAGAGCCTCCAATATGGAGGCTCTGTTTATTTACATCATATTTTAATTTTGCTTGTCCGCTATTTACCGCACAATTTCTATCTACCTATCTTTCTTTAAATACCAATAACTATAACAACTGAAGGAATTAATCTAATTGGATGCAACGAATTAAACTACCATTCGGATCAACTACACAAAACATATCAATTTCTCCGAGATACTGAATTTCAGTTATTTTTGCTTCTGGGAATTGTGCCCAATCTAAGCCTTGCCAATAATGAAACAAATCTGGTAGGACATGGGTCCTTAAGCAAGCACTAAACCATGATTCTTTTGGATTCAGATTGGGGTGGTGAAAAAACTCAACAAGCAAACTGTCTTTGCTTAAGATCATCCATTGTGCAGACTGATAATCACACTGAAAGCCTAAAAATGCATAAAATTTACGAGTATGATCAAAATCAATAGAAGGAAGGTTTGCTGAAATATAATCTTGCATGATCACCTCTGTATTTTAATATCTACATTTTCAAATCAGTTCACTGTTGGAATTTAAGCACGATAGCTTTGATACCAATCCCATATCATATTTACGCCAAACCACATTGCAAGTCCAATCAGGATCAAAACAATCAAGCCTAAAATATCGGGAATATGAATCCAAATCCAAGCAATAACAGGGTTACGCCAAAATGCAGATTGCTGTTGCTTTTGTTCCAGCTTCTCGTGTAAAAATGGGTGAACTACATGATCGTCGCTATAAATCTGATATTCTTCTTGAATATGGTCATGTACAACATCTAAAGCTTTACGACTGGGCCGAATAAAAATATCGAATAAGGTTCCAGCGATGGGTATACATCCCACAACCCCATCAATCACAGCCAATTTTAACACGCCATTGAGTTTTGCTTGAGGCACACCAATCTGTTTAGCTTTATAAACTGCATAACAAGTCAATACAAAGCCTGCAATATCACCAGCGATGGGTATGGTACTGAGTGCAGCATCAGCCCCCACCCCTTGTTTGGTAAATGGAATGCGCACCACCGAATCCATCATATTGGCAAATTTAGCCAAATCTCGTTCAAGTTTAATGACTTCTTGAGTAGATAATTTTTTTTCTGTACCCATAAAGATTTCAATTTTTTTGACATGATTAAGTTAAATTGATCATACCCAATAAATTCAGTATGTTGTGTATAAGTTTAATATTTACAGCAGCAAAATTTTATCTGCGCAATAAAAAACTGAGCACTGTTTTAAAGTACTCAGCTTTTTTCAGAGATACAACCAGATTAATCTAAGAACTTAACCACTGTCCCCGGTTGAACCTTGCGGCCTAAATCATTGGCATCCCAATTGGTCAAACGAATACAACCATGAGAAGCGGTCTTTGAAATTAATGAGGGATTCGGCGTACCATGAATACCAAATGTCGGTTTACTTAAAGCAATCCACATATTGCCAACAGGGCCATTGGGGCCAGGCGGTAATGCCAGCTTTTGACGGTTACTCCCTTGAACAAAGTTTTTCGGGTTATAACCATAGACAGGGTTTGCGGCAACTTTAATGACCTTATGCGTCCCTTTTGGGGATGGTGTACCAGAACCACCAATTGTGGCAGGAAAAGATGCAATCATCTGATTGGCACTATTATACAAATAAAGTTGTCGAGCAGGTTTATGCGCAATAATTAGGGCCACACCCTCAGGCAAATCATTGCGTACGATCGGTACATTGATGGTTTCGCCTACTTTTTTAAAGTTAGCTTTTGGATTGAGTTGTTTAAGAAAGTCTTCATCAATATGAAACTTTTCACCTAACATTTCACTCACACGGGTGTAATACAGACCCGGCATTTTTGCTTGTTGCGCATAATTTCGCGGAATTGCTTTTGCATAAGGCCCTTTAATATCCTCTGCCGTAATTTGATAAGTTCCAAATGCTGCAGTTTTTTGATTTTTTAACAAACTGTCCCACGTCTGTTTATCCAGTTCACCACTAATTGGTAAACTTTTAATCTGTTGATATGCGGCAAGTGCTTTTAAAAAGTTCTTGCCACTTTTACCGTCGATTGGCCCAGGTGAAGCATGTAAATTATTGAGCATCACTTGCGCACGTGCATAAACGGGGAATTGTCCTCTGCCAATATTTTCAGACCAATTGGCGGTATTGATACTATTGACTGACCAATCTTGTTTTAAGTCCGCTTTTATCGCTTCTTGACTTTTATCAGCTTTAACATTTTGTTTGGCAAAAATTTGACTTTGAATATTTAAACCCACAAGACACATGATGCAAATCAGGTTTGGCAGAAACTTGCCCATATAAAGCTCTCTATTAACTCAATATTATAATTGATGTACTTATCTAATAAACTATTGTATTACATATACATAGTATACTGATCTCAGACAATAAAAGCGACGTCACACCACCTTGAGTGGATCATTTATATTCTCAAGGCTTTAAACACAATTGTATAAGGTCAATAGCGTGTTTATTCATAAAATGAAAATTATGTATGTTCGAAGTTTATCTTTGTATGACTTTATTATCATTTTTTAAGAAAAATATGCAATAGTACATTTTGACTATTTCATCATTTAAAAACTGTAATTTTAAAATAAATTCAAAATAAGCAATTGAAAATCATTGCCATGTTATACAGTTGTAGATTTTCTGCTAAGCATGAGCACCCAATCATGACACCTACATGACCAATCCGAACAAAATATAAGCTTTAGATTTGTTTTTAATCATTTAATTTGAATTATTGATTAGAAATAGCTGTTATCATTTTAAAGTGTTATAGATTATCATCTCATTTATTTGTCAGTAAGAATTGCCTTGAATACGATCACTTTGCTTCAGCCAGATGACTGGCATGCCCACCTGCGTGATGGTCTTGCCTTAAAACGTACAGTTCCAGATCTAGCCAAACAATTTGCCCGTGCGATTTGTATGCCGAACCTCGTTCCACCTGTGAAAACTGTAGATGAAGCGAATGCTTATCGTGAGCGTATTATGGCACATGTACCAGAGGGGAATGATTTTGACCCACGCATGGTGCTGTATTTTACCGACCATACTTCTCCAGATGAAGTTCGCAAAATCAAAGAATCCCAATTTGTCAATGCAATTAAACTCTATCCTGCGGGCGCAACAACTAACTCGGATAATGGTGTCAGTGACATTCGCAAGGTCTATGCAGTCATTGAACAACTTGAAGAACATCAAGTGCCATTACTATTACATGGTGAAGTCACCCATCAACATGTGGATATTTTTGACCGTGAAAAACGCTTTTTAGACGAAGTACTTTCACCGCTACTTAAACAATTTCCGAAATTAAAATTGGTGTTAGAACATATTACCACCAGTGAAGCTGCACATTTTGTGCTTGAACAAGATCGTAATGTTGCTGCGACGATCACACCACAACATTTACTGTTCAATCGTAATGATATGTTGGTCGGTGGTATAAAACCGCACTTTTATTGTTTACCGATTTTAAAGCGTCAAACCCATCAACAAACTTTACTTGAAGTTGCTACAAGCGGCAGCCCTAAGTTTTTCTTAGGTACTGACAGTGCGCCGCATTCTAAAAATGCCAAAGAAAATGCATGTGGTTGTGCAGGTTGCTATAGTGCACCTACAGCAATTGAGCTTTATGCTCAGGCTTTTGATCAAGTCAACAAAATTGAACGTCTAGAAGGTTTTGCCAGTATGTTTGGTGCAGACTTCTATGGTTTGCCTCGCAACACAAATAAGATTACCCTTGTGAAAGAAGATCAGGTAATCCCTGAAAGTTTAGATTATTTGGATGGTGAACACATTATTCCACTTTATGCTGGAAAAACCATCCAATGGAGAAAGGTGTGACAACTGAAACATTACCTGTGATTGGACAACGCTTTCGTGGTTTTTTACCCGTTGTGGTTGACGTTGAAACAGCAGGTTTTAATGCAGATACCGATGCATTGCTTGAAATCGCATGCATCCCCATTGTGTATGATGCTGAAGGAAAATTTGTTCCAGGTGAAGCACATCATGCTCATATCAATCCTTTTGAAGGCGCAAATTTAGATCGTCGCTCTTTGGATTTTATTGGTGTAGATCCATTTAATCCAATGCGTATGGCAATGGCTGAAGATGAGAAAACAGCATTAAAACGTATTTTCAAAGCCGTCAATGAAGTACGTCGTCAGCAACATTGTACCCATGCTGTCTTAGTCGGACACAATGCCCACTTTGATTTGGGCTTTCTAAGAGCAGCAATTGCACGAACTGGCACGAAAAATCAGAACCCTTTTCATAGTTTTTCTGTATTTGATACTGTGACTTTAAGTGCGGTGATGTTTGGTCAAACTGTTTTAGCTAAATCATGTATTCAAGCTGGAATTGAGTTCGATGGTAAAGAGGCACACTCGGCCTTGTACGATACTCAAAAGACGGCTGAACTGTTTTGTTATATTTTGAACAAACTCGCACCTCACTTACTTGACAATTTGGTGGCGGATCAATAAGATATCGCCATCTTCTAAACGACCCTATCGTCTAGAGGCCTAGGACATCGCCCTTTCACGGCGGTAACCGGGGTTCGAATCCCCGTAGGGTCGCCATCTAATTATTCTTATAATTTCTTTCTCTTGTTTTGATCCTCTTGATTCAGTTATTTTATTTCATCCCTCTTCTTTAGACTTTAGAAGTTGATGGGTTATTTTATTTTGTCAATTTTGGCATTTTAATTTAAAATATCTCTTTAAAGTTCAATGACATCAAATATGCAATCACCTGATCAATCGAATCAGCACACTGTCGCTGATGGGCAAACTATTGTCTTAAAAAGATCCATGACCAAACGCCACCTGATCATGTTGTCATTAGGTGGTGCGATTGGTACCGGCTTATTTTTGAGTTCAGGTGAAGTGATAGCACAAGCTGGGCCGATTGGAGCAGTGATAGCCTATATTATTGGGGGTTTAATTGCCTATATGGTGATGCTGTGCTTAGGTGAGCTTGCCGTTAATCAACCTGTGACTGGGTCTTTTGGTGCTTTTGCAGCTAAAAATATTGGACCAGGCACAGGCTACATGGTGTCGTGGATGTACTGGCTTGGCTGGTCTGCTACCTTGGGGACTGAATTTACAGCAGCAGCCATGCTGATGCAGGAATGGTTTCCAACAACCTCAATCTGGTTATGGACCTTGGTCTTTATTGGGGCAGTCCTAATTTCCAACCTAACCTCAACACGCTTTTTTGCAGAGTCAGAGTTTTGGCTGTCTTTTGTTAAAGTCGCAACGGTACTGGTATTTATCTTACTCGGTCTAACCGCAATATTTGGATTAATCCCCTTTCATGGTCATGAAACTGCACCGTTATTCAGTAATCTAACCGCACATGGTTGGTTACCCAATGGTTTATTTCCTATTTTCGCCACCATGCTGATTGTAAATTTTGCCTTTAATGGTACCGAGATGATAGGGATTGCAGCGGGTGAAACTGAAAATCCTGAAAAAAATGTACCTAAAGCAATTCATGCTGCTGTTTGGCGTTTAATGATTTTCTTTGTCGGTACCATCATTGTCATCAGTTCATTATTACCTTATCAAGATGCTGGCTTAACAGCGCATGGTGAAGGGATCAGCAATAGCCCCTTTGTTTCTGTATTTAACTTGATTGGGATTCCTTACGCAGAAGACATCATGCGTTTTGTGATCATCACAGCGTTATTATCCACTGCTAATTCAGGCCTATATGCAGCATCTCGTATGATGTGGGCACTTTCAATTCAAAAACAATTACCTCGAATTTTTTCCAAATTAACCAAATCAGGTACGCCCGTTGTTGCAATATTTGTGACCATGATTGGTGGTTTACCCGGCTTACTGTCAGAACAATTTGGTGCAGATGTCATCTTTAAAAATTTACTCGGGGTGGCTGCATTTACCATGGTTATCGTGTGGATGAGTATTTGTTGGAGTCAGTTTAATTTCCGACGTAAATGGCTTGCTAGCGGTAAAACATTGGCCGATTTAAAATTTAAAACCCCGTGGTATCCTGTCGTGCCGATTCTTGGCTTTATTACCTGTACTGCAACTGGCTTAAGTATGGTGGCAGACCCTGAAATGCTTTCTGGCTTTATTGGCTGCTTAGTGTTTATGGCAGCGTGTTACGCAACTTATTACTGGCTTTATCATCAGAAAAACTAACCATTAGGATAGATAACTGATCAACCCGTATCCGTATGGATTTTTCTGCTATCAAGTCATTAATCATAAATGAAGCTTATGTTTTCCTAGTAACTTTTGAAACTGTTGGTTATCAATTCACTATTGGTACTTTTGAATCATAGATGGTGATCCTAATGTGGGTGACAGAGATGTCGCCCGTTGTGTGTGAGAATGCGGGGGTACCAGAACCTCCCCCTCGCCCAACATAAGCAAAAATAAAGCACTGTTTTGTTTGCAGCGCAAGGTTTGGCAATTCCTACGAAAAGTCAGGTATCGCCTACGCAAAGGTATTTAAACTTTGAATATAAGGTGTAGTAGTTTAAGGTTTTTACAATCAAACAATTTGTTTTCTACATTATTGATTTAATTTAAGATATTAATTAAGAGAAATTATATTCTTGTGGCTAAGTTTTTTGACAGGTTGAATGTATTTTAGGCTTTTAATCTGCAACATAATTTTTAAGTGATCCATATATAAATAATGCAGTTTTTTATTTGATCTGGATTCTTCTAAAAACAAAAATAGCTTTATGGTTAAATTAAAAACAAATACCTAATGATTCGCTTATAGATTCATCAGTTAGACGTTTTTTCGCTAAATCCATTTTGACAAAAAAGTCTTTTATCCTTAATATACGCATCACCTCATCACGACCCTATCGTCTAGAGGCCTAGGACATCGCCCTTTCACGGCGGTAACCGGGGTTCGAATCCCCGTAGGGTCGCCATATTTGAGATTGTTTTTATATAAAACTTTCTCGTAAGAAAAGCCTGAGCAATGCGACTCAGGCTTTTTTATATCTATCGTATTTTAAAGCATTTAAAAACTACCGCTCTCTCATATTTAAAAGATTGTTTTTTCAACAATAATCTGGATTTTTAATTTAAAATAACCAGCATAGAGTTATATATAAATAATTGATTTAAAAAACTATTTATCAAAAAAATAAACTCACTACGATTTATAGTATTGCTTATTGAGCATTAGCAGCACTCAATCATTGCACTATTTATGAATTGGGCTAAAATAGCGCGCTTCTTGTTTTATTTCCATCTGAAGCTTATGCAGTCATCACCAAATCAAAATGATGCTCAGGTATCATCTAATTCTTCACCACTCAAACGAGCAATGAGTACTCGTCACTTGGTGATGATTTCGCTTGGTGGTGCAATCGGTACTGGGCTTTTTTTAGGTTCTGGTGAGGTGATCTCACAAACAGGTCCTATTGGTGCCATTATCTCTTATATCCTCGGTGGTGTAATTGCCTATATGGTGATGCTGTGCTTAGGTGAACTTGCTGTTCATATGCCTGAGTCAGGTTCATTTGGTACTTATGCGCAACGATATATTGGTCCAGGTACTGGATACACGGTCACATGGTTATATTGGCTGACATGGTCAGCAACTTTAGGGACTGAGTTCACTGCTGCAGCTTTGCTGATGCAAGAATGGTTTCCACATATCTCGATGTGGCTATGGACGCTGATTTTTGCAGCAATCGTGTTTGGCTTAAATATGAGCTCAACCAAATGGTTTGCCGAATCTGAGTTCTGGCTCTCTTTGGTTAAAGTCATCACGGTAATTGCTTTTATTCTTTTTGGTCTATTGGCAATTTTTGGTATTTTAAATTATCAGGGACATACTTCAGCACCGTTATTTAGTAATTTAACGGATGAAGGCTGGTTCCCACAAGGCCTATTCCCAATCTTCACCACCATGTTAATCGTTAACTTTGCCTTCTCGGGTACAGAGTTAATTGGTGTTGCTGCAGGTGAAACTGAAGATCCTGCGAAAAATGTGCCTAAAGCAATCAATACTGCTATTTGGCGTTTATTGATTTTCTTTGTAGGTACCATCATTGTCATTAGTGCATTGCTTCCCCACCAAATGGCAGGATTACATGCTGAAGGTGTCAGTAGCAGCCCATTTGTTACCGTATTTGATCATATTGGTATTCCATACGCAGAAGACATTATTCGTTTTGTGATCATTACTGCGTTGTTGTCTGCTGCAAACTCAGGGTTATTTGCTGCATCACGTATGATGTGGTCGCTCTCGGCCAAGAAACAGCTTCCAGCATTATTTTCTAGGGTCAATGCACGCGGTATTCCATATATAGCGGTGATTGTCACCATGTTTGGCGCACTACCTGGCTTACTTTCAGAGCAATTTGCGCCTGAAACTATTTTTAAAAACTTGTTGGGTGTGGCTGCTTTTACCATGGTTGTGGTATGGATGAGTATTTGTCTCAGCCAATTTAATTTTAGACGTCAATGGTACAAACAAGGTCATACCAAAGCTGAGTTGGGCTTTGCTGCACCGTTGTTTCCAATTGTGCCGATCTTAGGTTTTATCTTCTGTTTAATTACCTGTATCAGTATGGTGTTTGATCCTGAAATGGTGGTTGGCTTTATTTGTTGTTTAATCTTTATTGCAATTTGCTATATCAGCTACGCATTCTTATATAAAGATCAATCACAATCCTAAACAAGACCTATCAGATCATTTCTAAACAAAAAGTGTAGCCATGGGCTACACTTTTTGTACATTCAAAGATAGTCAAAATCAGTTTAAACTCGTAATTTAATAATTAAACATAACAATCTATAAAAAACCCAATGAAGATTATTTTTATTCATGGCATGAACCAGCAGAATTATAATGCTGCAAGTTTAAAACAACATTGGGTTGATATTTTTCAGCAAGGAATTGATGAACTTAAGTTGCCTATTGCAACAGCGCAATTAGATATTCGCTTAGCTTTTTATGGCGATTTAATCACTAAACACCAATTAAGCAATCGCTTTGACTTAGAAAGCTTTCTACCTAAATCATGGGTAAACTTTCACTTTCATAAACATACAACACCACCACCTAGTACAATTTTAAATGCCTCTCCCGCAATTCCAATATTGCCCTACTTTATGCCTGATCACGACTTAAAATTATCTAAACGCTTGTATTTGGCTTCGCAATTGTTAAAAGATAAAGCACTCAAAGAGTTCTCTTTAATTTTAAATAATTTTCCAAAACTACATGAAAGTCTGATTCATAAATTCCTCATCGAAACTTATTTATACCTCGCCAATCCTCAGTTTATGGATGAAGTCCATCAACGGATACTTGCCAACTTAGAACCCAATCAACCGTATATTATCGTTGCGCATTCGTTAGGGACTGTGATTGCCTATAATCTTTTACAACAACTGCAAGTAAACTACGAGATACAACGCTTTATTACTTTAGGCTCACCATTAGCCTTTAAAGTGATTCAGTCTAAACTGACTCCACCTATCCAAAGACCAAGGTGTCTAAATGGTGATTGGCAAAATTTCTATTCCCCAGATGATTTCTTAACCGCTTTTCCGTTGATCAATGCTCCTTTTGACTTTCAACCGGCAATTATAAATACCGCTATTTCAACTTTTATTCATACTCCCCATCAAATCGCAGGCTATTTACAACATCCAGCAGTGGTTCAGAATATTTTAGAAGCTATGCTGTATTGCAAGCCTCAATAATGGTATTAATTTTAACCACATTGGTCATATTGCTTTGTTTTTATCCATATAAACGTAATTTCAGTTTTTATTGTAGAAAAAAGTTTGACACGTTCCAGTATTCGCCCTAATATACGCCCACCTCTGAAACGACCCTATCGTCTAGAGGCCTAGGACATCGCCCTTTCACGGCGGTAACCGGGGTTCGAATCCCCGTAGGGTCGCCATTAATTTAATGGTTTTGTTTCAAGAGTCAGCCTCAATTTATTGACCCTATCGTCTAGAGGCCTAGGACATCGCCCTTTCACGGCGGTAACCGGGGTTCGAATCCCCGTAGGGTCGCCACATTCAAGAAAGTATCTATATACCTCTTCTTATAAGAAACCTGAGCATCATGATTCAGGTTTTTTTATGTCTACTATATTTCCAATCAATTCAAACCAGCAACCGAGTCAACCGTTTTCAGTTTTTTTGAATTAAAAATTGCACTTGGCGCAATCACTGTTTCTTGCAATGGAATATGCTGTCCATATCGTTGGTGCATGAGCGCTTTAACACTTCGATCTGTGAGATCAAAACTTTGTAATTTTTCCAAGGGTGCCAGTTCTAGCCCTAAAGCGTATTGATAAGCTTTCCATACAATTTCAGAACAATAAATTGCATCATCATTCCACTCAAAATAAACATCATAGGGCTTATTTAAATAAGTCTCAGCTTGTTTGACTAACTTGTGTTGTTGCTCTGCTGTCAACTCAGTTTGATAACGTTTTACAATATAAGCTTTATTTACACCTCGATTGATCCATTGCCGCAGAGGTGTATATTTCACAGGTTGAATGGCTTCTAAAACCCAAGCTTGCTCGTGTTTAATCACGATCATTCCCATATGACTATATGGTGAATGTGTGGCTTTTTGAATTACCAGACTTTGTGCTGATTTAGAAGTATGAAATATAATATCCCCTGTCTGATATTGTGTTGCATATACAGAGGTAGAACAAAATAACAAGGCCAACAGGAATAACTTGAATTGTTTTTTTAACATCTTTTCAAATCTTAATTTTGATCTTCTTTATCTTGGGTTTAATCTAACAGAGTAATAAAGAATTGCCTAAACTTTGCAATAAAAAAGGAGCAAAATAAACTTTCATTTTGCTCTTTCACTTTTCAATTCAAATGAAAAATATCAGCTGTTTGTGATTTTGCTTTTGACTTAATATGTCATCAAAACCCGATCATTCATCATTTAAAGCACATTCAAAACTACTTGGGGTTTGACCACATCGAACCTTTTTCAAAATTTTCATCATTGTTGGGTCATAGAAGCCTTCTTTTGTCATCTGAATACGGGCTTCACGCATAATCTTAATATAGCCCGGTTTATCCGCTTCACGAATATCAAACCAATATTTATCTGGAACTTCTCGCTCCAGTTTATCAACAAATTGAAATGCTGGGCTGAGCTGTTTAGAAATCATTTCCCGTGCAATTGGCCCCATACCTGCAGGGAACTTATTCCGATGCATAATTAACGTGCCTGTCACCTGTATCAAAGGAAAGCGAATAATGCCACCGACTACATTACCATTTTTATCAGTCATGCCCTTTTTCAATTCTAAAGGCTTAAATAACAAAGCAGGCCCCGCCATAATATCGACTTCTTTATTATTAAACTTTCCACCCACTGTTAATAGGTCAACAGAAACAGGTTGTGCACCGACATTTTGCACCAACTTCTTTTGAGTGCCGTCAAAGTTCATGACCGCTACTTTTTTTCCTGCTGCTTTCGATAAGGTATCAATACGGCGATCATTGACCATGATATATGCCGCACCTAACGGAACAATCCCTACGACTTCATAATCCCTATTCACCATTTTTGCATCGTACTCTGGGCGTGCAAGCAACTGGATCACTGTAGTTAATTGCTTATAGTTTTGCACTGCCCCAATGGCATCAATACTCCCCACAAAAGGGTTAAACTGACGCGCACGAATGTTACTGATTCCAGCTCCATCACAACGTTTACTTCGAAAATCCTCAGTTAATACACGTTCATCGGTATAAACCCTTAAATTAATATCAGTTGAAGCAGTTTTCTTTAATTTTGGATAATTTAAATCAATACGCATCGATAATTTGGTTGGACGGGTAATTTTCATATCTACCCCAAACTCTTTGGCAATTTGGGTAATACGTGGCAATTCACTGATATAACTGGTCGCTTGTTCAAAAGCTTCACTATTGGCACCATCTGGAGAAAATACACACAGCGTGACTGTTTTAGGAATCTGTTGCCAAACTTTTGGATCATTCATTAAGGTTTTAATTTTATTTTTTGAATGTGCAGACAATTCAAGGTCCAATTTTGGAGCTGCATAAGTAATAAATGGTAAAGTGCTCGTCAATGCAAGCATTGAGATAACAAACCGTCGTGACAAAGGATTAAACTTTTGTTTGAGCTTACTGTGCATGATCTTTTCCTGTTTATTTTCGTGGTTATCCATAATCATCACTCACGTGAATTTTTTTATCAGCGTAATTGAAGTGCTTTGATTTGCAATTGACTGAGCAAAATCCTACATTTGTCAGAATAGACACTTTGAAGTTAAAATATGAAATATCGATATTTTAATTGTTTGATATCAAACGATTAGAATATATCTTAAAATCGCCCATTTATCGCAAACTCTGGCGAATAAAAGTAATCGAAATAGAACAATCATATTGCCATTCTTTTTAAAACCGTTTTTTATGATTACTTAATTTTTTATCAATAATATTTTCGGCTCATCAAATCTGTTGCTGGTCAAACTCAATATACATCTTCAAGGAAATGCCAAGCATTGCTTCCCGATTCAACGCTATTGATACTTCATCGCTTTATCGTGACAAATCTCAATTTATGATGCCGTTTATCAATTCATTGTATACTGGCAATAGTTTAGTTTTAGCATTCAAAATATGGATCAAAATTCACAACTGCGTAAATCTTTAAGACAACAACGACAAAAGCTGACCCGTAATCAACAAGCAATGATCGAACGGCAATGCTTTAAACAGATGCTACGCCACCACCATTTTTTTAATGCGCAGAAAATTGGATTATATTTAGACGCTTTTGGTGAAATTCAAACCAAATTACTTATCGAATATTGCTGTGCAATTGGAAAAACCGTGTATTTGCCCATGATCTGTAACATGAATAAAAAACTGGTTTGGGTCAAAATATCAAATCGGCAGTTTCGCAATCGCCGCTTTTCTTTACATCGTCTTGGGATGTTGGAACCCATGGCAAGTCGTGCTAAGCATATTTCAATACTCGATCTAGTGGTCATGCCTTTATTGGCTTGTGATTTAAAAGGGAGCCGTATGGGCATGGGAGGCGGTTTCTATGATCGAACGCTTGCATCCGCTATATACCGCCCACATCGACTCGGTTTAGCCCATAATTTCCAGTTACTCACCCATGAGCTTACAAGAAATTCATGGGATCAGTCCCTAGATAGCTTAATTACCCCAGCAAAAACCTATTATTTTCGGCGTTAAAGTGACCAATAAATGTAAATAGGTTTATTTGTTAATCAAATACTTGCGATTTTTTAAACTTTTTATTCGGCAAAGCCCTTGTAATTTTTGAAATACACATCACTATAAAAAACATGGCAACACCGTTGTCACTCATTAGGAGTGCCCATGTCTGAGATTATTATGAATCAAGAAAACTTAGAGCCACAGGTTCCAAGTGTATTACCGCTTTTAGCGTTGCGTGACGTGGTTGTGTACCCACATATGCAAATCGCGCTATTTGTGGGTCGTGAAAAATCGATCAATGCAGTTGATGTGGCTCGTAACAGTGACAATTTAGTATTTGTAGTTGCGCAAAAAGATTCGCTTACAGAAGAAATTGATCACGACAACTTATATCAATATGGTACCGTCGCGAAGATTGTACAAGTTGTGAATCATGAAAATGATGAAAACTGTATCAAGGTACTAATTGAAGGCTTACATCGTTCTAAGCTGGTTGAAATCATCGACAATGATGAATACTTATCGGCTGAACATGCATTAAGCCCAATGACGATATCTGTAGATAAAGATACTCAAGCAACACGTGTAGAAGAATTACGTGCACTGTTTTCACAGTATGCAGAAGCCAAATTGCGTAATGCACGTGAATTGATTGCAGCAGCAAATAAAATCGATGATTTATTACAATTGTTGTTCTTTGTTGCAACCCGTGTACCTTTAAATATCGATGTAAAACAAAAATTCCTAGAGCACGATGAGTTTGAAGCACACTTACAAGAGTTGATGACTTATTTACTGCAACAATCTGAAGAACAACAGATTGAGCAAACATTGCATGACTCTGTAAAACGCCAAATGGAAAAGAATCAACGCGAATACTTCCTCAATGAGAAGATGAAAGTCATTCAGCGTGAACTTTCCGATATGAATGGTGGTGCGGAAGATGATGTTGCTGAAATTGAAAAACGTTTAGCGGAAGCTGATTTACCTGAACATGTGCGTAAAAAAGCTGAAAATGAATTCCGCAAATTAAAAGCAATGCAACCAGCATCAAGTGAAGCTGCTGTTGTACGCAACTATATCGAGGCGATTTTAGATACGCCTTGGAATAAAGCGAGCAAAGTCAGCATTAACTTAGCTAAAGCTCAGGAAATTTTAGATACAGACCATTACGGTTTGGACGAAGTCAAAGAACGTATTGTTGAATACCTCGCTGTTCAATCACGCGTTAAAAAACTTCGTGGTCCAATCCTTTGTTTAGTTGGACCTCCAGGTGTTGGTAAAACATCACTCGGAGAATCAATTGCCAAAGCAACTGGTCGTGAATTCGTTCGTATGGCACTCGGTGGTGTTCGTGACGAAGCAGAAATTCGTGGTCACCGTCGTACTTATATTGGTGCGATGCCGGGTAAAATTGTACAGTCGTTGACAAAAGTTGGTGTTAAGAACCCACTGTTCTTGCTCGATGAAGTTGACAAAATGGCACAGGATTATCGTGGTGATCCAGCTTCTGCCCTGCTTGAAGTACTTGATCCATCACAGAATAACAAGTTTAACGATCACTACTTAGATCTTGATCTTGACTTGTCCGAAGTGATGTTTATCTGTACTGCAAACAGTATGAATATTCCAGAGGCTTTATTAGACCGTATGGAAGTAATTCGTTTGCCAGGTTATACCGAAGACGAAAAAGTCAATATTGCAGATCGTTACCTTGTTCCAAAGGCAATCAAGAACAATGGCTTACGTGGCAAAGAATTGACAGTTCATGAGGAAGCGATCCGTGACATTGTCCGTCGTTATACCCGTGAAGCTGGTGTACGTAGTCTTGAACGTGAAGTTTCTAAGATTGCACGTAAAGTAGTAAAAGAGTCCGTCAGTAAGAAAGCGAAAAACTTACATATTGATGTCACTGCTGAAAACTTACCTGAATATTTAGGCGTGCATAAGTTTGATTACGGCATGGCTGAAGAAGAAGCTCAAGTAGGTCGTGTAAACGGTTTGGCATGGACTTCTGTTGGCGGTGAGTTACTCACCATTGAAGTAGCGGCAGTAAAAGGTAAAGGTAAATTTATTACTACGGGTTCACTCGGTGATGTAATGAAAGAATCCATTACTGCGGCAATGACTGTGGTTCGTACACGTGCTGATGAATTGGGTATCGAAGCTTCTCGTTTTGAAGAAACTGATGTACACGTTCATTTACCTGAAGGTGCAACACCGAAAGATGGACCATCAGCAGGTTTGGCTTTAACGACTGCTCTTGTTTCGGCATTCACTGGGATTGCAATTCGTCCTGATATTGCAATGACAGGTGAAACCAGTTTAGGTGGCCGAGCAATGCGTATTGGCGGCTTAAAAGAGAAACTTTTAGCAGCACATCGTGGTGGAGTTAAACTGGTATTTATACCACAAGAAAACGTACGTGACTTAGCTGAAATTCCTCAGAACGTGAAAGATGGTCTAGAAATTAAAGCGGTGAAAAGTATCGATGAGATTCTTCCACTTGCTTTAGTTGAGCATCCTACACCATTGGTCAAAGCACCCATCGTTAAAGCAGTGGATGAAGGCAAAAAAGCTGCACGTCATTAATCCAATGATCGAAAAAAAGAACGCTTCGGCGTTCTTTTTTTTAATGACTCCCCGGATAGTGATCAAAAAATATACTTTCTTACAAAATACAGCTGATCTTAAGTTAAGTTTGTCATAAGCTAATCAGGATAAAGTCTAAAATAGAAGTTAAAGGCTCAATTGCCCTTAGGCTTATGAATACAGCCATGTATGGTCATAAAACAGATAACAGCAAAATAAAAGGACACTTTTATGTCAAATCCAGTGTGTTGGTTCGAAATTTATGTCAATGATATGGCGCGAGCTAAATTATTTTATCAAACTGTAATCGGCACGGAGCTTAGTTTATTAAGTGATCCCAGCAATTCATCAGTAGAAATGTGGGTATTTCCATCAGATATGAACCAATATGGCGCAACTGGCTCATTGGTTAAAATGGAGGGTATATCTGCTGGGGGTAACAGTACCATTATTTATTTTTCCAGTGAAGATTGTGCAATTGAAGAAGCCAGAGTAGAAGCTGCTGGTGGTCAAATTCATCAAACAAAAATGTCGATCGGACCTCATGGTCATATTGTTTTAGCAGTTGATACTGAAGGCAATATATTTGGTATTCACTCAATGAATTAATTGGGTGGGAGTACAAATAGAATGACCAATTTAAAATTGGCAACTTTGCTGGTTGAAAAATACGCTGTCATCCTCATATATAAATTATATAACTATGCGCGCTGTAAGTGTGGTTACTTAACGTCGATTTGGTCTCCAGACAGGTCAACGTTAAAACACAGTCCGACCCATTTTGGACTGTGTTTTTTTATGATTAAATTTGAGTATGCTGACAAAAGCCCATCAATGAAAAAGTATATTTTGTTAATGTACATACAATGCTGATTTATTTTCGATTGCGCTTCCATTGTTGATATTTTTGGCTAATCATCGTAGCCATTAAGTCATAGTTTTCCCATGTATCATCTACAGCATAAGTATCGATCAAACCTTGAGCATTGACTAATATCTCATCATAATCTTTTAAATACTGATGACTCTCATAATAAGCTTGGGTAAATTCAAAACCCTGTGGATTTAAATCTTCTTCCCAAAATTTTTCATCGCACATATTGATCAAAAAATCTCGCCCAGTTATTTGACGTGTACGGACTTGTTCTAATTCATCAACACTTTCTTCTTGATGAAACTCACCTTCTAATTGATTATTGATAATCCATGCTAAATAAATTCCAATATGCGTCCCACCATTTTCATATGGAAAGCCTGCTTGCTCTGCCGATTCGCCATGCCAATCAATACGATCTATTGCCATTATTTATTTTTCCTTGTGATTATTTATTTAGATCTTTAAGCAGTATAAACACTTATTTTATATTTTTTAATCCAAAAACTATGCAGTTAGAGACAAAAAAGCCCTGAAATTAATTCAGGGCTTTTTTGTAAGCTGATAAGAGAAAAGGAGATCAACCTTGGAAATAACGTAAATCTAAACGGCCTTCATAAACGGTTGCAGTCGGGCCTGTCATCCAAACCACATCGCCTTCTTTCCATTCGATTTGTAATTTACCACCAGCTAACTCAATTTCTACATTATTGGCAAGTAAACCACGACGCATTCCAGAGACTGCGGCTGCACAAGCGCCTGTACCACATGCCATCGTTTCGCCCACACCACGTTCAAACACACGTAAGCGCGCATGCTTTTCATCAACAATTTGCATAAAGCCTGCGTTTACTCGTTGCGGAAAACGCGCATGCGCTTCCACTTGAGGACCAATTTTGGCAACATCTGCAGTTAAAACATCGGGAACGATTGTGACCGCATGTGGATTGCCCATATTGACCACATCAATAGTCAGCGATTCATTATCTTTCAATGCGATGTCATACAATGCATCTGCTTCTTCTGCAAGAAATGGAATCTCATTGGGTAAAAATTTTGGATAGCCCATGTTGACTCGTACCCAACCATTTTCACCCAATTCAGGTTCGACAATACCAGCACTGGTTTGAACCTTAAAACGCTTTTTATTGGTCAACTGACGTTCATAAACAAACCGAGCAAAACAACGTACGCCATTGCCGCATTGCTCTACTTCTGAACCATCTGCATTGAAAATACGATATTTAAAATCAACATTGGGAAAATCTGGTGCTTCAACAATTAACAGTTGATCAAAACCGATCCCGAAATGCCGATCAGCCAAACGGCGAATGGTCATTGCATCAAAAAATGCACGCTGGCTGATTAAATCAACCACCATAAAGTCATTGCCCAGACCATGCATTTTGGTAAATTCTAATAACATTTAAAATGGCTCCTTAAGGCAATAAGCTTTCATTTTCCCAAAGTGATTCAATCGTTTCTCTCTTACGAATCACATACGACTGGTCAGCATCGACCATGACTTCAGCAGCACGACCACGGCTGTTATAATTTGAACTCATGACAAAACCATACGCACCAGCACCTAAAACAGCAAGATTGTCATTTTCCTGAATGGCAAGTTCACGTTCTTTACCGAGGAAATCGCCTGTTTCACAAATGGCACCCACGATATCCCATGTTTTTGCTTCAAGATCTGTACGCGATACCACAGCTTGAATGTCCATCCACGCTTGGTAAAGCGAGGGACGAATCAAGTCATTCATTGCAGCATCAATAATTGCGAAATTACGATGATTGGTTGGTTTTAACAAATCAACTTTCGTCACCAATACCCCAGCATTTGCTGAAATACTGCGACCCGGTTCCATATAAACTTTTAAGCCTAATTTCTCTAAAGCTGGACGCATTGCGTTGGCATATTCTGCAACACTTGGCGGTGTTTCATCTTTATAGGTCACCCCTAAACCGCCACCAATATCGATGTGTTTCAGCTGGATGCCCAATTCTTTTAATTTTGCAATCATCATAATGACGCGGTCAAGCGCATCTACGAAAGGTTGTGTTTCAGTTAATTGCGAACCAATGTGACAATCAATTCCAATCACATCAAGGTTAGGTAAAGACGCTGCATATTGATAAGTTTCAAAAACTGAATCTGATGGAATACCAAATTTATTTTCTTTTAAACCTGTCGAAATATAAGGATGGGTTTTCGCATCTACATCGGGGTTTACCCGTAACGAAATCGGAGCTTTTGTACCTAAAGCTGCCGCAACTTTCTGAATCCGATCAAGCTCAGCATGAGATTCCACATTAAAGCACGCAATCCCCACTTCTAGGGCTTTTTGAATATCTGCTTCTTGTTTGCCTAAACCTGAGAATACGATTTTTGTAGCATCTCCACCTGCGGCAAGGACTCGCGCAAGCTCACCACCTGTGACAATATCAAAGCCTGAGCCTAATTTTGCCAATACATTCAATACCGCAAGATTTGAGTTTGACTTCACCGCAAAACAAATTTGATGATCGATAAAGCTAAATGCCTGATCCATATCCAAATAATGCTTTTCAAAAGTTGCCTTTGAATAAACATAAAGCGGTGTGCCATATTGCTGCGCGAGTTGATCTAAAGAACATTGCTCTGCATGCAATACCCCATGAATGCGGGAGAAACTCATGAATCTATCCTTTCAATGAAAGTGTAATTAGGTTTAGTTTGAAGTAGCTTGAGATGCGGGCACAGACTGATCTGCAACAGCTGTCTGATCTTGCACTTTTGCCTTGCTTTGGGCAGCTTTATTGGCATCTTTTGAATAGAGCAAATATTTGGCACGTTTGTCATAGTCTTGACTGTTTGCCAATTGCAAATTGCCTGATTGACCACAACCCACCAACACAGCACTTGCTAAAACTAAACCGATGCCACAAATTGCAAAACGCATTTGTTCACCTATTTCCAAAATTTTCGTCAGTATACCTTATACCTTGAATCTAAAATATAGACCAAAGCGGAAGCATTAAAGCTTAAAATGAGAATAAAAAAAACGCCAGTAAATTACTGACGTTTTCTTATCAATATCATTGAAATCGTTAATAACTATTTTTTCTTATAAAAACAGAAATAACCAATCGCAAGGATAATGAGCCAGATTGGACTGACCATCAATGATTTCATTGTATCTGGTTCTAATGCAAGAATACCAATCGTACCGACAAAGAAAATGATCACGATATAACAAGTAATCGGTCCACCTGGTAATTTAAACACTGATTTTGCATGAAGTTCTGGGCGTGTTTTGTAATACACCAAGTAACTCCACAAAATAATAATCCATACCAAGATAAACAAGATCGTGGACAGTGTGGTTGCTAAAGTAAATGCTTCGACAGTATTAGGAACGAAGTATTGTAATGCCGCACCACCCAATAGACATACACCAGAGAAATATAAAGCATTCGCTGGAACTGCGCGTTTATTTAACAGACCAAATGCTTTAGGACCTTGATCTTCACGAGAAAGACCAAATAGCATACGACTTGTTGAGAATACACCACTGTTCATTGAAGACATTACAGAAGAAAGAACCACCAAGTTCATAATGATTGCAGCCGCAGCAATTCCCGCTTGACTAAACAAGTTCACAAATGGGCTAACTTTAGGATCAATCATATTCCATGGTGTAACTGACATAACAATCACTAACGCCAATACATAGAAGAAAATAATACGGATTGGGATTGAGTTAACTGCTTTAGGTAAGTTCTTCTCTGGATCTTTGGTTTCTGCTGCGGTGGTACCAACAAGTTCAACACCGACAAAAGCAAATATGGCAATTTGGAAGCCTGCTAAGAAGCCTTCAAAACCTTTCGGGAACATTCCACCATGATCCCAAAGATGAGTAAATGACGCCACTTGACCTGTTGCTGCCGAGGTAAAGCCAGTAAAAATCATCCAGAAACCCACCAAAATTAACACCACAATGGCAATAATTTTGATCAGCGCAAACCAGAATTCCAATTCACCAAACAGTTTTACTGTGACTAGGTTCAATCCTAAAATAAAGAAGATTGCGGCAACACTAATCATGGCCCCTTCAGTCGGGGTAAAGGGCACCCCATTATTGAAGAACTGTAAGTAATAGATAATTGCAGATAAATCTGCGATACCAATAGTGATCCAGCACAGCCAATAAGTCCATCCGACAAAATAGCCTGCCCATGGTCCGATCAAATCTGTAGAAAAATCAATAAATGACTTGTATTGCAAGTTTGAAAGTAACAGTTCACCAAGCGCACGCATGACGAAAAAAACCATCAAACCAATGATCATGTAAATAAATAATATGGATGGTCCTGCAAGACTAATCGTCTTTCCTGAACCCATAAATAAGCCTGTACCAATCGCACCACCAATTGCAATTAATTGTAGATGACGATTCGATAAACTTCTTGCTAGTTCACCTGTTTCCGCAGAAGAACTGAGGTTTTCATTTGACATTGTTATATTCTTCTCTCAGATTTCGTTGTTTAAAAGTAGCTTAAAACAAAAAAAATAAAAAAGCCTTTTTCAATGAATACTTAAAATAACTAAGTTTTTTCATCTTTTAGCTTATTTAATAGTCAAATGACTATCCCTTACCTTTCTTATTTTTACCGTTCCTTCGATTTGCAGTTTACGTGCCAAAATAGTTTTTGGCGAGATGTTGCACAAAAAATTGTATTTCAATAGCGCTATTGGTACATTCAGCAGATCATTCAAAAGGTGAACGCACTCAAAATGGGCAAAGTTAAAACTGTTTATCGTTGTGAACAATGTGGTACAGACCATCCAAAATGGGCAGGTCAATGTTCCGACTGTGGTGAATGGAATTCTCTGACTGAAGTGCGAATAGAACCTGTCGTATCACATCGCGCCAAACCTATGGGCGGTGGATATGCAGGACAAGCAGCCAATGTCACTTTACTCAATCAGATTACAGTGTCTAATGAAACACGTTTAGCTACGGGTATTGGCGAATTTGATCGTGTGCTAGGTGGTGGTTTAGTCACAGGTTCTGTCGTCCTGATTGGGGGTGACCCCGGTATTGGTAAATCTACCATTCTTTTACAAACCGCAACCCATATGGCTGCTGCGAAGAATTCAGCGCTCTATGTCACTGGTGAAGAATCACTTTCACAAGTAGCTTTACGTGCCAATCGTCTTGACTTAGCTACCGATAAATTACAAGTCATGGCAGAAACCTGCGTAGAACGAATTTGTGATACCCTCGCACAATTACGTCCTGCTGTTGCCATCCTTGACTCAATCCAAACCTTATATACTGAAACCTTACAATCTGCTCCCGGCGGTGTTTCGCAAATTCGTGAGTCAGCTGCACTCTTGACTCGGTTTGCAAAAAATAGTGGTACAGCATTATTTCTTGTTGGTCACGTCACCAAAGAAGGTGCATTGGCGGGGCCTCGTGTGCTTGAACATATGGTCGATTGCGTACTGTATTTTGAAGGCCAATCTGACTCCCGCTACCGTATGATTCGTGCTGTCAAAAACCGCTTTGGTGCGGTCAACGAACTTGGTGTATTTGGCATGACCGATAAGGGCTTAAAAGAAGTCGCCAATCCGTCTGCCATCTTTTTAAGTCGTTATGATGAAGCGATTCCCGGTTCAGTGGTGATGATCAGCCGTGAAGGGACACGTCCGTTATTGGTTGAAGTTCAAGCACTGGTTGATGATGCGCATGGACAACCACGTCGGGTTGCACTGGGCTTAGAACAAAACCGTTTAAATATGTTGCTTGCAGTCATGCATCGTCATGGTGGTGTACAGACCTCTGGACAAGACGTTTATGTCAATGTCGTGGGTGGCTTGAAAATTACCGAAACAGGTTCTGATCTTGCGGTACTTTTGGCCTGTGCTTCAAGTTTACGCTCTAAAGCCTTACCACAACAATTGGCTGTATTTGGTGAAGTGGGGTTATCAGGTGAAATACGCCCAGTTCCCAATGGACAAGAGCGCTTAAAAGAAGCCATAAAACATGGTTTTAAATACATCATCGTACCTAGAGGCAATGCACCACAAAAGCCTATTGCAGGTGTACAAATCATTGCAGTAGCTCGACTGCATGAGGCGTTAACAGAGGCCATGCAATTGAGTGATGAGGTCTAATTATCACGTTATAAAATAAGATCAAGTCTTACAAGGAAGTAAGCTTGCGTTGATAGATAGTTTAAATAAAAATTTGTATCTTATCCCTTATTTAAATGAACCCTCACAAATCCAATAAAAAAATAAATATTTGACTAAAACTAAAACAATAGTTGGTTTAATCATTTTTATAACGGATTGAGCGTTCAATATGTATTCAAATAATTAAAAGATAAAAGCTATCTACTGGATGCTTTAAATTATCTTTTAAATCATGAGAATTTTTATCATAAATTGCCTCGCTAAATTTGTATATCACAAGACAATTCCACCGATATGATAAAAGCCTTTTTAATTTGATTGTTTTAATTATTTCAATAGATTAGAAAATCTGTATTGAGCTTTAAAAGCCCAGCAATATATTCGTTATGTTTATGTGAATATATGTGCAAATAAATCTTAAAAACATTGAAATTCTCTTAAAAAGACTGCATAAAGAGAACTATGGAAAGCAATACAGTAATATGCTTGCACCCATATTCATCAACATATTTTTTAATATAGGTAGATTCAATGGAAGTTCGACAGCGCGGCTTGATCGCAGGTATTTTAATGGCAACTTTGGCTGTAGCACCTTTAGCTGAAGCAAAACGTGCAGGTGGTGGTAAAAGCCATGGCATGAGCCGTTCTTCGAGTTCAAGTCAGTCTTATTCTCAACCTCGACAAGTTACGCCTGCTCAACAACCAACGCCTGCTCAACCTGGTCAACAAAAATCAGGTTCTGGTGTAGGTAAAATGGTTGCTGCTGGTGTTGCAGGTGCAGCAGTAGGTGCGATTGCGGCAAATGCGATGGCTGATGATCATAATGGTAACGCACAAGCTCAGACCAATGATGCTGAATTAGCGAAACAACAAGCAGCTGCTCAACAAGAAGAGAAACAAGGTGGAATTCCAAGTTGGATTTGGTTAATCCTGATTGCTGGTGCTGCATTCTTCTTATTCCGTAAATTCGGTGCAAAAAAAAAATTAGCCAGTAATAATCCATATGCACCAAATAGCGCAGGTTCAACATCTACGCCATTTGGGCAAAACAATGCGACACGTAGTTCGAATGACTCTACCAATATTTTTGGTCAGTCGGTGAATGGTGGTACTGCAACACAAGCACCTTTTGGTGCAGCGTCAATGCAAAGCGGCAATCAACTTCCAGATGGAACGGAACCTGCTGCTTTCTTACGTGTTGCTCGTCAACGCTTTAACCATATTCAGTCAATGAACTCTGTGAGCAACATTGCTGAAATTCAGCGCTATTTAACAGCTGATCTTTATCAGTCAATGTACAGCGATATCATGGCAAACCAAGATCAAGATGTGGCTGAGTTTTCGAACTTAAATGCATTGGTATTGGATAGTGCAACAGAAAATGGACAATACGTGGTGAGTGTTCGTTTTACAGGAACTGTCAGCGAAGACTTAAATAGTCAACCTGTACCGTTCTCAGAAGTATGGCACTTTGTTAAACCAGCAGGGTCTACTCAAGATTGGTTAGTTGCTGGAATTCAACAAGAAAGTTAATTGAATAGCGTTTTATTGCAATAAAAACAGTGCTTCGGCACTGTTTTTTTGTTTTAAAAATATAGTATTTTCTATCGAATAGATTGAATCAAGACGGAAATAGTTTTGTTGAGATGCAGCCATTCGTTTAAAATCACTTTGTCTTTATAATCAAAGCTAATTAAAAAAATGGGATAAAACAAATGAATAAAATAATCTATAGTCTAATTCTCAGTTGTAGTGCATTTTCAAGCTTTAGCTTTGCCTGTGATCCGGCTTCTTTAGACTGGGAGAAATTCCATAAAACCTATGATTTAAATAAAAATGGTACCTTTGAGCTCAATGAGTTCTTAAAAGTCAAAGACTTTGATCCACTCCCATGGCCAGATGACCGACGCTTTAAAGGTCAAGATAAAAACATTAAGTTATTTAAATTCTTAGATAAAAATAAAGATACAAAGCTCTCAAATGAAGAAGTTGGCGCAATCCATAGCCTATTACCTAATCCCTGTGCCAATTGGCCTCACTAACACTAAATAGTCTTTTGAGCTAAGGAAAACCTTCATTTTCGAAATAAAAAAGCCCTGATTCATCAGGGCTAAATTTTTTGCGATACTTAACGTCGTGGTAAAGGGATAAACTGTGAATCAGCACTTTGAACTTTTCGTTCACCCACTTTAACAGTGAGATTGACAGTTTGTTCACCACGAATGACTTCAACTTGAATATCGGTATTTGGTGCTTGAAGTGCAACATAATTAATTAAATGTGAGGTTGAAGTAATATCTTCATTATTCACTTTAATAATACGATCACCGACTTTAATTCCCGCTTCCGCCGCAGGACCTTTTTTCAATACATCAGCAACTACAACACCAGGCTGACGTGGCTGCAATACATCCGCTTGGGTTGGTGGGACTAAACTAATACCCATCCATCCACGAATCACACGACCATCTTTCAAAATCGAATTTAAAATTTGTTGACAGATTTTCGCAGGAATGGCAAAGCCAATGCCCAATGAACCACCAGACTGAGAGAAAATTGCAGTATTGACGCCAATCAAATTCCCCGCCACATCAATCAATGCACCACCAGAGTTACCTGGATTAATTGCTGCATCTGTTTGAATAAAATCTTCATAAGTATTAATACCGAGATCAGAACGGCCTGTCGCAGAGATAATACCCTGAGTTACAGTTTGCCCTACACCAAATGGGTTTCCAATTGCCAGTACAACATCTCCTACCTCATTCCCACTCAATTTAAATGGTAATACAGGTAATTCTTTCAATTCTATTTTGATCACAGCCAAATCTGTATCAGGATCTGTGCCAATTACAGTTGCTTCAGCACGACGACCATCTTGCAAGGCAACAACAATTTGTTCTGCTTGAGCAATCACATGGTTATTTGTCAAAATATAACCATCTGGACGAACAATTACCCCTGAACCCAAACTATTTTCATTCTGGTTTTGATTTTGTTCAGGAATCTGATTTCCAAAAAATTCTCTAAACGCAGGATCATTGAGTAATGGATGATTTTGTTTTACTTTTTGAGTTGTAAAAATATTGACTACTGCTGGTGCGGCAACTTTGACCGCAGCACTATAAGACACCACACCGCCCGTTCGAGATGTATTGACCAAAGGTTCAACTTTCTCAGCTGGCATTTTCACACCATCAGCAGCAATAGGCGCTTTGGGCTGTTGAAGTTTTTGCCAAACCACAAAACAAATAATAACCAATATCAGTAAAACCCAAGGGAGCCAAGTAAATGAACGCCGCACGTTTTTATTCCTCTAAGAATTTTTTAATTCGTTGATGCAAAAGCAATTTGTATATTGTAAAGCAATTCAATCAAGAAACATAAAAAACACAAAGAGTTTTGTTCAGCTTTAGTTACAATTTAAAATATGTTTTGATGTTCTTAACACACTTAATTTAATTAAAGGTTATTCATGGCTTTACTCAAAGATATCATCCAATGGTGTGATCAAACCTTAAAATCGCATGAATTTAAAGATTACGCGCCCAATGGATTACAAATCGAAGGACGATCTGAAGTAAAAAAAATCCTGTGTGCAGTCACGGCGTCACAGGATGCAATTGATGCAGCAATTGCACAACAAGCAGACCTTCTCTTGGTTCATCATGGCTACTTCTGGAAAGGCGAACCCTATCCAATCACAGGCATGCGTGGCAAACGAATCAAAGCATTAATCCAAAATGATATTTCACTTGTTGGATACCACCTCCCCTTAGATTCACATCCAACACTAGGGAATAATGCAATGATTGCCAAAATCCTTGGACTGGAAAATATTGAAGCTTTAGACCCAAGCGAACGCAATCCGATTGGTAATATCGGTTATTTAAAAGCTCCAATCTCACCAGAAGATTTTAAACACCTTCTTACTGAAAAATTAGGCTTCAATTCCATACATTTAACCGCAGAAAAAACGCTGATCCAAAAAGTTGGATTTTGTACAGGCGGAGCACAGGATTTTATAGGCAAAGCGGCAGCAATGAATTGTGATGCCTATATTTCAGGTGAAGTGAGTGAGCGTACTTTTTATGAAGCAAAAGAATTAGATGTGCATTACTATGCATGTGGTCATCATGCAACTGAAAGGTACGGTGTTCAACAACTTGGTCAAGCGATCGCTGAACAATTCAAGATTGATTATCGCTATTTCGAACTCAACAATCCAATTTAAGTGTTATCCTAAAAATGTAGCTCATTTGTAGACAAATATTGGCTTGCCGATTAGACATTTTTTCATAAAAATGCGATGCATTTTTTACATTTTCTTTATACGTATTAAATCGAAATAAATTGTGTATTGTTATTTAACATCTTGCACAATTGTTGAAAGAATCCATTACAATAAAGCCACTTAATGTTAAAACCCAGCTAAATGCAAGGAATTTAAAACATGACAACCATTACTTTACCTGCTTTACCATACGGCTATGAAGATCTTGCGCCGCACATCAGTAAAGAAACTTTAGAATATCATCATGACAAGCACCACAATACCTATGTTGTAAACTTAAACAACTTAATCAATGGTACTGATCTTGAAGGTAAAACTTTAGAAGAGATCATTGTGGCTGTAGCTGGCGATGCATCTAAAGCAGGTGTATTCAACAACGCTGCACAAGTTTGGAACCACACATTCTACTGGAACTGTATGGCTAAAAACGGTGGCGGTAAAGCTACTGGCGCTTTAGCTGCTAAAATTGATGAGGCTTTCGGTTCTTACGAAAAATTCGCTGAAGAATTCGCTGCTGCTGCAACAACTCAATTCGGTTCAGGTTGGGCTTGGTTAGTTGCTGATAAAGTGAATGGCGAGCTTTCTATTCTTAAAACTTCAAATGCAGATACTCCACTTGCACATGGCAAAGTAGCGGTACTTACAATTGACGTTTGGGAGCATGCATATTACATCGACTTCCGTAATGCTCGTCCTAAATACATTTCGACTTTCTTAGAAAGCCTTGTAAACTGGGACTATGCAAACGCGAAATATGCAGGCCAAGAAGCTGGTGTTGAAAAATAAGATCTAAGCATTTTATTTTTGGATAAAGGCCATTCATTTTAGAATGGCCTTTTTATGTGATTCATTTTTTTCAATTCTAATATGATCAATCCTAGTTACACTGTAAAAGCAGATCCAATAAAAATCTTTTATAGTTATGCCATGCTTAGCGCCATTCAAATCCCCTGTTATCTCTATATTACCAATTCGGACGATATCAGCTTCACTTTCATTTTGGTGGTCCTGTTTTGGCTGTTTATCGTGTTGTTTGAACTTATTTCATTGTCTTTGCTGATCAAACATGGACGACCACAGATACGTTTTCATTCCGAGTTTTGTCAAATTCAAATGCATGCAATAAAAATCACCTTCGATTATGCACAAATTTCCGCTTTCAGCATGCGTAAAATACAGCAAGAACATAGAGGCTTTTCTTTTGGTATGTGTTACGAACTTGACTTAATGTTTATTGATCAAATTATGCAACAACATTTTTTGTGGAAAAAAGCCTATAGGGCTAAAAAGATAGTGATTTCATCAAACTTGCGTTTTAAAAATATTCAAATCTTAGAAATCACGATTATTTTTAGCGCTTTAGTCCGAATGAAACCATCACAACGAATACAAACCCTTCTCCAACTGCAACAAAATTTAATCACTTATGATCATTTAATCTCGAATAAAGAACTAGAAAACTTTAAAAATAATCAATATATATACAAACTCTTTAAATTCGGACAATAAAAAAACATTTAAGCCTTTTTTCTTATCATTTCACTTGACCACTTTGGCTTTCATCCATAAAATGCGCATCAGATTCTCCAATAGCTCAGTCGGTAGAGCGACGGACTGTTAATCCGCAGGTCCCTGGTTCGAGCCCAGGTTGGAGAGCCATCTATTCTTCCATAGCTCAGTCGGTAGAGCGACGGACTGTTAATCCGCAGGTCCCTGGTTCGAGCCCAGGTGGAAGAGCCAGATTCTAAAAAGCCCACTCATCATGCAGTGGGCTTTTTTATATCTTTATTTTCTATAAAGAAAAGATGTAGGGTCAAATCATTTAATTATTCATACAAGTCATTGATTATAAATAAAGCTTATGTTTTTGTATCAAATTTTAGAAAATGTTAGTTATCAATTCATTTTTGTACTTTTGAATCCTAGATGGTTATCCTACCGCGGGGCGACAGGGATGTCGCCGTTGGGCGGAGGTACAGGACGTCCCCCTCGCCCATGAGCAAAAACAAAGCACTGCTTTGTTAGCAGCGCAAGGTTTGGCATCGCCTACGCAAAGGAATTTAAACTTTGAATGTAAGATGTGGTGTTGCAAGCTTTTTATAATTAACAATTTATTTTTTCCATAAAATTGATTTAATTAAAAATATTAATAGAAATTATATTCTTGAGTCTGAGTTTTTTTGACAGGTTGACTATAATTGATTTCACTCTCAATTTCAGAACGCTTAAAACAACTTTAATTTTTATTCAGATTTACTTTTATTCAGAATGATCAAATATTTAGCAAATAATGCTTTTTTATGATGGATTTAACAATTTTTCCTTGACCCATTCCCATTTCATCCCTAAAATGCGTTCCAGATTCTCCAATAGCTCAGTCGGTAGAGCGACGGACTGTTAATCCGCAGGTCCCTGGTTCGAGCCCAGGTTGGAGAGCCAGATTTTAAAAACCCACTCATGATTGAGTGGGTTTTTTCTTGTCTATATGATACCGATCGCTTATGTCTCTCGATTTACATCAAATTTTATTTTTATTGATTGGCAGTATCGCAACCATTGCTTTATTGCTTGCCTGCTTTGGTCAGTATTTATTTCGAAATAAACATTATTATGCAAAACGTGTGATCACCCCTTTTGAACAGAAAATGTTTTTCCGTTTAAATGAAGCCTTTCCACAACATCATGTACTTGCGCAAGTCGCGTTTAGCGCATTAATTGATTGCAATCAATTTAAATTGCGTTCCAAATTCAATCGTAAAGTGACCGATTTTGTTTTACTCGATAAACAGCTTGAAGTAATTGCTATTATTGAACTCGATGATCCCAGTCACCTTGGCAAAGAGCATATCGATGCACAACGTGACGAGATGTTAGAGCAAGCAGGTTATCAGGTATATCGCTATACAGATATTCCCAGTTGTCGTGATTTAAGAAAAGATATTGCTAATTAAACATGATCAGCCAAGCATTTTTAAAGCTTATACCCTTCAGCCATGTCTTATAAAATAATCGATGCAATACATAAGTAAACGATAACACCTGTTGCATCACAAATCGAAGTGACTAAAGGTGCCGAAGCACTTGCTGGATCCAGCTTTAAACGATTTAATATAAATGGCAGACTCATCCCTATTAAGCAGCCCATCAATACTATACCCATCATACTTAAAGCTAAAACCAAGGCGACCATTGCATCCCCTCTAAAGTAGCCAAGAATGGACACAGCAATTGCCATTGTTCCGCCCAAGCATAAACCGACCAAGCTTTCACGCCCAATCAGGTACATCCAATCTTTTAAATGTACATCACCCGTTGCCAATGCCCGCACCATTAACGTGGCCGACTGTGAACCGGCATTCCCACCACTCCCGACCAAAAGCGGCAAAAAGAATACCAGCACAATATTTTTTGCAATAATATCTTCAAAATGGGCAATCCCAAATCCAGACAATAAGCTGCCAAAAACTAAAATCACCAACCAAAATACCCGTTTCTTATATAGGTAATGAATCGGCGCTGTCTTAATACTCATTTTAGGAGAAGATGAGACTGCACTGGATTTTAAAAAATCTTCAGTGGCTTCTTCGGTGACAACATCCATCGCATCATCATAAGTGACAATACCTAAAAGACGCTGTTGCTCATCAACGATAGGCAGCGCAATAAAGTCATAATAATGCAACTTCTCTGCAATACTTTCTTGGTCTTCATTAACATCCCCTACAATCAAATCCGTACTCATAACTTCAGCAATGGTTTGTTCAGGCTCAGCAAGAATAATTTCACGTAAGGACACAACCCCAAGTAACGTACCTTGAGGATTGATCACATAAATCAAATAGACTGTTTCACGATTGGTAGCAATTGCTCTGATCTGCTTGATGGCTTGCGTCATGTTCAAATCAGGTGACAATGTCACATAATCTGAACTCATGATTGCACCAGCAGACTCTTCTGGATATCTGGCTAAATGTTGGATCTGCAGTTGTATTTCAGTGCTTAAATCAGCATAAACAGCTTGCTGTAATGCATAAGGCAAATACTTAAATAAATCTGTACGATCGTCCGAGTGCATCTCAGAAATGATATTGACCAGTATTTGTTTTGGTAAATGCTCAGAAATTTTAAGTTGTTGTTCGAGTGATAAAAACTCAAGAATGTACGCAGCATTGGGCAAATACTCCACCAATGTCAGCTGTTCATTTAAAGATAAGTCTGCCAAAATTTTTGCGATATCAGCGTCATTGATTTGTTCAAATTGTTTTTCGATGATATCAAATTGATGGTTTTGAATGGCTTTTTCTATTTCTGAAACGAGTGCCAAAGAAAATTGCATAGGATGATCCAAATTCCATCAAACTTTTGCCACATGTTGGACTGCAATCCCACGAAAATAAAGATGTTTTTTGTTGTGAAACATGTTTTAACGGTTCTGTATGATTTTAAGCTTGATCAATCCTCATCTAAGAACATTGATCAAGCTAAGGCCATCAATCGACACCATTACCCAGAGGGTGCTTTTGATTTAAAAATTGAGCGAACCAACACATACATAAATGGGATAAACAGTAAAACCAAAACCGTTCCAAAGATCACTCCACCTAACACACTTACACCAATTTCTTGACGGCTGGCAGCACCTGCACCAAATGCAACAACCAATGGGATAATCCCCGCACCAAAGGCTAATGATGTCATTAGAATTGGACGTAACCGCAGCCCTGCACCTTCTAATGCAGCTGCAATAGCTGTTTTACCTTTTTCCTGAGACAGAGCAGCAAACTCAACAATCAAAATCGCATTTTTACAAGACAAACCAATCGTGGTCAACAATGCAATTTGAAAATAAATGTCGTTTGGAAAACCTATCAATTTACTGAAAATAATATTGCCTCCAATCCCCAAAGGAATTGCCGCAATCACAGCAGTTGGAATCGACCAACTTTCATATAAAGCTGCTAGACAAAGAAAAATAAAGCCGATTGAAATCAAATAGAGTAACCATGCTTGGCTACTGGATTTTTGTTCTTCAAATGACAAGCCACTCCACGCAACATCTATTCCCTCTTGTTGACTAATCAAGGTCTGAATATCTTTCATGGCTTGACCTGAACTAGTATGCGCCGCAGCATTGGCTTCCATTTGCAAGGCGGTATAACCTTGGAAACGATTCACTACATCTGGCCCACCTTCCCAGCGCGTTGTTGCGAAATTGCTAAATGGCACCATCTGGTTCTGTGCATTACGCACCGTCCATACCTGTAGGTCTTCTGGCTTGGAACGAAATTCTGCATCGCCCTGCATCATTACTCGTTTAATTCGCCCACGATCAATAAAGTCATTTACATAAGAACCACCCCATGCTGCTGACAAGGTGTTGTTAATCGCGGTTTGACTCAGTCCATTTGCCAATGCCAATTTTTGATTAACATCAACTTTTAACTTAGATTTATCGGGATTGGACTTTTTATCCAGATTCTCAAAGGATCGGAACTGTTTGGCTTGCGCCTGCAATGTATTGAATTGTTGGTCTAAATATTTTCGACCTTGACCATTAATATCCTGAATCCAGAATTCTAAGCTATCACTATCTCCCAAACCATTTACAGAAGCAGGCAAACTCACTGTAATCCGAGCATTGCGATCTTGACTAAAATATTTTGTTGCACGTTCACGAATTGCTTGCGCAGAATTTTGTGTACCTGACCGATCATCCCAATGCTTTAAGGCTACAAAGCCTGTTCCTAAATTTTGTCCTGTACCTGAAAAATTACGCCCATAACGAATCAATACAATATCTACATTTTGTTTTTCATTTTCAAGGAAATATCTTCGAATATTTTCTCCAACCACCTGACTACTTGACATCGGTGCACCATCGGCTAAACGGAACTGTACACTCAACATACCCTGATCTTCACTTGGAATAAAACTAGTAGGTAAAGTCCGATAAATCAGTGAAAACACAGCAATCAAAGCCACAAAAATCGTCAAAACCACCCATTTCAAATTTAAGGTCTTTTGAATCAGTCGAATATAACGTTGTCTTAGATTTTCAAGTTTGCGATTAAACCAAGTGGCCCAACGCATGGGTTTGGGGTTCGGTTTTAAAATAATGGCACACAGTGCAGGGGTTAATATCAATGCAACCAACAGTGACAAGGCCATTGCCGCCACTAAGGTAATGGAGAATTGACGATAAATCACACCTGTTGAACCCGTAAAGAATGCCATCGGGATAAATACAGCCGTCAAGACCACTGTAATTCCAATCAAAGCCCCTGTCATTTCCTGCATAGACTCGATAGATGCCTGTTTTGCAGTTAGACCCTGCTCATGCATCAAACGCTCGACATTTTCCACCACAACAATCGCATCATCGACCAACAGACCAATTGCCAACACTAAGGCAAATAAAGTCAATGTGTTAATACTCATGCCGAGCACATTGAGTACCGCAAAAGTACCTAAAATTACAATCGGAACAGTAATAGTAGGAACCAACGTTGCACGCCAGCTTTGTAGGAAAATAAACATGACCAGAACCACCAATACGATGGCTTCTAATAATGTTTTTACCACCTCTTTAATGGATTCTTGCACAAACGGCGTATTATCACGTGGATAAACAATCTTATAACCTTGTGGTAGTTTTTCAGAAATCTTTGCCAACTCGGCTTTGATTAATGCCGATGTTGCTAGTGCATTTGCACCTGAGGATAAAGAAATCCCCATACCTGATGAAGGATAACCATTGATGGTATTAAAAGATTGGTAGTTTTCTGCGCCCAATTCAATACGCGCCACATCTTTTAAATAGATATAGCCTCCATCGGTATTGGATTTGACTATAATATTCTTAAATTCGTCCACAGTTCTTAAACGTGAACCAGCAGTGACTTTTGCATTTAAATATTGGTCAGCAGTTACTGGTAAATCGCCTACACCACCAGCGGCAACCTGTGTATTCTGTGCCTCAATTGCTGTCCGAATATCACTGGGCATCAATTGATATTGTCGAAGCAAATTCGGATTGAGCCAAATTCGCATGGCATATTGTGAGCCAAATACATCAACTTCACCAATCCCTTCAATCCGTGATAATTCTTGTTCTATATGATCAGATAAATAGTCACCTAACTCGATATTGTTACTTTTACCCGTTTCATCATATAAACCCACCACCATAAATGTATCGCCAAGTGATTTATTTACCGTTACACCTTGACGCTGTACATCGTCAGGTAAACGGTTAAGTACGCCATTAATGCTATTTTGTACTTGTACTTGTGCGGTATCTGGGTCAGTTCCATTTTCAAAACTGATACTAATTCTAGCACGACCTGATGAGTCACTACTCGAACTAAAGTACAGTAGATGGTCGATCCCTTTAATTTGTTGTTCTAAAACCTGTGTAACACTCTCTTCAACCGTTTCAGCATCTGCGCCTGTATATGTTGTCGAAACAGTAATTCGTGGTGGAGCAATATCAGGGTATCGCTCTATAGGTAAATTTAAGACTGAAAATACGCCTAAAGCCATAACAATAATTGCGAGTACACAGGCAAAAATAGGACGTTGAATAAAAAATTTAGAGAGCATCAGAGTAGGTTCTGTGTCAAAGGATTGAGGTTAAAGCTGTTCGAACAATTAAATCTGCTTTATATGGATATTCTGTGACTTGAACTAAAAACTCAAGGAAAAATAACAGAAAAGCGAATGATAAGTTTAAATATGAAGAAACTGTGAAGAATTCATTTCTTCGGATCGTAAATCTACAAAAAAGATTTCATCATCTTGTATCTTGATGTCATCACAGTGTCAATTTAACCACATACACTACGCTCAGTTTACTTATAAGAATTTGAGAGAAATATGATTAAAAATACTGGGTTATTGGTAAGTATCATGGCCTTATTAACTGCTTGTAATGATGACGATAAAACTATAGATAACGTCACGCCCGAATACAAGGAACCAAAAATTATTATCGTTGGTCACCGAGGAGCCAGTGCTTTACGTCCTGAACATACCCTTGAAAGTTATCAAAAAGCCATTGATGATGGTGCTGATTTTATTGAACCAGATTTAGTATCGACTAAAGATGGGGTTTTGGTTGCACGTCATGAAAATGAAATTGGCGGTACAACCAATGTCAGTACATTCAGCCAATTTGCAGATCGTAAGAAAACAAAAATCATCGATGGGACATCGTTAACGGGATGGTTTACTGAAGACTTTACTTTAAATGAATTGAATCAACTTAAAGCACGTGAGCGTATCCCAGCGTTACGCCCGAACAATACCCAATACAATGACCAATTTAATATTCCCACCCTTGAGCAGATCATTGAACTGGCTGAAAAGAATTATAAAAAAACTGGTAAGGTGGTTGGGCTCTATATTGAAACCAAGCACCCAACATATTTTCAAAAACTAAATTTAGCCATGGAAGATCCATTGCTTAAAACTTTGGCAAAGTACCAATATAGCCGTGAAATTGCACCGATTTATCTACAGTCATTTGAAGTAAATAATTTAAAGTACTTTAAAGACCAATTGACAGCCCATAAAAGCTTAAAGCATGCCAAAATTATTCAGCTTTATGATGATAAGAAAATCAGTCCAGCAGATTATGTCGTACAAGGGATTAAAACCACCTATGGTGATATGGCCACAGCACAAGGTTTAAAAGAAGTTGCCAAATATGCTGATGGTGTTGGTCCATGGAAACCGTATATTTTTAATGATAGCTATACTGCACCTTCTTCTTTTGTTACAGATGCTCATGCTGTGAACTTAAAAGTCCATCCATATACTTTCCGTCCTGAAAATAATTTCCTTGCCAACAATTTAAAATGTAGTACTGGTGAAGCAGATGCAGCCAAGCGTTGTGAAGCTGGCGCGAATAAAGAATATGAGATGTATTTTAAAGCTGGTGTGGACGGTGTATTTACCGATGATCCTGCGCTGGGTCGTAAAGCTTTGGATGCGTACTTAAAAACCAATCCAAATGCAAAGTAACATCTGATTTATTCAAAAAATTAAGCAAACGATTCAAATGTTTGCTTAATTTTTTCTAAACTTAGTGCTTTTTGTTTAAAATTAATCCCCATTTAAGTTTAAAATAATACACTTTTTAAAAATTTAGCTGCTTTGATGTATGAGTGATTATTCTCCATTTAAGGGTACGACGGGTTTCAAACGCATTCTCAATGCAACTGGCTATTCTTTAGCAGGATTTAAAGCTGCATATCAAAATGAAGCTGCTTTCCGTCAGATTGTTTGGATTAATATTGTTTTAATTCCGATTACATTCTTCGTTGATGTCTCTTCTGTTGAACAAGCAGTGATGATTGCTGTGTGCTTATTGGCAATCATTGTAGAACTGTTTAATTCAGCATTAGAAGCTGTCGTTGATCGAGTTTCTTTAGAACGCCATCCACTGTCTAAAAATGCCAAAGATATGGGAAGTGCTGCGCAGTTTGTAGCTCAAGCAATTATTTTCTTTACTTGGGTGATTATTCTTTTTAGATAAATTATTGTTTTTAAATCAGTTAGAGAGAACATTAACATTCCACCGAGCGTAAAATGTCAATTTATAAAAGCCTAATTTCTCTTTGCTGTGTTAATCAAGTCAAAGCACTGTGATATTTTTAACTTGACGAAATTCCTTATCTCTTAAAATTATTTCTATAAATAATTCATTAAAGTGAAGGTTTTGGAATTGGTGTTTTCTTGTCTATTTTATCAGGCCGATTGAGATTCATTGAACAATTGGTATATCCCCATTTGGTCACTTTACCGCGTTCTAGCATAAATTTTTCAACACAAGAACCCTAATCATCATTATAAGAAATAATTTTAGCGCCACTCGGAACTGTATAACTTCTAGATGGTGGTCCCCATTTTTTCTTCTGTCTCGCCTACCGAAGACTGCATTAAATCATTTCTAGTTTCAAGTCGTTGCCCCATCATACTTAAACATCCAGTTAACACCAGGCTAATTACAATAATGAAAATTAATCTTTTCATTTTACTCCCCCCTCACAATTTTCGTATTGTATTTATATTTACCGAATAGTAGAAAAGGATAATAATAAATCTACAAAAAACAAGAATAAAGTAACTTGCATAAAAAATCCCCGCATAAAAGCGGGGATTTTTTGTGATCTGAGATTGAAACGATATTACATCATACCGCCCATACCACCCATGCCACCCATATCAGGCATAGCAGGTTTGTCTTCTGGGATATCAGTAATCATACATTCAGTTGTTAACATCAAACCAGCAACAGATGCAGCGTGCTCAAGTGCAGAACGCGTTACTTTAGCAGGGTCAAGGATACCCATTTCTAACATATCACCATATTGTGAAGTTGCAGCGTTGTAACCAAAGTTACCTTCACCGCTTTTCACTGCATTGATCACAACAGATGGCTCATCGCCAGCGTTAGATACGATTTGACGAAGTGGCGCTTCAATCGCACGACGAAGGATGTTCACACCTACAGTTTGGTCATCATTTGCACCAACAAGACCGTCAAGTACTTTAGCTGCACGTACCAACGCAACACCACCACCTGCAACAACACCTTCTTCAACCGCAGCACGCGTTGCATGAAGCGCATCATCTACACGGTCTTTCTTCTCTTTCATTTCAACTTCAGTTGCAGCACCAATTTTGATTACAGCAACACCGCCAGCGAGTTTAGCTACGCGCTCTTGAAGTTTTTCTTTATCGTATTCAGATGTTGATTCTTCGATTTGAGCACGAATTTGAGTTACACGTTCAGCAATTTGATTTGCATCACCAGCACCATCAACAATCACAGTATTTTCTTTAGAAATCGTGATTTTATGTGCAGTACCTAAATCTTGAAGCGTTGCTTGTTCTAAAGACATACCCACTTCTTCAGAAATCACAGTAGCACCTGTCAAGATCGCGATATCTTGAAGCATTGCTTTACGACGATCACCAAAACCAGGCGCTTTAACCGCACATACTTTGATGATACCGCGCATGTTGTTTACAACCAGTGTTGCAAGTGCTTCACCCTCAACATCTTCAGCGATGATGAGTAATGGTTTACCTGTTTTTGCAACAGCTTCTAAAACTGTAATCAATTCACGGATATTACCAATTTTCTTATCAACAAGAAGAATGAATGGATTTTCAAGTTCAGCAGTCAAAGTATCTTGTTTGTTTGCAAAGTACGGGCTGATATAACCACGGTCAAACTGCATACCTTCTACAACATCAAGCGCATCTTCAAAGCCTGAACCTTCTTCAACAGTAATCACGCCTTCTTTACCAACGCGTTCCATTGCTTGCGCAATCAACTTACCTACAGTTTCATCAGAGTTTGCCGAAATCGAACCGACTTGTTCAATTGCTTTGGTATCAGAAGCTGGTTTAGCAGTTGCTTTGATATTTTCAACAACAGCTCTAACCGCAAGGTCGATACCACGTTTCAAATCCATTGGGTTCATACCCGCAGTTACAGATTTGATCCCTTCATTTAAGATCGCTTGAGCAAGTACAGTTGCAGTTGTTGTACCATCACCTGCGATATCATTGGTTTTTGAAGAAACTTCACGAACCAATTGCGCGCCCATATTTTCGAATTTATCTTTTAAAGAAATTTCTTTAGCAACAGTTACACCATCTTTAGTGATGTGTGGTGCACCGAAAGAACGATCAATAACAACGTTACGCCCTTTAGGACCTAAAGTTACTTTTACTGCATCTGCAAGTACGTTTACACCGGCGATCATTTTTGAACGCGCTGAATCACCAAATTTTACGTCTTTAGCTGACATACTAAACTCCAGATATCTTTATAAATTTTAAATTTTGACCAATATGTTTTGGATGAAAACTCATTTGAACGGCAGAAGATTAACCTTCCAATACCGCTAAAATATCAGACTCTTTCATCACAAGAAGTTCTTCTCCATCAACTTTAACTTTAGTACCTGCGTAAGCACCAAATAATACGTTATCGCCCACTTTCACGTCTAAAGCGCGTACGCCATTATCAGTGATTTTGCCATTACCTACAGCAAGGATTTCACCTTGAGCAGGTTGTTCAGCTGCTGAAGTACTTAAAATTAAACCACCTGCTGTTTTAGTTTCTTTTTCAACACGGCGAATAACAACGTTGTCATGTAAAGGACGAATCTTGCTCATTTCTAACTCCATAGACATTTTAAATGTCATTGATTACTCAGCGAAGATGACTTCTTATTCCTAGGTCATCGACAAAATATTTGTATGTCACATTTGTGGGGATGGAAATAAACGCTTCAAGGGGAAAATGAAAAAAAATTTATTTAATTTGTACGTTTTTTCTTCTTTTGTATCAAATCAGCTCTGATTCAGAATTTTTCAGCTCATTTTTCGCAATAAAATCTTGTAATTGCTCATCAAAAAAATAATGCTCAAACTCACCATTTTGATGAATCACATTAAAACTGTTTGGCATATTTTTATGTAAGCGTCGAGAAACTGCTGTACCCGCATGAACTTCATAAACCGGTTGCTTTAAATTTAGCGCAAAGGCTTGATTCAAATCATAGACCGCAACTAAATGTAAATGACCATGTAATAAAGCATACAGTTGATGTTGTCCCCATTCTTTAATGGCAAACTGCCCTAAAGCAGGACAATCTTTTAAGTGATGATCTTCATTTGAAGTATAAAAAGGTTGGTGACTAACAATTATTTTTAATTTATTTTTCGGTGCATTGACCAACAACTGATTTACATTTTGAATTTGCTCAAATGAGATATGCCCGCGTGTATGATAACGCCGACGAATACTGTTCATGCCAATTAAATAAAAATGCTCTGTAAATAAAGTGCGTTCTAAACTACCAAAGAACAGTTGATATAAGCCAAATGGTCTAAAGGCACGATTCCAGACATGATATAAAGGAATATCATGATTGCCAGGCACCACAAAATAAGGGATTTTTAGCGATTCTAAAAACTGTTTACATGCATAGAACTCTTTAAATTTAGCACGTTGAGTTAAATCACCGCTCACCACAACCACTTCTGGTTTATGCACAGTACAAAACTTTTGAATCGCTCGTATACACTCTGGACGCTCAGTACCAAAATGTAGATCAGACAGATGCAATAACATGCGGCACCATAATTTTTAAAGCATTTTTTTCTACGTGTAAGGTTAATGGGGTCGTCATTGAAACAATTTCTCCATCGACAGCAACGGTCAGTTTAGGCTTTTTTGAATAAACAATGACTTTTTGTGCACCAAAACTATACACATCGGAAGCGTTTTCCAATTTTCCACGAATGGTTTGAAACAAGGTTTTAAATAAAGTGGCTTTATCTCCTTTGGCGATCACCACACCGGCAATCTCACCCACCTCTGCACATTTTGAAATTTTTAAATTCAATTCTTTTAATTGCAGTTGATTATTACCAAAAAAAATCAGTGGTGTTTTTACAGGATACTTTTGTCCATCTACTTCGATCTCTAATTTGAGTTCTTTACGGTCACGGATCAGTACATCCAAACCAGACGTGTAAGCATTTAAAGGAAAGCGTCCAAACTTACGATTATATTCTTCACGTTTTTTAATAAATAAAGGATATAAACCTAAACTGGCATTATTTAGATAAATTTGATCGTTGATACAGGCCACATGTGATGCACGCGGCTCCCCTGTGGCGATCACATTTGCTGCCTCCAAAATATTCAGGGGAATATGTAGAACACGCGCCACATAATTAAAAGTACCCAAAGGTAGTATTCCCATAGGAATTTTTTGATTTAACATTTGCGAGGCGACTGCATTCAACGTACCATCACCACCTGCAGCGACAATGACACCGCAATCTGAGTACTGTGCATGACGTTGAATGATTTTTTGCATCAGGGTTTTTATATCAGGCTCTGAACTGATATCAAAAACTTGAATTTCAAAACCATGTGAAGTCCAGATGGTCATGAGTTTTTCATAAATATCATCTTTCTGATTGGCATGAAAACCTGACTTTTCATTGTAAATCATTGAAAGAGGCTTGAGTTCTGTGTCCATAAGCTTGATTATTTTGAAGTATTTGCACTAATTTCGTCGATTTTCTAAACAAATAAAAGCACCTTTATGTAAAATTCGAATTATGCCCATTTATTAAATCAATAATTAATTTAGTAAATCTTATAATTTCAACTTATTGTAAAATATTATTATTTACAATTAAAATACCCTACATTCCGCTTTAAAATACTAATAAAAATCAAACAATAATCAATGTTAGACAATAAAAATCAAACACTTAGTAAAAATTCAAGCATTAGTATCTTTTAAGCCTTTAGTCTTATTTTTTTTATGAATATATGTTTTAATACCACCACTTTTTTTCATACTTAAATTTGAATGTAGTATCCCTTCATTCAGATTATTATTTGTACACAAAATTGTACATATTTTAGATAGGCCTCACCATGACCCAAGTGAACGCACCAGAATTCGTTCGTCATCCCAAGCTCATTGCATGGGTTGAAGAAATTGCTAAATTAACTAAACCTGCAAAAATTGAATGGTGTGACGGAAGCGAAGAAGAGAATCAACGTTACATCGACTTGATGATCGCTAACGGCACTATGCAAGCGTTGAACCAAGAAAAACATCCTGGTTCTTATTTAGCGAATTCTGATCCGTCTGACGTAGCGCGTGTTGAAGGTCGTACATACATCTGCTCTGAAAAACAAGAAGATGCTGGTGCGACAAACAACTGGGAAGCTCCTGCTGAGATGCGTACTCGCCTTAACGGTTTGTTTGATGGTGCAATGCAAGGACGTACAATGTACGTGGTTCCATTCTCTATGGGGCCCTTAGGTTCTCACATTGCTCACATCGGTATCGAAATTACAGATTCTCCTTATGTTGCTGTAAGTATGCGTAAAATGGCTCGTATGGGTAAAGCTGTTTATGATGTACTGGGTACAGATGGCGATTATGTTCCTTGCGTACATACTGTTGGCGCTCCGTTGGCTGAAGGTCAAAAAGATGTTGCATGGCCTTGTAACCCTGAAAAATATATCGTGCATTATCCAGAAACTCGTGAGATCTGGTCTTACGGTTCAGGATACGGCGGTAACGCATTATTGGGTAAAAAATGCCTTGCTTTACGTATTGCATCATCTATGGGTCGTCAACAAGGCTGGTTAGCTGAACACATGTTGATCCTTGGTGTGACCAATCCACAAGGTGAGAAACATTACATTGCAGCGGCATTCCCATCTGCATGTGGTAAAACCAACTTCGCGATGTTGATTCCACCAGCGGGTTATGAAGGTTGGAAAATTGAAACTGTAGGTGACGATATTGCTTGGATCAAGCCAGGTGAAGATGGTCGCTTATATGCAATCAACCCTGAAGCTGGTTTCTTTGGTGTAGCACCTGGTACAAACATCAAAACAAATCCAAACTGCATGGCGACACTTCACAAAGATGTCATCTATACAAACGTTGCTGTAACAAATGACGGTGACGTATGGTGGGAAGGTCTAACCAAAGAAGCGCCTGCTAATTTAACCAACTGGAAAGGCCAACCACATGTTGCTGGTGAAAAAGCAGCGCATCCAAATGCTCGCTTCACAGTTGCAGCGGGTCAATGCCCTTCTATTGATGCTGACTGGGAAAATCCAGCTGGCGTACCAATTTCTGCATTCATCTTCGGTGGTCGTCGCGCAGATACAGTACCTTTAATCTCAGAAGCTTTTGACTGGGTTGATGGTGTTTATAAAGCAGCAACAATGGGTTCTGAAACAACTGCAGCTGCAGTAGGTCAACAAGGTGTTGTACGCCGTGACCCATTTGCCATGCTTCCATTTGCTGGCTACAACATGGCTGACTATTTCTCTCATTGGTTAGAAATGGGCGAAGAAGTTGGTGCTAAAGCAAAAGCTGCGGGCAATAAACTTCCAGGTATTTATAACGTAAACTGGTTCCGTCGTGATGCTGAAGGCAACTTTGTTTGGCCTGGTTTTGGTCAAAACATGCGTGTGCTTGAGTGGATCATTGACCGTTGTGAAGGTCGTGCTGAAGCAGTAGAAACACCAATTGGTTTTGTTCCAACCTATGAGCAATTGAACTGGACAGGTTCTGACTTCACTAAAGACCAATTTAATCTTGTGACTTCTCAAGACAAAGATCAGTGGATCAAAGAAATTGAAAGCCACACTGAGTTATTTGATAAACTTGGTGAACGTTTACCAGCTGCACTTAAAACTCGTCAAAATGAGCTTTTAGAAGCTGTTAAGAAATCTGCTTAGTCCTCTGATTAAGTGATACAAAAAGACCGCCATATAGCGGTCTTTTTGTTATTAAAGTGATTCTTTTCACTTTATTGTTTAGATATTCATTACAATTATGTAATAAAAATATAAATGATTACTATTTCCATATACAAAATTCATATTTTCTCTATAATTCAAACATTCATTATTTTATTGATTTTTTTTAATCATGATTGAAAATATTATTTATTCGGCAAAAGTGATTAGAGCCAAATTTGTCTCAGATAGACGCTATCTCACCAAAAGATTTATTGCTAAATTGGGTTATACCCCGAACTTTGATCAGCCTAAAAGTTTCAATGAAAAAGTCACCGCCAGAATGATCTATGAAAGAGTACCCTTACATACAAAATTGGCGGATAAATTTGCAGTACGAGAAATCATTTCAGATAAAATTTGTTGTTCCCATTTCGTTCCACTGATTGGCGTATATAAATGCTTTGAGGAAATTGACTTTAATCAACTTCCCAACAAGTTTGTTTTAAAATGCAATCATGACAGTGGCAGTGCGATTGTCTGTAACGATAAAGCGCAATTTGATATCAAAAAAGCGCAGCACAAACTCAATCACCACCTTAAACAAAATATGTATTTTAGAAAACGAGAATGGCATTACAAAGATATTGTTCCTTTAATTTTGGCCGAACAACATATTGATTTATTTACTGATCAAAACAATAAGTTCACAATTACAACATGTCGTGTTCATTGTTTTGAAGGTCAGCCTCGATATCTCGAAGTCGATGTACAAGATAGCAAAGGTATAGATTATTCAAATATGTATGACACATCTTGGATTCTGCAACCCTTTACCGTTGATCTAAAAAACAATACGCCAAGCTGTTTAGCACGACCGCAAAAATTAAATAAAATGCTTCAATTGTCAGAAGATCTTTGTTTTAAATATGGTTATAGCCGAATTGATTTCTTATTATCTCAAGACGATGTTTTCTTCAGTGAGATTACCTTAACCCCCAATGCAGGTCGTATGGTCATCACCCCAAGTGAGTGGGATGAAAAATTAGGCGCTTTATGGCTAACTGACTAAACCGAGCAAAAAGGCCGACGAGTTCGGTCTTTTTTATGATTTAATCTAATCATTCAATGATCTAAAAATAAGCGTAATGACACCTATTAAAAACATCACCACAGCTCAACCTTATCTAACATTGTTACCTGACCATGAAGTCGTCTTCGCCCCTTCAAGTCTATTTCTAGCACAGCATTTACTTCCGCTTATTTCATTTGATTTATCCGCAATAAATACTGCATGGCAAGGAAAAATTCATTTGCTGAATGCTATTGAACCTTATGAAGGCTATATCGGAAGTGATACCACAGAATTTTCAGATACTTTTGCCAATGAAAATTGGTTCAATATGCAATTAAATCAACAAAATCAATATGAATGGTTAGTAAACAAAAGATATTTTGCTTTAGAAAATCCTGATTGCGAGGCTGATCTAAAAACCCATCACAAAGAAATGCATGAAGATTACTTGCAGCTTAAACAGCGCTTTGCCGAAACTGGAAAAATCATTTCAACATCACGCATTGAATATCAAAATAATTCTCCAACAACCTTGCTTGACCAATTAGGCGGCGAATGTGGCGGTGGAAACTGGACTTATCCGATTGATCAACATTTTGATTTACGCTACATCAACGCAGACCGTGATGATGAAGAAGTTCATATTTCTGATCGCGATAGCAATCGTTATTATTTTATTGCAGCTGTTGCAGGTTGGGAATATTGTTCACATGGTGCAGATTCGATTTTATTGTATTACCAACCTGAAACCCGACGCGTTTTATATACCTTTGATTGGTCATAACACATCCTCAGCAAAGCAATATACTTCCATTTTTGCTTAGGCAACATTTCTCTGTACGCGGCGTTCATGCAATTCAAGCAAATATTCATCCAGTACTTGAATTTCAGTTTCTGTAAATTTTAAATATAACTTGGTACGGCGCTTTAAAATATCCTGACTGGTGATCGCCCACTCATGATCAACCAAATAATCAACCTCTTGGGCATATAAACCATGTCCAAAATCTTGACCAAGTTCATGAACAGATGTCGAATGATTTAAAAATTTCCATGTATAGGTTCCATAGGCATGTGCCCAGCGGCTTGAAGTTTCATGATTAAGCCCTTTGATTTTATTTTGAATTTCTAAAACTAACCCATCAACAGAGATTAAATTCTCAGCACCTGGCAACAAGGATTTTCCAGTCCAAGGTTTTCCAGCTTTAGGGAAAAACTTCTGCAAATGCTCCATTGCAGATTCAGCCAAGCGTCTATAGGTGGTTAACTTCCCACCAAACACAGAAAGTAATGGTGCATCATTTTCATGATCTTGCGATAAAGCCAAAGTGTAATCACGGGTAATTGCTGCTGGATTATCAGACTCATCATCACACAACGGGCGTACCCCTGAGAATGTCTGAATAATATCGGCTTGAGTTAGTTGCACTTTAAAATGATCATTGGATACATCAAGCAGATAATCAATCTCTTGCTGACTAATTTCAACATTATTCGGATCTGCTAAATATTCACGGTCAGTTGTGCCAATCATGGTGTATTGATTGAGATAAGGAATTGCAAACACGATACGTTGATCATCATTTTGCATAATAAAGGCTTTATCACCGTCATAGATTTTCGGCACAATAATATGACTGCCTTGAATTAAACGAATCCCATATTGTGATTTTAACTGAAGCTCTTGCTTAATGAATTGTGCAACCCAAGGTCCTGCAGCATTGACCAAAGCCTTCGCTTGTATGTGATAAATACCCTGTTCATTTTCAAACTGAATAGTCCACAAGCCATGTTCTCGTTGTGCTGAAATACAACGTGTTTGGGTCACCACAGTGGCATTTTTCTCACGTGCTTGCATTGCATTTAAAATCACTAAGCGTGAATCATCTACAGCACAATCTGAGTATTCAAAACCCCGTTTGAACGCTGTTTTTAGTGGGCTGGTATTAGGGTCAAACTCAACCAAATGTGAACCTGCAAGCTTCTCTCTTTTACCCAAATGATCATATAAAAACAGACCCGTACGAATCAGCCAAGCAGGACGTAAATGAGGCTGATGTGGCATGATAAAACGCATAGGGCGAATGATATGTGGTGCCTTTGCTAGTAAGACTTCTCGCTCCGCTAAAGCCTCTCGGACTAAACGAAATTCTTTATGTTCCAAATAACGCAGACCACCATGAATCAACTTGCTGCTTGCAGACGAAGTATGGCTGGCTAAATCATCTTTTTCACACAAGAACACAGATAAACCACGCCCAGCAGCATCATTGGCAATACCAACACCATTTATTCCACCACCAATTACAGCAATATCATAGTAAGCTTGTTGCTCATTGATTTGTGTCATAAACGCCACCACCTTTGATCATTTGCATATATTCACAATCATTTTTGAAAATATATTTTCATTTGTTTTCATTTAAGAAAATAATAGATAGTTTTTTAATCAATGTCTATCAAAAAATGATCAATTTCACGTTTATCATGTTTTCACTATGGGTTTAAAACTTAGCCTAAACCACAGTTAAAGCTACTTCTGCTGCATGAATTTGTTTTAAATAATTTTCAGTGGGGGTTTTATTGGTAAAAAGCCGATCTATTTCAGAAAGATGGCCTAAGCGCATCATTGCATGGCGACCGAACTTGCTCTCATCTGCTGCTAAAAATACCTGCCGAGCACCTAGAATAATTTCTTGCGAGACTGACACTTCTTGAAAATCGAAATCGAGCATCGTTCCATCTTCATCAATTCCACTGATACCAATCAAGGCATAATCAACTTTAAACTGCTTAAAAAATTCGGAGGTGGCTTGCCCAATCACGCCTCCATCAGGGCGCACTTTCCCACTGGCGATCAGCACTTCAAAATCATCGTTAATACTCAAAATTTTTGCCACATTTAAATTATTGGTAATCACTTTTAAACCGCGATGTTGCAATAAAGCATGGGCAATAGCTTCGGTCGTTGTACCAATATTGATAAACAAAGATGCATGATCTGGAATTGCTTTTGCAACAGCTGTTGCAATGCGCTGTTTTGCAGCTAAATTATGGCTGATCCGTTGACTATATGCTGTATTGGTAACGCTTGAGTCTACTGCAGCACCACCGTGATAACGACGTAATAGTCCGGCATCTGCCAATTGATTGATATCTCGCCGTACAGTTTGCGGGGTAACTGCAAAATGCTGTGCAATCTCATCAATACTGATGTAGCCCCGAGCCTTAACCAATGCTAATGTTTGCTGTTGTCGAATCATTAAGTCCATAGATGTGAAACCTTATTGTTTTATTTTCAAAAATGAACATTTAGCTACTATAAATAGCATGACTACTTACTGTACGACTAGATTAAATTCTTAAATTCATCCAACTCAGCTTACTAAATTGTTTATATTCCATACATTTAGACGCAAATAAATAGGCTTTAACTTTGAGATAAATTCTTATAATTTATAAAATATTTAAAATTAAATGCCTGTTTTAAAAAAATATTCATTTATTTATAGAATTTCTCATCTTGGAACAATAATGAGCTCTCAACACAGCTAAGACCAAAGTCTAATAAGGTCTGCTTTCATTCAAGCGTATAACGACCATTGTAATTATTTGTATCCCCTCGTCATACTTACTTAAATTCTCTCTGTTTGATTTTCTTCTTTGATTTTCATCCAAAATGAAAGTTAAACAGGCTGTATTTTGCATATTCTTTTGGAGAATTGCCTTGTCCAATTCATCTCCTCAAGCTGCCACTTCGCAACTTGATAGAAAAACTCGTTTCAAATCTATACTAGGTGGCTCAGCTGGTAATTTAGTCGAATGGTATGATTGGTATGTATATGCCGCATTTACCCTCTATTTTGCGCCTGTGTTCTTTCCTGAAGGTAATGAAACCGTCAAACTTCTCCAAGCTGCTGCAGTTTTCGCTTTAGGCTTTTTAATGCGTCCGATCGGTGCATGGATCATGGGCATTTATGCTGACCGTAAAGGTCGCAAAGCCGGCTTAACACTTTCTGTTTCATTGATGTGTATTGGCTCATTAATCATTGCTTGTGCGCCATCTTATGATTCAGTTGGGATGTTTGCTCCTGCACTGCTTTTATTTGCGCGTTTATTACAAGGTTTAAGTGTTGGTGGTGAGTATGGCTCAAGTGCCACCTATTTAACTGAAATGGCGGGTAAAAATCATCGTGGCTTTTTCTCAAGTTTCCAATATGTTACTCTGATCTCAGGTCAATTACTTGCACTCTGCGTACTGATTATCCTGCAACATAATCTTTCTGAAGAATCCTTACATGCTTGGGGATGGCGTGTTCCTTTCTTTATTGGTGCATTACTCGCAATTGTTGTGTTCTGGATTCGTCGTGGTCTCGTTGAAACAGAATCATCTAAACAAGCGCAACAACAAGCAAAAAATGGCGGTGAAACATCTGGTGCTTTGGCTTTATTCACCAAGTATCCTAAACAAGCATTTACAGTGATTATGCTAACTGCGGGCGGCACCTTAGCTTTCAATACATTTACGACTTATTTACAAAAATATTTAGTTAACACTTCTGGCTTTGAAAAAACCACCGCAACTGAAATTACCACAGCCGCAATCTTTATTTTTATGTTGATTCAGCCTGCAGTGGGTGCACTTTCTGACAAAATTGGTCGTAAACCGATTATGATCACTTTTGGTGTACTCGGTGTGTTATTTACCGTTCCTATTTTCAATAGTTTAGGCTCGACAACGGATCCTAAAACGGCTTTCTTCTTATGTATGAGTGGTATGGTCATTGTAACTGGATATACAGCCATTAATGCGGTTGTAAAAGCTGAATTATTTCCACCGCATATTCGTGCTTTAGGTGTAGCCTTACCTTATGCACTTGCCAACACTGTGTTTGGTGGTACGGCTGAATTAGTTGCGTTAAGCTTTAAAAATGCTGGGCATGAAAACTATTTCTTCTATTACATTACCTTTATGATCAGTTTATCTCTAATCACCTATGTTTTTATGAAAGATAGCAAAAAACATAGCCTGATTACGGATGATTAATTCAAACTATAGTTTGCAATCTAATTCATTTAAAACAGCTTTTTTATTTACATGAAAAAGCTGTTTTATTTACGCAATTCACTTATCGTGAAAATTGCAAAGCTATGGCATACTAAAAATAATTCAAAAAGCTAGGACTTTAAAAGATGAAAAAAATCACTTATGCAGGTTTAGGATTAATCGTTTTAGCTTTATCTGCATGTCAAACAACCCCTCGTCAATACAATGGCGTAACAGGTTATCAGATTGAAAATCAAACAGCAGATAGTGCAACACTGGCATACACCCTTTCAGGTCGTGCAGATCGTGATTTGGATGCTGATAAATTACAGCGTGCATGTCAAAAAGTTTTGGGTGCAAACAAAAACTATAAAATTTCTGTATTAAGCACCAATGAAATTATCAATCCGCAAATAGCAAAAGATCAGGCTGGCGTTCAACTTGGACATAGCCGTACATCATTTGGGCTTTCTAATACACCAAGTCTAAATAACAGTGAAGATTATGCAACACGCCAAGCATTAGATACCCGTCCAAGCACTTTACATGTTGTACGTTATACCTGTTCTTGATTTTAGATAGGTGTAAATCACAGAATAAAATAAGACGCTGTCATAGCGTCTTATAAAAACTCACATTTCTGAATTCTTTGGCTTCATCTAAATCAGGCCAAGTGGTGGCGCTTCGTTCATCCAATTTTTGGTAATTTGGATGACTAAAGTTTTTCACTCGGCTATCTGCCACCCATACTTCTGTTGAAAATTTTAAAAACTCATCTAAAAAGAAACGGTTAGATTGATCATATAAAACATCTGCTGCTAATAAGACATCAACCTGTTCTGATTTATATAAATCATCTAGATATTCAAGCTCTACATCATTAAGCAAAGCATTTTCGCGACAAGCATCCAAACTAATTGGGTCGATATCGCAACAGATGACACGTTTTGCACCTGCCATTTTGGCTGCAATTGCAACGACGCCTGATCCAGCACCAAAATCCAGCACTATTTTATCTTTTACATGCTGTGGCTCTGCAATCAGCCATTGTGCCATTGCTAAACCTGAAGCCCAGCAAAAAATCCAATACGGTGTATCATTCCAAATACGGCGAATCACCTCATCATCCAAACGATCTGTTGGAAAAACAGGTGGAATCAACCATAACGAAATTGGGCTTTCAGGCAACTGCTGCGCCAATAATTCGCATTGAGGAATTACTTCATGCAAAGCATCAAGTAAATGTTGTGGGGCTTTAGGAAATTGATAAGTACAGCTCATGCAAAATATGACCAAAATTATTATTTTGATATTGAGGAAATACAGCTTCTTCCTCATATTCGATAGACAATAACGTCATGTGCTAAGGTTTGAGACAATACTTCTTATTGAATCTCAAATATAAATACTTAAAAGTACATCTTAAACGCGTTAAGCCAATGACAATGTTGCCTACTTTTACTGAAAAATAAATATCGCTGTGTAAATGTAGGCTAGATTTAAGCACAGTGAATGCATGGCTTTCACTGTGCTCAGAATAAATTAGAACTTAAGTTAACGCCTTTTCAGCAGCTTCCACAGTTTGACGAATCAACGTTGTGATCGTCATCGGGCCTACGCCACCTGGAACTGGCGTATAAGCTGCAGCTACCTCTTCAATACCAACCAATTGGATATCACCCACACCACCACCTTCACGAGGATGGAAACCGGCATCAACCACAACAGCACCTTGCTTAATCCAGTCTTTTTGGATTAATTCAGCTTTACCGACTGCACCAACAACAATATCCGCTTGTTTTATCAATTCAGCAAGATTTTGTGTGCGAGAATGACAGATTGTAACTGTTGCATTGGCTTGAAGTAGCATCATTGCCATCGGTTTACCTAAAATAGCCGAACGCCCCACCACAACAGCATGTTTGCCCGCGATTTCAATCGTATTTTCTTCAAGAATTGTCATGATACCTGCAGGTGTTGCCGAACCATAAGCAACCTCACCCATTGCCATACGGCCGAAACCTAAGCAAGTTACGCCATCTACATCTTTCTCAAGTGAAATGGCATCAAAACAAGCACGCTCATCAATTTGTTCAGGCACAGGATGTTGTAGCAAAATCCCGTGAACATCAGGATTGTCGTTTAATTTTTCAATTTCAGCTAACAATTGTTCAGTCGTGGTTTCTTTACCTAACTCTACTTTTAAAGAATCCATACCAACACGACGGCAAGCATTTCCTTTCATGCGTACGTATGTCGCAGATGCACCATCATCACCCACTAAAATAGTCGCTAAAATTGGGGTACGACCTGTTTTTGCTTTTATAGCTTCAACACGAGTCAACAAGTCTGCTTCAATTTGTTTCGCTAATGCGCGACCATCCAATACCAATGCCACGGCACATCTCCAAAGTAGATATGAATCAATTTTGCAAATAATACATGATTATTTAGACAATTTTCTTCCATATGCTGAATTTATGTGCATATGCATGAATTATAGTATTGTTTTTTTTTCAAAGATTGCTAATATGTGCATCACCAAGACATGGCGGGGTGGCAGAGTGGTCATGCAGCGGACTGCAACTCCGTGTACGCCGGTTCGATTCCGACCTCCGCCTCCAATCTTGTAAAGCCCGAGTGGTGAAATCGGTAGACACAGGGGATTTAAAATCCCCCGCCCACAAAGCGTGCCAGTTCGAGTCTGGCCTCGGGCACCATTTTAATTCTTGTTAAAATGGTGCAATAAAGAACCCAGCGATAAGCTGGTTTTTTTATGCCTAAAATTTTATATTGTTTTTTATGTTAATATCCAAAGTGAAATTTAGATAAGCGAAGCCTATATGATTCAAAACAAGCAAGTTTCCCTCTATTTAAATCAATTACAACAACAATACCCACAAGCATTTAAGCGCAACTTTCTATTTTATAGTCAAATTAAAACCAAAGGGCTTTTAGATGAAGCAAAGGAGTTTATTCCTTGGATTTTGTCGATTATGATTTTTTGCAGCATCTACTTTAGTTTAGGTCAGTATATTGCAAATCATTTTCCTAAATTCGATAGCTTTCAAGCCAATGGCATTGCCGCTTTAGCGATTATGTTATTTTTTATGATTATTGTTCCCATCATTATCAAACAAATAAAACACAGTTCGACTCATTTATACCAACAACTCAATAATATTCCGCTTAAGCTTGCGGTACTGATCGTCCTCCAAGCACTCAATCTTTATTTTATAGAAAGTACCCTGTTGCAAGGTCTGTTATTTTTCTTTGCAATGAGCTTTGGTTTTGTCAAATTTTATAAAGAAAATTTATTTAGAGATAGCACCAAAGACACCGAATATTATCAATTACAACAAATTCGAAAAACCTGTTTATGGGCTTATAAACAGGCTAAAAAAGCAAAATTCAAAATGCGATTCTTGACTAAAGATTCTGAGAAATATCAATTTTATCAAAAGCGTTTAGTGAAGTTTTTAGAGTTACATTTAGAACTATTAAAATATGAAAATGAAATGTGTAAAACCTATAAATATGAAGATTTAGATGCCTATATGGACAGTATGATGTAATCCATCTATCACGTTAAAAAGCCGAGCGATCTAAACTCGGCTTTTTTAGGCTAGAAAATTTATGCACTTTTCTGAATGGTCTTTACATCAACCAAATTGTTATTTAAAACCACTTGATGGGCACGAGCCGTATCCACTGAATAGGTTTTTTCCTTGATGTGATTTACGAAAATCCAATCCGCTTGCACTTGCTGTGCTGTAAAGCTGACTTTTAAGTAACCACGCTGATTTAAATTGGTGTAATTCAATTCATCAATGAGCGTGGTGAATGCCATTTCAAATTGTTGTAGCTGTGCCAAAGGAATACTTAAATACTTTTCCATCCCTGGTGAAGAGACCGAACTGGTTGCCAATTCAACCCCAACAAAATCACCCGTTTGAGTATGCAAGTCAGCAGACCATGCATTATGCGTATCCCCAGCCAACACTACAACTTTCTTATTTAATGCTTTGAGTGTGCCATATAAAATTTCACGTTCTACATAGTAGCCATCCCAAGCATCCAAATTATAGGGTGCAACTGTGGTCACACGGGCTTTTTCTGCAGCAGTTAATGTTGGATCACCACCTTTCAAACGGACTTTTAAAGTAACTAACTCGATGATCTGTTGATTCATTTTTGCTAAAGTTTCGGCAGTAACATTTCCACTGGTAATTGCAGATAATGACAATAGCAATTCTGCAGGAATTAACATTTTTGCCATCAAAACTTGCTGCCCCAACACATTCCAAGTTGCTGTAGATTGTGCCAGTTTCTTTTGTAGCCACTCACGCTGGGTATACCCCATCAGTGTACGCGTAGTACTGGTTAAATCTGTCTGAAATTTAGCAATATCTAAACCAGAAGCCGTCATATAGTTGGCATAATTGAGTTGTTTGTCGCGTGCCAAAATACGCGTATCCAACATAGTTAATTGTACCAATGAACCAAAGTCAAACTGGCGATAAATATTTAAATGATCTGTTGCAGATACAGGACGAATCGGCATCCATTCAAAATAAGCCTGTAAAGCTGCCAATTTACGGTCTAAGAAATTTCCCTCATTGGCTTGATGATTCTCTGCACCCTCTTTCCATGCATCGTTTGCCAGTTCATGGTCGTCCCAAATCACGATAAAAGGATGTCGTGCATGCGCAGCCTGTAGATCGTTGTCAGTATGGTAAAGAGCATAACGCTTACGGTAATCGTCCAACTTGATAATTTCTTTATCATTGTCTGCAGCCAGTGTACGACCCAGCCTTACCGCTTCTTCTGTGGCATATCCATCTTTACCATATTCATAGATGTAATCCCCCAAATGGATAATCGCATCGACCTCTTGTTTTGCCATTTCTTTATATACATAAAAATAGCCAGCAGGATAATTTGAACATGAACACACCGCAAACTGCACAGAACTGGCAGTTTCAGGTAATGTTTTGGTACGTCCTACTGGCGAAATCACCGAACCAAATTTAAAACGATAATAATAAGTTTGCCCAGACTTAAGCTTGTCTGCATCGACCTTAACAGTAAAATCCTGAGCTGATGCTGTTTGTACTTTTCCAGTATTGATCACTTGAGTAAATTTATCGTCTGTGGCAATTTCCCAAACCACTTCTAAACGCAAAGACGTATCCTGTGGCGTAATACGTGTCCACAAAATCACACGATCTTTTAACGGGTCTCCACTGGCAACACCATGCAAAAATTCAACTTTTATTGTAGGAGATGTTGAATCGTTATTATCACTGCCACAAGCAGTCAACGACACTGGTATAGATAATGCCCCAAAACTGGCTAATGACTTTTGAATAAGTTCACGGCGTGAAATTGAGTTTGGCATTGAAGTTGATTTCCTCTAAGTTTTTTTATCCAATCAATTTAAAGGCTTAATATTTCGCTTTAATCTCAAATTGATGAAAAAATCATGACAAAATACTCATTTAACGGCTTAAAATGCTTTATTTTCAAACATAAGCACATGAATTGATTGAAAAGAAAGCAAATCGACATAAATACGCTTGCCAAGAGAAAAACTGTCCTTTATTATTGCGCACATGCCCGAGTGGTGAAATCGGTAGACACAGGGGATTTAAAATCCCCCGCCCACAAAGCGTGCCAGTTCGAGTCTGGCCTCGGGCACCATTTTAAGTCTTATTAAAATGGTGCAATAAAGAACCCAGCGATAAGCTGGTTTTTTTATGCCTTAAATTTGTAAATCAACTATAAATTGCTAATTTAAAATATAACTCAAAGTTCAATACATCTTGCTAAAAAGCGTGATAGCTCAGTAATATTTTTCTGGTTATTTTTCATTAAAAACCCTATAATACGTTAAATTTACATTAATTATTAATATTTTCATAAACTTAATTAAACCAAACCCATGTCTAAAATTACTACTGAAACTCAAAAAGCCGCCCCTATATTTCCTCGATTATTCGCATTTATCATCGACTGTATTACCGTCGGCGTAGCCTGTTTAGTGACGGGCAAAATACTGTACCCCTATTTTGAAAATTCTCCTTTTATTTTCCAATGTATAGGCACGCTCCTCTGTCTATTTTATTTTGCTGCTTTTAACAGTCAGATAGGAAATGGTAAAACCATTGGGAAAATCCTTTGTAAAATTAGGGTAAAAGACTTAAATGGTGCTTCAATTCCATTTGTGCGCTCTCTAGTTAGATCAAGCATCTTTATCATTCCATTTTGCTTTGCAGGTTATTTACAAACATATTCAACTCAGCATCTTTTACTCAGTCTGCTTGTGGCTTTTTTTCAAAGTATCGTTTTTGCCTGCTTCTATTTGGCAATTTTTAATGGAAATAGCCAACAATCTCTTCACGATCTACTCAGTGAAACTCAAATACTCAGAAACGCTCAATCCAATATTCCACGTCAAGCTGTATGGAATATTCATTACTACATCATTGCGCTGCTAACAATTGTTATTTTTTCCGTCAATTTATGGGGTTATTTCCAAACCAAAGCAATGTCAACCAATGATTTTACTTTAATCTCCCATGACATTAAAAATGCTCAAGTTGAAAGTCGTCATACCTTCATCGGAGAGGCTGAATCCACAAATCAGGTTTTAATTTTAAATGTAAATCAGCCAGATTATCTGGATAACATTGATAGCGCTGAAACATTGCTAGAAAAAATTGATCGACAACACGCTGAAGTTTTAACGCAATACAACATCAATCAGGTGCAATTTAACTTTTCTTATCAATTTGGTTTGGCGAAATTATCAAAAACAACACTTTATGATTATAAAAAGACACATAAAAGTAGCCTAACCTATATTGGAGATAGTACGGGATTGAACCTTGGTTTTTAACAAAACCAAGTCCCATTTGTAAAGTTTAAATCTGGAAGATAAAAAAAGACCACGTTTTTGGAAACGTGGTCTATAAAAATGGTGGCTATGACGGGACTTGAACCTGTGACCCCCGCATTATGAGTGCGGTGCTCTAACCAACTGAGCTACATAGCCTAAAACTGTGCGCGCATTATCTGCTGTAAACAATATTACGTCAAGCACTAATTAAAATAAAATTCATCGAAGTGAGCCGATAAGCCGGGTTCTGTCTAGAACGATCATTCCTCTAGGCGCATGATCACTCATACGCTCAAGCGACCTACCCGGATCCAGCATGGGCCATGCCTATAGGATCCCTATTTGGTCTTGCTTCCGGTGGGGTTTACCATGCCATGAACTGTTACCAGCCATGCGGTGCGCTCTTACCGCACCCTTTCACCCTTACCTTCCATTTCTCCGAAAAGAAACGATATTGAAGGCGGTCTACTCTCTGCTGCACTTTCCGTCGGTTCACACCGCCCAGGCGTTACCTGGCACCTTGCCCTATGAAGCCCGGACTTTCCTCCCCTGCTTCAATCACGGAGATCTCCACAGCAGCGATCGTCTGGCTCACTTCGGGGCGTATCCTAACAAATTTCTTGGCTAATTGCTTGCGCTTTTTTGAGCAATTAGTTTTTTATACTTTTCCATCAAATCTTCTTGGCTCTCTACATGGTTCGGATCGAGCGGAATACAGTCGACTGGACAGAAAAGCGCGCACTGTGGTTGATCAAAATGCCCAACGCATTCTGTACATAGGTTCGGATGGATTTCATAAATCTCCTCCCCCATAAAAATGGCATCATTTGGACATACAGGCTCGCATACATCACAATTGATACATTCATCAGTGATAATTAAAGACACACTACCAACCTTGTTGATGTTTACGATGGAAGGCTTCGACAACGCATTGAGGAACAAACTTTGCCACATCACCTTTCAATCGTGCTATTTCTCGAACCATCGTCGAAGAAATAAATGAAAATTGCTCTGATGGTGTTAAAAATACTGTTTCAAAATCATGATCAAGCTGACGATTCATATTCGCAAGTTGAAATTCGTATTCGAAATCTGAAACAGCCCTTAAGCCACGTAACACTGCTGTAGCATGTTGTTCACGTGCAAAATTTACCAATAACCCATCAAAACCGACAAACTCAACATTGGGTAAATGTTTGAGGGATATCTTTGCTAACTCTACACGTTCTTCCAAACTAAAGACTGGGTTTTTATGATGTCCAATTGCAATTGCGACCACAACTTCATCAAACATTCTTGAAGCACGTGCGACTAAGTCAACATGGCCATTGGTAATTGGATCAAAAGTTCCTGGATAGATGACACGAGTTTTAGACATCCATTTGTACTCTAGTTTGTTATGTAGGGCTATAGTTTATCAAAAACTTAAATATTAGCGAATAACCTCTTTTGATTTAGCTTGGGGTTTAATTGTGAAATGACTTCACCTGAAGCCAAGTTTGAGGCAAAATAAGGCTATTCTTGGAATATTTGTATTATGTCGAAAAACATTGTCGTTAAAAAAAATAATAGTGGGACGATTGCACAAAATAAACGTGCACGCCACGATTATTTTATTGAAGAAAAATTTGAAGCTGGGCTTTCTTTACAGGGTTGGGAAGTCAAGTCATTACGTGCTGGACGGATGACCATTACTGAAAGCTATATCACTTTTAAAAATAACGAGGCATTTCTCTTCGGTGCTCAAATTCAACCTTTACTTTCAGCATCTACTCATGTAGTCCCTGAAGCAACACGCACGCGTAAACTGTTGCTCTCGCGTCGTGAACTTGAAAAGTTACTTGGTGCTGTCAATCAAAAAGGTTATACCTGTGTCCCTTTAGCATGTTACTGGAAAGGTCATTTGGCAAAACTGGAGATTGCTTTGGTAAAAGGTAAGCAGTTACATGACAAACGTGCAACTGAAAAAGATCGTGATTGGCAACGTGATAAATCGCGAATCATGCATAAATAATGCCTTATTAATATAAAAAACCTCCAAATGGAGGTTTTTTCTTGCAGCAGTCTTTTAACAAAATTTTAAAGAACCATAACAGTTAGGAGCAAAATCCTGAGTTGCCAATTTCAAATCTTTAATCGGAAAATATAATGGATTTGAGCCCGACAAATTAATTTCCCCAATTGCTACCTCACTCGCAATACAAGATAAACCTATTACACCAGGACATTTCACTGTATTCTCAGATTTAGCAAGGTATTCATTTAAACTAGGTACAACTTGTTTCAAAACATCATTCGTCACATCAATTGTATTCGATGGTGTCACTTTGCCAATATCAATTTCATCTTCAATTGCTAGCCACCATCCTCTTTGTGCTGCAATTTCCGCGTTTGGCCACCACACTGATTGTTGCTGTAATGATAAAGAAAATGGATTATTCAATTGTAGCTTGTGAATGTATCCTAAGCTTTGATTAATATCTAAATTTGCAGTTAAACCAGAAATACTCCCACTGGCATTTAATGTTAAAAAAGATAAATCAATACCTGCAAGAATTGGCTTAATTGAACCATTGAAAAATAGCTCATCAATTTTAGCTGTTCCAGTTAAAAGGGCACTATTCATACGATTTCCGTATAAAGTTTTCCCATTAATTGCTAATGTAGCGCCAGTAGATTGTAGCCCTAGATTATAGTCATTTGTCTGAAAACTTGCTGTTGGAAGAATGCCTAGTTTGATATTACCTTTAATAGACATATCTGTATCAGCATATTGTAAATTCCTTGCAGTTGTATTAGCAATGCCTGTTGTTGCTTTAATTTTTAAAGCACCACTTAGACTATTAATACCATTTGGTGAGTTTGAATTTTCAGTACCTGCTGTTAACAAACCCAATGCTTTTTCAGCACTTAAGCGTAAACCCACCACTTCTCTTGTCGAAGCAGTATCAGGATTTTTAATCGCAAATTCTATAAATGGATTAGTCAGTTTTGCACTTGAACCTACACGACCTTCACGGGTATCTGCTAGACCAGAAAGGCTCAAATTATCAATATCAATATCACATCCACCTGCACCATTTGCGCCCCCACAACCCAATTGTAGTTTTTTAATATTGGCATTCAGTTCAAGATCAGCTTCAAGGCCCAGTTTATAAAAACCAACTCCTAGTCCTTGCATCTTATTCACCGAGTCATTGGGTGCAATATAACTCAAACTCATCAATGCCTGACCACTGACTTTAGAAAGCTCCTTGTCTGTTAATTCGGTTAATCCTTCAGACTGCAAAGTGTTTGCAAAACAATAAATCGGAGTAACCAACAGACCATTTATTAAAATCATCTTCATGATTTTAATAATTTTTCTAGCCTTAATATCCATATCATATGCTCAATTTTTTATTATTGGTCAAAACTATATGAAAATGATAGTAAAAAATAGGCTTAACACAGTCAATAACTCAATGAATCCAGTATTTTTCTATATCAGCTAACTTTCACAATGATTCTAAAGGATTTTTATTTATGATTTTTTTGTTTTTTTATGTAATTACAATGCATCATTATACCGCAATTTTATTTATGAGTAATGCTATATATTCTCCAAACCATATTGCAGTTTGCAAGTCACCTGAGGGCGGTGTAATTTCAACAGGTGCATTATCTGATTGTGTCATTAACCCTAAGTAACCCGCCATACGATTTAAATCTGTAGGCTTCACACCTGTAGGCATTAAAGGCAATCCAGACCATAACATGCCATGTTGCATAGCAAAAATATTAATTTGTTGTAAGACGGAAAGCTTATCTCCACTTAAACCACCTGAATTGGTAAATGCGGCAGCAAGCTTGCCCTGCCAATCACGATTTTTCCAACGTTTAGATGTCGAGTCCATAAACATTTTAAATGGACCTGTAACACTTCCCATATATGTAGGTGAACCAAAAATAATAGCATTCGCCTGATCCAAAATATCCCAGTCAATATGCTCAATATCCATGGTATGGACAGTTACACCAATCTTTACTGCGCCTTGTGCAATATAACTCGCAACTTTTGCAGTATGACCAAATGGGCTGTGGTAAACGATCGCGATAGATTTAGCAGATAAAGACATATCAATTGAAAACAAACAAATTTGCTCAAGTTTAACATCTATTCAATTTTAAACAATTCTTGTAATGTTCAGAAAACGCATTAATAGATTTTTTAAACTGCAATAAATCTATTTAAAAATAAAGAATTAATTATGAATAAATACAAAAGTTGCCATACGACCTGTTTTTGCATGACGGCGGTAAGAATAGAAATCTTGATCTTGTCGATAAGAACATTGGTCCCCGCCTGTAATCACATCGACCCCATGCTGTTTGAGAATGTAACGTGCAATCGCATATAAATCAGCGTAATACTTACCTTGTTGCTCACTCTTTATAAATGCTGTTTCTAATTCAGCATATTTAGAGCAAAAAGCAGTTTTTACTTCTATACCAATTTCAAAACAAGCTTGACTAATCGCTGCACCTAACCAAGCCCAGGTAGGTTGAGATTTCATATTGGCAATTGTATTTTCAATAATCCCTCCAGCTAACCCTCTCCAACCTGCATGTAAGTTTGCAACTTCACTACCCATCTTATTGCCTAATACAACAGGCAAACAATCAGCGGTCATCATCATCAAAGCATGCCCTTGATTCTGTGTAACTAATCCGTCACCGACCAATGCTGTAAAGGTCATTTCTTCATTGACAGTATGACAAATTGTACTGTGAGTCTGAGTCATCCACGTGATTTTATTGACACCCCATTCAGCAAATTCATCTAATAAAATCATACGATGCTGTTGTACACGTTTAGGATCATCATTTACATGCAATGCCAAATTAAAACCTTCAAGTTCAGGCTGTACAGATGGCAAAGCCTTTGGGTGCTGTATATGTGTCTGTCCGACATATACACCTTGAGGTAATCCTTGAACAAATTGCATCTGGCACATTTCCTACTTAAATCATTTCACGACTCTATAACTATAACAAATTCAATCAACCCTTGATCAATACTTTAATTAATTTAATTGATTAGTAAAGCTAAAAATTTCAACCAAATTTACTGTTATTTCTTTAATCAAAATTAACAATATCAATTAAAACTTGAATAGCGGGTAATCCCTAAAAAATTAGATCCTAATGTCTTATTCGACTTGAATTAAACATGGATATTAATAAGTTGTAGTATTTATATCCATTACGTCAATCCTTCTGGATACTTTAAAAATAGAAACGCTTGAGTGGTTATGAAATGCCTATTGAGGGATATCACTACAAAATTTTGGTCTTTATTTTAATCAAAATACCACCTCAATCGAACTTTATTATAAATAAAACAACTTAGCGTATGTCGCAACATCATTACCTTGCAAAAGATTACTTAAGCAAAAGATTTCATAGTCGAATCACTTCTATTTTCGAAGATTTTCAGGTCAACTCTGCCTATCAAAACAGAATAATGTCATCAGAATGAGTAAGGGATCAATCAAAATATACGCCGATTTTTTCAACAGGACAAAAGATAGTTGTGGTTACCCAATAACTTTATAAAACTGCTCTCATTGAGCAGCTTTATAATACAAATCAATCAATACGCTTGATTTTCAGAACGTAGAACTTCTACCAACTCAACGAAATCATCTGACCATGGTGCTTCAAACATCATTTCTTCTTTTGTACGTGGATGAACTAAGCCCAATTTAGACGCATGTAAAGCTTGGCGTTTAAAATTACGCAATGCACTGCTCAGTTTTTCAGAAGCGCCTGCTGGAACTTTAACACGGCTAACATAGACTGGATCACCCACCAATGGATAACCAATATAGGTGAAATGAATACGGATTTGATGAGTACGCCCTGTTTCAAGTTGCGCCTGTACACGGGTAAAATTTTGAAAACGTTCTTTAACATTGTAATGCGTCACTGCATCACGGCCACCCGGTAAAATAGCCATTTTTACACGATCTACAGGATGGCGCTTAATCGGTTCATCAATCGTACCACCTGCAATAATATGACCATAACAAATCAAGTCATATACACGGTAAACTGTTTTTTTAGCCAATTGCTTACTTAAAGAAAATTGAGCTTCCAGATTTTTAGCAACAACCAATAAGCCGCTGGTATCTTTATCTATACGATGCACTAAACCCGCGCGAGTTAATTCGGCAGATTTTGGATAATGATAAAGCAAGGCATTGACTAGAGTACCATTTGGATTACCAGCTCCTGGGTGTACAACCATACCTACTGGTTTATTGATGACCATAATATCGTCATCTTCATAAACAATATTTAAAGGTATATTTTCAGGTTGTGCAGAAGTTTGTGCTTCTAACTCAACATCTAAACATAGAAGTTCATTGCCTTCACATTTATACTTAGGCTTGACAATGTTACCATTTACCAACAAATGACCTTCTTTCATCCACTGCTTGAGTTTTTCACGAGAAAACTCGTTCCAAACCAGTGCTGCGACTTGGTCAATACGTTGCCCTAAATAGCTTTCATCCAGTTGAAATTGCAACGATAAACGTGTTGCAGTTGGTGCAGAATTATGATTATCTGCATCCTCAGAATCTTCAAGTAAATTGAAATCGTTTTCTGGGAAATTAGAATTAGAAGAGTGTGCTGAAGTCATTTGCTCATTCGGACAAAAGTGGTTTAATAGCGCAATTGTAGCCTATTGCCCGTATAAACAGAGGAATTTTTATGTCGCTACCACGTTATAAAGTCACAATGCTTGCTTTAACTGTAGGCTTAGCAACTGCATTTGTCGGCTGTAGCAGCAATCCGAAGAAGGATGTTGTTGATACAGGCCCGAAATCAAATGAGCAGACTTATTACAATAATGCGATAAAATCATTAGACCGTGGGCAATATGGCGATGCTGCAAAAGCGTTAGAAGCAATGGATACTTATTTTCCGACTGGGCAATATGCACAACAAGCTCAGCTTGAATTGCTTTACACAAAATTTAAGCAAAAAGATTATGAAGGCACAATTGCACTGGCAGATCGTTTTATCCGTTTAAATCCTCAACATCCGAATTTAGACTATGCCTACTATGTCCGTGGTGTAGCCAATATGGAGCAAAACTATGACAGTTTGCTTCGCTATACCTCATTAAAACAAGCGCATCGTGATGTAGGTTATTTAAAAATTGCCTATCAAAATTTTGTCGACTTAATTCGTCGCTACCCTTCAAGCCAGTATTCAGTTGATGCCGCACAGCGAATGAAATACATCGGTCAAGAATTGGCTGAAAGTGAAATGAATACTGCACGTTTCAATATTAAACGTAAAGCATATTTGGCTGCGATTGAACGTTCACAATGGGTGATTGAACACTATCCTCAAACCCCTCAAGTTCCTGAAGCCTTAGCAACTATGGCATATGGTTATGATAAGTTGGGCGATAAAGAAACATCACAACAGTACATTGGCGTGCTTAAGCAAAACTACCCGAACCTTGTTAAATCAAATGGTGAAGTGAATATACGCGCAGCACGTAAAGAAGCCAGCTGGTGGAACCGTGCAACATTAGGTATTTTAGGTCGTGGTGATAAAGCAGAAGTATCACAAGAAGCGAGTTCTGAAACGTCTGATCAAGCAGAACAAAAATCAAGCTTGTTGAATAAAGTGAGTTTTGGCTTACTTGATCGTCCAAATCGTGAAGTATCTAAAGAACCCGCACGCGCAGATGAAAGTTTGTATGATGGACAACGTAAATAAATATTGATTGCGACAAATCAAGACGGGTTTTTACCCGTCTTTTTTATTCATCGATATTTTTAGAAGCAAAACTACGTTAAACTTTAAATTAGTTTAAACGATACATGACATTAAATTTATGGCTATTCCTCAGCACACGATAGATCAAGTTTTGGATCGCACAGATATTGTCGATCTGATTGGTCAACGTGTGAAATTGAAAAAAACTGGTCGCACCTATTCAGGCTGTTGCCCTTTTCATCAGGAAAAGTCCCCCTCTTTTCATGTTTACCGTGATAAACAGTATTATCACTGCTTTGGTTGTCAGGCAAATGGCAATGCCATTCGCTTCTTAATGGATATTGATAATCGAAACTTTGTCGATGTCATGAAAGAACTCTCCAGCCATGCAGGTGTCGAACTTCCTAAAGACAATCATGACAATAAAAAATTGTCATATAAGCGTGAAGTATCCAAGCCTAAACCAGCAGTGAAGGCTGTAGAAGATAAATTAGTAGATTCTAAACCCGCTGAGCAAAAAACAGATTATGTTCAGCCACGTGAAGTTGATCCTTTCGAAGCTTTTAGCCAATATCCAGATCCAGAGCATTTCGATCCAACCCAATTTGATCCAACTGGTTTTAACCAAATCCCTCAAGATGGTAACCTTTATGATCTTCTAGAAAATATTGCACAATTTTATGAACGGCAATTGCCAAACAGTAAAGTCGCGCAGAATTATTTTAAACATCGTGGCTTAAGTAGCGAAACCATCCAATATTGGCGTTTAGGCTATGCACCAGAAGATTGGCAACATTTGGAAAAAGCCTTTCCACAAGATATTGAAGGTTTAAAACTGCTGGGGTTAATTCGTACCAGTGATAGTGGTCGTGACTTCGATTTGTTGCGTGATCGGGTGATTTTCCCAATTCGAGACAACAAAGGTCGTGTTGTCGGTTTCGGTGGTCGCGCATTGAATGATGAAATCAAACCGAAATATATTAACTCACCTGATTCTGAAGTTTTCCACAAAAATCAACTCCTTTACGGCTTGTATGAAGGGCGTAAAGACCGTGCGCAAAATTGGCTCATGGTAGAAGGCTATATGGATGTGATCGCCTTACAACAGAATGGGATTTCTGGGGCAACAGCAACATTAGGTACAGCCAGCAATGCTGATCACTTAAATATTTTATTTAAGCAGAACAATCAGATCACAATTGCATTTGATGGTGATGCCGCGGGACAAAAAGCAGCACGTCGAACCTTAGAAATTGCCCTGCCATTATTAAATGATGGTCGTGAACTTAAATTCTTTGTTCTACCCAAAGAGCATGATCCAGATTCGTTGATTCGTAAAGAGGGTTTTGAAACTTTTCAACGTATATGGCAACAATCCCCATTATTATCAGATTTTGTCTTTGCATTGTTAAGTCAAAATTATGATGTTGCTACACCTGAGGGCAAAAGTCAGGTGATGGCTGAACTCAATCAACTAACGGAATTACTGCCTAAGCAAGGTTCTTATCGCTATTTATTAAGACAATTCTTTAAAGAAAAATTAGGTTTTAATCGAAAATGGCAACCTCAAGTCAGCTTAGATGCCTCATTGTCATTTAATATTCGTACTAAAGATGAAGACTTTGCTGTTGCGATTTTGATGCAACACCCATTTTTGTATATTCATTTTGAAGTATTACGCGCATTGATTCATCCAGATGAACTATTGGCGCAGATCTTAGCCGTATTTGACCGTGTCTTTGACGAGCTACCAGACGATCAAGAACTTGCAACCTATTATATTTTAGGTGCATGTGGCGCTTATCATTTGGAATTATCTGAAATCATCCAACGCACTAATATTCAGGCTTTGGCTGAAGCGCCTGAAATGGCAGATAAATTGGCTTCAGATTACTCTTTAGCCTTGCAAGAGAAATATTTAAAATTAAAGCTTAAAGCCCCAACTTCGTTAAGTGAATCACGTAATTTACGTAAACAACTCAATGAACTGACTAAACAAATTAGTTTAAAGCTGGTACATCATTAATTTTTAATAAACGCTTCATTGAGCTTATCGAGTATTTTGTAATACAAAAAATTCATATGGCTATTGGCCTCTTCCATTGAGGAGTCATGAGGCTTATATAGGTTTATAAATATACGTTTTTGAAAGTTTTCATCACTAAAAAACACGGTAGTAGGGAAATTAGAGTCTGAGTGTGCATTTATACTTTCGACCATAAGTGCATCCAATAACCGCCCTGAATAATCTAGATAAAAGCTATATAGTTTAGTTTTTTGAGATTTTTATAGCATCGATCAACTGAATCAATTACCCCCATAACTCCACCCGAAATAGAGAGGCGATGTAGATCCTTAATTGCTTGGTTCAATAATACATCACTGTCTTTTACAGGCTTTGAAAAGTATTCTACTGACAAACACAATAATATGAATATATAAAGTTTTAAGCATTTTAATTACCTTAATTTCATTATTCTAATTTAATCGCACGAATAGATACACCAATAATAGCTGGCGAAGCAAAAACATTAAATCACATTATTTTAAAAAATAATCACTTCGCTTTTGGTTTTCTTTCTTGTTCAAAAATATCCTGAATATTTTCTTTCATCCACTCAAAATGTGATGGATCTTCATCTTGCGCCGCATTGCGTAATAAAATTGAAGAAGGATGCAATAACTTTTGGGTCAAACGATGCGCAAAATCCTCAAGTACATGTTGAGTATCCTCACCTGCCTGAATACGTTCTAAAGCATGCGACAATTCCATCTGACGTTGTTCTTTACCGTGTTCACGAAATTGTTGAATTGTACTCCCCGCTTCTTTTACTTTTTGCTGAGTCACCAACTGGGTCACCAGTTGATTAACCATGACTTCAGCTTCAACCGCAGCTTGACGTCGTTGTGCTAAATTTTCATCAATTACGCTTTGTAGATCATCCACACCGTATAAATACACACCATCCAAACTTTCAACTTTTGGATCTATATCACGAGGTACAGCTAAGTCGACCATAAGCATTTGTTGATAACGACGTTTTTTTAAAGCAAACTTCACATCTGCATAAGCAATGACTTGATGCAAACTGCCTGTACAACTCGAAATTACATCCGCACGATAGAGATTCGAAGTTAATTCATCAAATGGAATAATTTCTACTTCAACACGATGTGCTATTTCTTGTGCTAATTTTTCTGCCCGTTCACGGCTTCGATTACAAATCAGGATTTTTGCAACACCCATTTCAGCCAAATGTTTCGCCACCAAGCTGTTCATTTCACCTGCGGCAACCACCATGACTGTAAGCTGTTCAGGCTTACTAAACACTTGCAATGCAAGTTGAGCAACTGCATATCCCATCGAAACAGCATGGCTACCCACTGCAGTTTCAGAACGTACCCGTTTGGCTGCATAAAATGCATATTCAAATATTTGATTTAGGTTTTGCGAGACGATTTCAGCATCTTTTGAGATTGATAGTGCTGTTTTAACCTGCCCAAGAATTTGTGGCTCACCTAGCATCAACGAATCTAAACCACTTGCGACTCGCATCAAGTGCGAAACAGCATCGGTATTTTCATAACGATATACATGATTTGACAATTGCTTTACATCAATACCATTGGTTTGGGCGAGCCAATTTAATACCATATCGGCATTTTCAGCCATGGCATAGACTTCAGTACGATTACATGTTGAGACCACCACCATATCATTCAAATTTTGGCGAAGGCTTTCTACAGCAAATAAATCTTTTAATCGTTCTGGATTAAAAGCGATTTGCTCACGTAGCTCAACAGAGGCAGTTTGATGGTTGACACCCAATGCAAAGAAAGACATATCAGATCATCATTTCGTTAAATTTGTGCTATTGTGCAATAACGGTGTCATAAAAAGCATACTTGGATTCGGAAAAATTGCGTCAAATAAACAACCGCTTAAGCGGCATGACAATTAAGCAATATTCTACCACATTCTTACTGGTTGGTAGCATGGCTTCTAGTGCTCATATTAGAGCATCTGGAGAATTTTATCATGCGAAATATAATACAAATGCATTAAAACAAAGTATTATTGCTGAATTTTCATTGGCTTATAATGATACAGCAACTGCTTTACACAATTATACTGTGCTCGCAATTCGTAGTAATTCAACCACCATTAAGCAACGTGCCTTGAATGTTGCAATTGAACAAAATGATTTAAAAGCCGCTTTAGACATTGCCACCCATTGGGTTGTACAAGAACCTGAAGATGTTCCTGCAAAATTTTACTTGGCACATATTGCGCTCAAATCACATGAATACGAACTTGCTGCAGAAACCCTAGACAGTATTCTCAACATTGACCCTAACGCTGATTTAGAAAAGATTTTAGAAGGAATTGCACCAGAATCAGAAGTAGATCGTCAAAATCTGCTCAGTACACTGAGAGCGAGTAAAGAAAAAAATAACCCTTCTGTGCTTATTCTAATTGCAGGTTTGGAAGCGCAAAACGATGAAATCGAGCAAGCGCTAAAAACTGTCAATAAAGCACTAAGAAAACGTTCAAAAGTGACTGGCTTTATTTTGATGAAAGCCAATTTATTAGAGGCTTTGGGTGACCAAGAAGCGACTTTAAAATGGTATGATCGAAGTAGTCGTAAAAACAAATATAACTATGATATCCGTCTAGCTGAAGTTAAATATTTGATCAAGATTCATCAATCTGAATTGGCCTTAACTAAATTAGAATCTATTATCCAAACTTGGCCGGATGCTGAAGAAGCCCTATTTATCGCAGGTTTAACTGCGATTGATTTAAAAAAGCTAGATCAAGCTGAACAATATTTGGTGGAATTACGTTATTCGTCACGTTATCAAAATGAAGCTTATTTTTATTTGGCAGTAAATGCTGAACGAAAGCAAAATGATGAAACGGCAAAAGCCTATTATCGTCTGGTTGATGGGAACTTATATACGGTTTCACGCCGTAATCTGGTCTCGATTTTTGAAAGACAAGACAAGATGAATGATGCTTTGCGGTTTTTAACCCAAGAACGTGTCAATTATCCACAACATGCAAGTTTCTTATATCAGGCTCAAGCTGAGATTTTAAAACGCATGGGCAATAAAAAAGCAGCATTGAGATTACTCACTGAAGCAGTGAAGAACTTGCCTGATGATCCTGAAATTCTCTATTCAGAAATACTGCTTCTTGATCCATTTGAGGATCGTGATTTACTTGATAAAGCACTGAAACAACTTTTAACTTTAGAGCCCAATAATCCTGCTTATTTAAATGCTTATGCCTATACGCTTGCACTACAAAATAGACGTTTAGATGAAGCGCGAAAGTATGCTGAACATGCCTTAGACTCTGCACCAGATCAAGCCTCGATTTTAGATACGCTGGGATATATCACATTCTTGCAAAATGATTTTGATGCTGCCTCAAACATTTTATCGAAAGCTTATAATTTGAGTCATAGTGTAAACATCGGTATTCGATATGCAAAATCCTTGTATATGCAAGGTGCGTTAGCTCAATTTAATGAAGTGTTACAACAACTCAAACAAAATCACCCAAATGATCCTCAATTAAATCAATTAGATTCATTAATATTACCGCAACATATTAAAAAGAGTTAATGACTTGTATGCGTCACATTCCACAGATCTTTTGTAGCCTAACTGCAGCAACCGTTTTTACACTCACGGGTTGTCAGCAAGTCGTAAAGCCTGCACCAACCACACCAACGCTTACGGCACCCACTGATGCCACAGCGCCTCAGCAAAAACCGTCAAATCAATTTAATCTTGAAGGGAAAATTGGGGTAAAAACACCTAAACAGTCTGGCAGTGCGTTCTATACATGGACGCAAGACCAACAAGATTTTAACATCCAATTGAATGGGATCTTAGGCATTGGCAAAACCATTATTGAAGGAAAATCTGGGGAAGTTACTCTAAACAGCGCTAAAACAGGGTCAATTTCGGCTGAAACACCAGAAGAACTGCTTGAAAAAGCCACAGGCTGGAATGCACCTATTACGCATATTGTCGATTGGGTTCAAGCCTACCCTGCCACTGAAAATGCACAAATCACAAGAGACAATACTCAACGTATTGCTCAAATCATTGAAGATGGCTGGACTGTAGATTTTAGTTATAATAATCAAGCAAGCTTGCCCAACAAGCTGATTTTAAAACAACAACTTGAATCTGGTCAGGAAAATCGTATTACAATGGTGATTCAAAACCGCTAAATCTTTACCTTAGACAATGAAATCTATGATTCGTGTTCCCTCTCCAGCAAAATTGAATTTGTTTTTGCATATCACAGGTCGCCGTGAAAATGGCTATCACGAGTTGCAAAGTATTTTTCAGCTGATTGATTTGTATGACTGGTTAGAATTCACCCAAACAGAACATTCTCAACCAGAAATCAGTCTTGAAGGTTTTAGTAACGTCGATTTGGAACATAATCTGATTTATAAAGCGGTTCAAATTTTAAAACCTTATGCCACACAGCCATCTGGTTTAAAAATTCGTATCGAAAAGAATATTCCAATGGGTGCAGGTCTAGGTGGTGGTTCTTCCAATGCTGCCACTACATTGGTCGTGGTCAATCAACTTTGGCAGTGCGGTTTAAATACTGAGCAACTGGCTGAGCTTGGGGTGAAATTGGGTGCAGATGTTCCAATCTTTGTTCATGGTCGTAATGCTTGGGCTGAAGGTATAGGTGAACACTTAACATTCATAGACTTAGATCAAAAACAATACATTGTGTTAAAACCTGATTGTTTTATCAGCACTCAACGACTTTTTTCGCAAAAAACATTGACAAGAGATACGAAGCCTACTAAATTTTGCGCCTATCAGCTAAAGCCATCCAATTTTAGAAATGATTTTGAGCCACTGGCAAGAAATTTATATCCTGAAGTTGATGAAGCAATGCAGTATTTAGATCAGTTCGGTACAGCAAAGCTTACAGGTACAGGTGCTTGTGTTTTTGTTGAAGTCACTGAACAAATGAAGATTGATGATGTTTTAAAGTATTCACCCTGTAAAGCCTATTTGGTCAACAGTTTGAATGAATCACCACTCACTCATTTTACAGTGTAATGATAGGGGCGTCGCCAAGTGGTAAGGCACCGGGTTTTGATCTCGGCATCCGTTGGTTCGAATCCAGCCGCCCCTGCCATCATTTTTCATCTGTAGATCGTTGTATTTTAGGGGCGTCGCCAAGTGGTAAGGCACCGGGTTTTGATCTCGGCATCCGTTGGTTCGAATCCAGCCGCCCCTGCCATTAAATACAACATCAAATTAGGGGCGTCGCCAAGTGGTAAGGCACCGGGTTTTGATCTCGGCATCCGTTGGTTCGAATCCAGCCGCCCCTGCCATTTTCTCAAAAAAGACAGAACATAGTAATTTGTATTTAATGTTGATTTACCTTGACAGAGACATGCAAAAACACTAAAATTCTGCCGCATTAGGGGCGTCGCCAAGTGGTAAGGCACCGGGTTTTGATCTCGGCATCCGTTGGTTCGAATCCAGCCGCCCCTGCCATCTAATTCAAATCTGCCAACCGCCAAGGGTGCTTCATGCCCAATCTTGTCGTTTTTAGTGGAACTGCGCATCCACAATTCGCCCAAAAAGTCGTTAGCCATTTGCACATCCCTTTGGGAGCTGCTGCTGTAGGTAAATTTTCTGATGGTGAAATCACTGTCGAAATTACTGAAAATGTGCGTGGTAAAGACGTGTTTATCGTACAGCCCACTTGTGCCCCTACGAATGATAACCTTATGGAAATCTTAGTAATGGCAGATGCTTTGCGTCGTGCAAGTGCTGGTCGTATTACTGCTGTAATTCCATACTTCGGTTATGCACGCCAAGACCGTCGTCCTCGTTCAACTCGTGTTCCAATTACTGCAAAAGTTGTAGCAGACATGCTCACCACTGTTGGTATTGACCGTGTTGTAATGATCGATTTGCATGCTGACCAAATCCAAGGTTTCTTTGATATTCCTGTAGATAACATCTATGGTACGCCTGCTTTGCTTGCTGACTTACGTCAACAACAACATCACAACCTAATGGTGGTTTCACCTGACGTTGGTGGTGTAGTTCGTGCACGTGCTGTTGCAAAACAAATGGGTGATATCGACCTTGCAATTATTGATAAACGTCGTCAAAAAGCGAATGAATCACAAGTGATGCATTTGATTGGTGATGTACGTGATCGTGACTGTGTGATTGTCGATGACATGGTTGATACAGCTGGTACTTTGTGTAAAGCTGCCGATGCACTAAAAACTTTTGGTGCTCGTAAAGTGGTTGCTTATGCAACGCACCCTGTACTATCAGGTAAAGCACTCGAAAATTTAAGCAAATCTGTAATTGATGAATTGGTTGTTACTGACACAATTCCACTTTCAGATGAAGCATTAAAACTTGGTAAGATTCGCCAAGTTTCAGTAGCAAGTATGGTTGCTGAAACAATTCGTCGTATTAACAACGAAGAATCTATTAGCGCAATGTTCGATTCTTATCTATAATAGCGCCAAATTTTCAAAGCCCTACTCTTTGGTAGGGCTTTATATCACTGGGCTGGTCGAAAGTTCAGTCAATTACACTCAATGAGGAAATGTCATCATGGCAAACTTCGTATTAAATGCAGTAGCACGTGAAGAAGCAGTTCAAGGGAAAGGTTCGAGCCGCCGCCTTCGTCTTCAAAACAAAGTTCCAGCGATCATCTATGGTGGTTCTGCTGAACCTGTAGCGGTTACTTTAGAACTTCGCGAGCTTGTTAAAGCTTTAGAAAATAACTCTTTCTTTGAAGAAGTTATTGATCTTAACATCGAAGGTAAAGTTGAAAGCGTTAAAATCCAAGCTTTACAACGTCACCCAGCTAAAAACACACCAATGCACGCTGACTTTAAACGCGCATAAATGTTAAATGGTGTAAATGAGTGAGTAAACTTTCACTGATTATTGGTTTGGGTAATCCAGGTTCTGAATATGCCCAAACCCGCCATAATGCAGGCTTTTGGTTCGTCGAACGCCTTGCAGAACAATATGGTATTACATTAAAAACTGATTCAAAGTACAAAGGAATCAGTGGTCGCGGTAATATTGAAGGACAAGATGTTCGTCTACTATTGCCCACAACATTTATGAACCTTTCTGGTCAAAGTGTTGTTCCCTTTGCAAAATTCTACCAAATTAAACCAGAAGAAATTCTCATCGCTCATGATGAACTGGATATGAATCCGGGCGTCATTCGTTTAAAAACTGGCGGTGGACATGGTGGTCACAATGGTCTACGTGACATTGTTCCTCATATTGGTTCTAATTTTCATCGCTTACGTATTGGCATTGGTCATCCCGGCGCTAAAGAAAAAGTTTCAGGACATGTACTGGGTAAAGCACCAAGCAGTGAACAGACTTTAATGGATGATGCAATACACCATGCTTTAGGCAAAACAAAATTATTGGTTAATGGTGAGATTCAGCAAGCAATGAATCAAATCAATGCTTATAAAGCATAATTTAAACCTAAATTTTATGTTCTTTGTTCAACAATTTTTCTTGCCATGATTCATTTTTAAGAGCAAAATGCGCTTTCAAATGCATCCCCCCATTGAAAATTGTTGCTTCAACACAAGATAACAATTGTAAGGGCTACTCTGGAGACGCAAATCATGCTATCTCGTTTATTAAAAGCAAAAATCCATCGTTGTGTTGTTACACAAGCAGAATTACATTATGAAGGTTCTTGTGCAATCGACGGTATTCTTTTGGATTTAGCTGGTATCCGTGAATATGAAGAAATTCATATGTGGAACGTGACTAATGGTAAGCGCTTTACAACCTATGCGATTCGTGGCGAAGAAGGTTCAGGCATCATTTCAGTCAATGGTGGTGCTGCACTTCAAGCTGATGTTGGTGATTTAATGATTATTGCCACATTTGGTGATTTTACTAATGCTGAAGCTGATGCGCATAAACCACGTCTTGTATATGCAAATCCAGACAATACAGTAAATCACACAGCAAACTGTATCCCTGTTCAAGTTGCATAATTGCACACAAATGATTCAAGACCCGCAATGATGCGGGTTTTTTATGCCTACTCAGCTTATGATGATTTATTTACAGAACTAAAACCATCACGCCAACGTTGTTTATTCTCACAGTCTAAATCTTGTAGTTGCTTTCCTCTCAGAGATGCAAGAATCGCATTCCCCTGTCGATCTACTTTAAATTCTGCATAATGTGCAGCTTGATAGCATTGCCCCAAACCTTCAGCGAATAAAAAACTTTTTGCAGCTGGATATAATGATGTATATCGATTATCAGGGTTTTTCAAAATCAATTTTACAGTTTGCGCATCTTTAGGCTTTTCAAAATAAGTATGTGCTACCTTTTTCTGTTGATCTAATGCTACATAATTCAAAACAGAGGACTTATTTTTTATACGATCATCATAATAATGACCTGAGAATACCTGACTGATTGTCTCATTAGACTCTATAGCGGGTTTGGTTGAATCTAGGTGATTTTCAATTGAAAATCTAGTCTCCTGAGGAGCTAAGTAAAGCTGATAATTCAGTGCCATGTAATCCCCTTGAATAAATGAACGAGGATCTGCAGGTTGTAAGCGGACATATATACTCTGACTATTTTTCAGATGCTGTTCATTCTTAAAAATGATGCCTAGAAAAAGAATAATACAGATTAAAGCAAGACAAAGAGGAATGAATTTTTTCATGTATTTACCCCCTCTTTTGATTGGAATTTATGCAGTACCCAAGTCAGTATCAACAAAATTAATCCTGAGCTAAAAATACTCAGACTTTTAACAAGGAAACTAACATTCAAGGCATAGTAAATAAACCATAAGGTTAACGCCAAAGTCACTAAAGCAAAACCATAGACAATCCTATCGTGCTGTGACAATGCCCATGAAAGTATGGCGATACAAATAAAAATTTCAAAATAGCCATAAAATATCAGTACTGCAGCAAAAGCCAATAAAATCAATTGAGCAATCAAGCTAAATTGATTACGAATCCTCAACACCATAAACAAAGCCAACCACAAAATAGGCAGCCCCAAGCTAAGAATAGGAAGGTATCTAATTTTATCTAATTCATATTGTCCAAATAGTGTATAGAACCCCATGGATGAAAGAATAATTAATAAATTAGCCAATGCTAAACTTCGTTGGTATTGACTGGGTTGAATACGATGCATCCAAATCATTACGAGATAAAACCCATAACTCAATAAGACCAGAAATGAAAAATTTTCAACAAAACGATGTAATCCAAGCAGAACGTTTAAATCCCAAATCAACGCAATACCTGATAAATACAAAGCAAATAGCTGGATAAAAATAAAGAACCAATGGCTGCGAATAAAATAACTAAGATACAGCATGGCAAATTGAATAAAGAAAAGTGGAAAGAATTGATCAGTCCATTCAAAGGTATGGAAAATTACAGCATTTTGCCCTGCGACCCATATACAATAAGCGAACTGTCTTAAAAATAAAGCTTGTTTCTTTGTTAAAATAAAGGCGGCCAATACTACAAAAACGGCCCCCATAATCAAGGAAAAATTACCCCAAAATGTCAGCATCAATGATGCCAATAAAACACCTGCAATCCACGCACCTACTGCGATAGGAATATTGTTAAATTTGTTTTGCGGAATAAACTTAATCAATAGGAAAGTAATCATTGCAAACCAAGCGAAAACAACCAAAGCAATTGAAAATAATCCTAGCACTTCAGATTCATGAAATAGACTATTCATCCATTTGAAAATCACCAGCGTAAACGTAATCCCTAAACCTACTGCTGAAAGTACACTACATAACTGATCTCTTTTTCGATAAAAATAAGTTAATGCGACAGAAAGAAGAAAAAATGATGAGATTAAATAAGCGATCTTAACGTCTATCAATCTAAAAATCATGGTTGTGGCGAATGCCAAATCACCATCACCATATAAAAATAACCCCATATGCCAAATTGAAAGAATTCCAAACCATAGGATAAAGAGATAACGCAACTTTTGATAATAACGAAGACAAAAATAAAACTGAAATAATGACAGAAGATTTAAGCTAAATAAGAATGTAACTGGATATTCATCAGCCCAAAATGTTTGTTTAAAAAACAAAAATAAGGTGAGTTGACTGACAATACAGAGCAATGTAAAAACACCAATATTCGGACGATACAACCACGGCAATAATAAAATAGACCAGATTAAAAATAGTAAATAACTATCTGCCCCTGTTTGATAAATTTGACCTATGACCGCCAAACTTAAACCAATCATCAAGCCACTTACTGTATGTAAACACTGTACTAAATAATCATGCTTAGCCAAAAAAATACTCGCTAGAGCACTGAGTAATAAAAATATTTGTGGAATAGCTAATTGAAAAAACTGAGGCAACATTAACCAATTTGCAGCAGTCAAATATAAAATACTGACTGCAATTAGAGAAAATCCCAAAACCTGTAAGTGTTTAACAAAGTCATCGTTACGCCATGAATAGACATCTTGCTGAATCGTGATCAAGCTTAGTCTCCTTATTGTATTGCTATTCGTTGATCACTATGACCACAAATATTCTTTTAAATGTATAAGTTTAATTATTTTCTATAGCAACTATTGTTCTATCTATAGTACTGATCATTCTAAAAAAAAGCATCCATTTAGAAAAAAAGTGTCTATAATAAATGCACATCGCTTCAGGGCGGGGTGTAATTCCCCACCGGTGGTAAATTGGACGGATTTTCAAGCCTGAGCCAACAGCCCACGAGCTTATCGCGCTTAATCGTGATTCGCAGATTTGGTGAAATGCCAAAGCCGACGGTATAGTCCGGATGAAAGAAGACGACGTCACAGCTTAAAAATTTCAATATTCTTTATTGAAAAAGGTTTTGTAACGCCACTATTTCAAATGTCCTGAAATGTTCAACCGTATTTTAACTTTACGAGAGCGTTTCAATGTCTAGTTTAATTCAACCCGAAATTTTCTTTTCTGCACTATCGCCTGCAGACCAACGTATCGAACAAGCAATCGAAGATATGCGCCAAGGCAAGCCTGTTTTGGTCATGGACGATTTTGATCGTGAAAACGAAGCAGATTTAATTGTTGCAGCAGAAACCCTCAATATTGAAACTATGGCACGTATGATTCGTGATGGTTCAGGGATTGTCTGCTTAACCATTACCGATGAATTAGCAGATCACCTTGACCTGCCACCTATGGTTCAGGACAATTCAAGTCAGTTTAAAACGGCTTTTACCATTACCATTGAAGCAGCACAAGGTGTAACAACAGGTGTTTCTGCAAAAGACCGTACCACTACTATTCATGCTGCAATTAAAACAGGTGCTGTCGCAAGTGATCTGAATCGCCCTGGTCATGTTTTTCCATTGCGTGGTCGTAATGGGGGGGTTTTAACCCGTCGTGGACATACAGAAGGTTCTATTGATTTAGCACGTTTAGCCGGTTTAAAACCCGCCGGTGTGTTATGTGAAGTGACTAATCCTGATGGAACAATGGCTTCAGGCATTCAAGTTTTAGCATATGCACAAACGCATCATTTAACACTTATTACCATTGAAGAATTGGTTCAGTATCGTTTAAAACACAATGTCTAAGAAAATATTTTAAGTCATTACATTTAGACAGAGTAAAAAAGCCAGTTCAAATCTTTGGACTGGCTTTTTAATATTGATTAGGTATTCTTGATTAAAGTACGATTAAATGACAGGGCCCGTTTTTGTTTTAATTTTTATAAGTGACATTGATTAAAATTAAATAGCCAAAATATTGAGGTCTGTTAAATAATAGATCATTACGGGAACTGGGCTTAAACATCTTCTAAATGTAAAATACTTTGACGAATACCGTCTGCGCGTAACCATGCGAAATCATAACTCGCATTCGCCAATGCCAATACACGGCGTTCAAATTCATCCCAAAGCGGTTTTACCTGTTTCTCTTGAATTCCCAAACCACTCTCTTCTGCAAGATGTTTATTTTTTTCACAAATTTTTAATGCATGATACAACTTGCGTCCTTTAGAAGCTGAGTCCATCACTCGTATACGTTTACCTAAAATAAAACCTTCGATATGTCTTAAATCGGCAAAAGGTAACATCGGAATTAAAATTTGATCGAGCTGTGCATCCAGCCTTTTCCAAACGGCTAAACGTTGCTCTGAATCATATGTATTCCATTGGATCACTTCATGATTAAAACGACGGCAACCACGACAAACAGAATCACCAAATACCGTTGAACAACGACCAGCACATGGCGTTAAGGTAGGTATCCGACGTTCGTTACTCAAAATTTACTCCTTACATCAACGATGTGACACACTTTTTCGGTACGAAATAATCTTTTCGCAATACTATATATGGTATATAAAATATTTTAAAGCACTATATTTAGTATAAAAACCCACATTTTTTTCAGGGAATAAAAAAACACTACAAAGACTAGGGTTTTCTCGCATATTGATGTAAATCACGCTAAAATGTGCGCCTTAAATTTTATTCTATCTTAAATATTTGGAGTACTCCATGAACGCTACTGTAGAACAGCTTGCACCTGTAGAACAGCAAGCGACCTCTGGTTGGGTTGTTGCAGCACTTTATCAATTCAAAGAAGTTCAAGATCCTGCAGATCTTCAACAACGTCTTTTAGACTTGGTAAAAACCATCAACCTTTGCGGTACTCTTATTATTGCAGGTGAAGGAATTAACGGAACTGTTGCTGGCGATCGTCAAGCCATTGACGTCATTCATCAATTCTTATTGAATGAAGGCTTTAACAGCATGGAATATAAAGAATCACATAGTGATGAAAAGCCATTCCGTAAGATGAAGATTAAGCTAAAGAACGAAATCGTAACTTTAGGTGTAGAGGTGAAACCTCGTGATCTTGTTGGACATTATCTTGATCCAAAGCAATGGAACGAACTCATCGCGCGTGATGACGTGATTTTGATTGATACACGTAATGATTATGAATATAAAGCAGGTACATTCAAAGGTGCGATTGACCCTAAAACAGAAACCTTTCGTGAATTCCCTGAATATGTAAAAAAAGAACTTGAGCAGCATAAAGATAAGAAAATTGCGATGTTCTGTACAGGCGGTATTCGTTGTGAAAAATCAACCTCATTACTCCTTCAAGAAGGCTTTAACGAGGTGTATCACCTTAAAGGCGGTATTTTAAAATACCTTGAGGAAACCCCTGCTGATGAGAGTATGTGGGAAGGTGAATGTTTCGTTTTTGATGGTCGTACTGCGGTGACACATGGTATGGAAGAAGGTGAAAATATTAAATGTCATGCATGTGGTTGGCCACTGGTTCCTGAAGAAGCCGATTTACCAAGTTATGAACATGGTGTTTCTTGCAAATATTGTATTGATAAAACATCTGAGAAACAAAAAGAAGGTTTCCGTATGCGTCAATCACAAATTACTGCTGCAAAACGCAAACGTCTTTAGGGCCTGTTAGCATTTCATAAATGGCTTGCGTTGTAGGTTAAAATTGAGCATGAGACGTATACGTCGTAAAGCATGAATGGAGAATAGCGAGACTATTTTCAAGTTTCATAACGCAAGCTGAGATAATTTTAAAATGCTTCACTCAACCGCAGCTCATTGACTGCGGTTTTTATTTGAATGTTTTAACAACACAACAAATTCTCACTATATTTTGATAAATGAAAACAATACCATGTTCATAACGCCCTATTTTTATATATAAAATGACTGATTGGATTATTTCGATCACGGAGCAACTTGGTTACTTCGGTATTGCTCTTTTGATGTTTTTAGACAATGTCTTTCCGCCAATTCCCTCAGAAGTGATTATGCCATCGGCTGGATTTGCTGCATCTAAAGGTCAATTATTATTATCGGGTGTGATTATCGCAGGAAGCATCGGTTCACTGGTAGCAGCAGCATTGTTGTATTGGGTGGGGCGAAAAATCCCAAATCAAAGTATTTTTAATTGGGTTGACCGCTACGGTAAATATCTTTTTATCAAATCTGACGAGGTCAAAAAAGCTTTAGATTGGTTTGAAAAATATGGACATCGCGTGGTTTTCTTTGGACGAATGGTTCCTGCAGTTCGTTCTTTGATTAGTATCCCTGCTGGGATGAGTCATATGCCTTTTTGGAAATTTATGCTCTATAGCGGCGTAGGGACAATTATCTGGACCACCTTTCTTGCATGTGTGGGTTATTATTTTGGAAACAATATAGAACTCATGCAACAAATTTTTAGTCGCGTAGGCTATGTGATCATTGGCATTGTCTTAATTTTAGTTGCTTATTTTTTTTATAAAAAATCAAAAGCGCGCTAAAAACATTGTGCTCCCAGCATTCAGTTAAAACATACTATTTGTGTACATTGAGATTTGTGTGCATTGAGTCGAGCAGACAAATTTGTCTTTGCTTGGCCAAGCTCTATGTTCTTAACATTAGCTGTCTAACAAATAATCAGCGAATTCCAAAAAATCACAAAAACATTATGGCTTTCATAAATCAAAATGATCAGGCGAAATGGATCTTGAAAGCGTCCTCGTCCTTTAGAAAACTCTAGGATGAAAGCAACTATATGTTGATTAATAGATTTTAATAGAACTTATAAAATAAGCCTATCGTTTATATTTTCTTATGCCCACCAACTGAAACACAATCCATATATAAATAGCATCACCGTATAAAATTCACCCAACCGCAGTAAATACACCATAGCAATCGTAAAAAATCACCACATGTTCAATGCACTCAAAACGTCCAACCAATTGAGAAATTTGAGTGAATTCAAAGGCAAGAATCACTCATTCCAAAAAATCATGCATTTCATCAAAATATTATCGTTTTAATCCAACACAAATATATGAAAAATATAAAAATAATTAAAACTGTGTAAAAAAGGATACATGAGTGAATGAAATGATTGCTGTGATCTTAATCACCTGTTTGGCAGTAATAAGTCCTGGCGCTGATTTTGCTATCGTGACTAGAAACAGTTATTTATATGGTCGCAATATTGGATTAAGTACAGCACTAGGGATTGCTTGTGGTGTCTGGATACATGTGGGTTATAGCCTACTTGGTCTGGGTTTTTTAAAAAATCATATGCCCTATCTTTTACAAACAATTCAATATATTGGCGCTGCTTATTTAATTTATCTTGGCTATAAAACATTTATCCAGTCAAAAATAAAACTGGATGAAATTGGTGTTGGTATCAGTAGCTGGCAAGCGTTTAAACATGGTTTTTTAACCAATAGCCTCAATCCCAAAACAACTTTATTTGTAATCAGTTTATTTGCTCAGCTGATGACTTCTACAGGAAGTTCGACCATTCAACTTTTTGCTTATGGTGCGTTTATTTCGTTGAGTCATTTTGTTTGGTTTGGCTTGATTGTCTTATTTTGTGCACATCCCAGCATACGAAATAAAATTTTAGATCGCCAAGTGGTGATCAATCGTGTGATTGGCCTTTTACTGTTTATTTTAGGTTGTAGCCTATTATTTGCACGGTTTTAACTATTGGCGTAAATCACCAATAAAAAAAGCATGCCACTTTCAGTGAGCATGCTTTTTTTATACGCGCAAATTAATTTGGTGTGTGGTACATCAAATAAATTTCATTTAGATTTTCAGGAATTTCTTCAGCAATCTCATCCATTAACTGACCATTGCGGCGGAAAGATTCCATTTGAGGATCTTCATCATCAATTCCACTAAACACCATCATTGGTAATGTGAGATCGACAACTTGATCTTCATATTCTGGTGCAAACCAAGCTTCTTCATTGAGGAACATTGCATCAACAAAGCCAACACTCCAGTCACCTAAGCTTGATTCAACATCAGCCTCTTCAATTTCAAAAGGAAATGTAATTCCTTCTTCATTGGCTAAGTTTTGTCGAATCGCTTCAAGCCATGCTTTGATTTGTACAATGATTTCTGCTGGAACTTTCTTTTGGTTATTATCAAATAGCTCATCAAGCCATTTATCAAAAGTAGGACCAACCGCAATTGCGCACAAGAAACCATGAGTCGCTGCGAAATCTAGACCAAATTCGTTTTGGTCACCATCTAGATAATCACTCAGTAGGTCTAAATCTAAAGCACTCATTTTGTTTCCAATAAATTTGTATCAGATTTAAGCATAGCATTTTCCCACGCCATGCCCAATGAATTTTTAATCTTCATCATCAAAATCATCGTCATCATCAATGTCATAATCAAAATCTTTTAAATCTTTTTCTAAACGACGTTGAGCAAGTAAATCATCGATCAAACGTCGCTTTTCTAAAGATTCTTTGGCGCTAATTTTGCTTGATGACTCATCGAAACTAACATCATCATCACCGTAGTTATCATCTAGTTCAAAATCTGTAGAAGACACTAAAACTACCTCATAATGAAAAAAAGTGAATGGGTCTAGGCGCTATTTATCTGTCTTCAGAAAACTTGTCAAGTTTTTTTGGTTTTTTTTACATTTAAATGCGAATTTGGGCTTTTTTCGGCCCCTATTTTATGTAATGATATAATCCACCCTGCGTCTTACTATTTTATGACACTTTCTGAATAGAATACGCATGGGATGATCTTGAAAATAACAATTTCACCCCCACCTATTTGATTGAATTTAACTTCTAAATATTTTATCGGACAGTCTTATGCTGATTTCTTCCGATGAGATATTCGAGCTATTCAAAGATATATTTTAAGAAATTGTGCGCTTATGCACGGTTTTTCATTGCCACAGATTCAACGAGAAGAGAGTAAAGATGAGCGAAATGCATTCCCCTACTTCCCAAGTAGCGGCTCTTATTAGCCGAGGCAAAGAACAAGGTTACTTAACCTACGCTGAGGTTAACGATCATCTCCCAGACTCGATCACCGAAAGCGAACAGATTGAAGACATTATCCAAATGCTTCAAGACGTTGGTATTCCTGTTCATGAACGCGCACCAGAAACAGATGATGCAATGTTTGAAGGGAATAGCGAAGCTGGCGATGAAGTTGCAGAAGAAGAAGCTGCTGCAGTACTTGCCTCTGTAGAAAATGAACCAGGTCGCACAACTGACCCGGTACGTATGTATATGCGTGAAATGGGTACCGTTGAACTTTTAACACGTGAAGGCGAAATTAGTATTGCCAAACGGATTGAAGAAGGTATTCGTGACGTTTTACATTCGATTGCTTATTGGCCAAATGCTGTTGAAGTTGTTTTACAAGAATATAAAGATTACGAAACTGGCGAGCGTCGCCTTGCTGATATTTTATCAGGCTATCTAGATCCTGAATCTGACGAAGTGATTCCCGAGGTTTTAGAAGACGAAGCTGAAGTTATCGTTGAAGAAGTAGATACGTCTGCAAAACCAACGAAAGAAGTTAAGTTGGATGATGAAGATGAAGAAGAAGAATCTGAAAGTGATGATGATTCTGAAGGCGAATCTGGCCCAGATCCAGAAATTGCAAAAGCGCGTTTTGAAGAATTAGAAGCTGTTTGGAATAATGCAAAAGTAGCAATTGCTCAACATGGCCGTAACAGTACCCAAGGGACTGAGGCAATGGAAGCGCTGGCAACTGTGTTTATGATGTTTAAATTTACACCACGTTTATTTGACATCATTTCAGAAATGATTCGTGGTACGCATGAACAAATTCGTACTTCTGAACGCGAGGTTATGCGTTATGCAGTTCGCCGCGGTCGTATGGACCGTACACAATTCCGTACATCGTTCCCAGGTCAAGAATCAAACCCAGCTTGGTTAGATGAACAAATTGCAAAGGCACCTGCTGAACAAAAAGGCTATTTAGAAAAAGTTCGACCTGATGTTTTGGCATTCCAGCAAAAAATTGCTGATATTGAAAAAGACCTTGATCTAAACGTAAAAGAAATTAAAGACATTTCTAAACGTATGGCGATTGGTGAAGCCAAAGCTCGTCGTGCCAAGAAGGAAATGGTTGAAGCCAACTTACGTTTGGTAATTTCAATTGCGAAAAAATACACAAACCGTGGATTACAATTCTTGGATTTAATTCAAGAAGGTAATATTGGTTTGATGAAAGCGGTAGACAAGTTTGAATACCGTCGTGGTTATAAGTTCTCGACCTATGCAACATGGTGGATTCGTCAGGCAATTACGCGTTCGATCGCGGACCAAGCACGTACGATTCGTATCCCTGTGCATATGATCGAAACGATTAACAAGATCAACCGTGTATCTCGCCAATTACTTCAAGAAATGGGGCGTGAACCTACACCTGAAGAATTAGGTGAACGTCTTGAAATGGACGAAGTCAAAGTTCGTAAGGTTCTTAAGATTGCCAAAGAACCTATTTCTATGGAAACTCCAATTGGTGATGATGAAGATTCTCATCTTGGTGATTTCATTGAAGATAGCAACATCACTTCACCCGTTGATGCTGCGACTTCAGAAGGCTTAAAAGAAGCTACACGTGAAGTACTTGAAAATTTAACTGAACGTGAAGCGAAAGTCTTAAAAATGCGTTTTGGTATCGATATGCCGACCGACCATACTTTGGAAGAAGTGGGTAAACAGTTTGATGTAACACGTGAACGTATTCGTCAGATTGAAGCAAAAGCTTTACGTAAACTTCGTCATCCTTCTCGTTCAGAACATTTACGTTCGTTCCTCGAAAATGACTAATTTGAAGTTGTTCAATCTATGAATACTTTCGGGACTTGAAAATCAATCGAGTAACCCCATTAAGTATTTAAGAGAAACACAATGCCTGCACTTATGCAGGCATTGTTGATAAATTAAAGGTGAAAAAATGTTAGACCGCACTCCATCTCGCGAATTACAAGAAGATCTTTGGGTTTTTCCAATGGATTACCCAATTAAATTGATTGGTAATGCGGGTGAAGAATTACGTGGTGCTGTAGTTGAAATTTTGGTAAAACATTTCCCTGAATTTAATGAAGCGACACTTGTTGTACAACCATCACGTACAGGTAAATATCATTCGATTACAGCCCAACTACGTTTTGAAGAACTAGAGCAAGTGCATGCCTTGTATGCTGACCTTGCGGCTTGCGAACATATTCGTACTGCGTTGTAATGCTGAAATGACTTAAAAACACGCCCCAATGGCGTGTTTTTTTATGCGTCAGGATTTTAAGGAGTGTAATATGCCCCTCTGGTTTATTTGCAAATGATCAGCAATTGCTTTCACTTTTCCAGACTAAATTTCTTTATAATTAAAGCGATTTCTATATTTTAAGGGCACTTGTCTGTGAACGATGCTGTTCTAAAACCACATCTGATTATTCGTCAATATCAAGACTTAACGCTTTATGCCGAGCGTTTTCAGGAAATGAAATCTTTTACTGAACAACGTGATGAACACTCTCCAGATCAACTTTGGATATTGCAACATCCTGATGTACTCACTCAGGGGCAAGCAGGAAAACCTGAGCATATTTTAATGCACAGTGATATCCCTGTTGTTCAATCAGATCGTGGTGGACAAGTGACATGGCATGGTCCCGGTCAAATGGTGATTTATTTCATGTTTGATTTAAACCGCTTGAAATGGAATGTACGTACATTGGTCACTTATGCAGAGAATTTAATGATCAATCTGCTCAAGAAATATCATATAGAAGCCTATGCCAAAGCTGATGCACCGGGTGTTTATGTCAATGAACGTAAAATTGGTTCACTCGGTTTTAAAATCCGTAAAGGTCGTAGTTATCATGGTTTGGCATTAAATATTGATTGTAATTTAGACGGCTTCCATACCATTAATCCGTGTGGTTATGCAGGTTTAGAAATGGTCCGCGTCTGTGATCTGATCACAAACCACCCTGATTACAGCCAACTATCGAAAGATGTGATTGAGTATTTTCAACAGAGTGGTTACTTTAGTGATATTAAAGTCATTGATAAAAAATCAAATGACCATGAAGTCATTCACAAATAAATCGCTTTATTTTTATCTGAAAACAAATTAGAGTAATTACTCTAAAACAAAAGTACAATTTTATATAAGGGATTAGCGAGTGATTTCAAGTAAATCTATCAAACCCGCTTTAGAACAAGCCTATGTCAAACTCATGATGGATGTGATTGGCAGAGGTTTGGTTATGGCGAGTCAAGTTGATGATGAAATTAAACATGAAGTATCAGTACTCCCTGTTGGTTTTACATTATCCATGAAAGTTTTTCCAAATGGCGCTTCATTTATTGCCAGAGTCAACCAAAACAAGCAACTTGAACTCGTTAAATCTTTAGATGGCAAACCAGATCTGTCGATTATTTTCAAACATGTTCACCATGCTTTTTTAGTCTTTTCATTTCAGGAAAGCACAGCTCAAGCTTTTGCAAATGACCGTATGATTGCAGACGGAGATGTAGCACATGCCATCCGTTTAGTCCGTTGTCTGAATAAAATGGAAGCATTAATTTTACCTAAACTGGTCGCAGAGCTCGCTGTAAAAGAATATCCATCAGAATTGAGCTTAAAAGAAAAATTGGCGGGTGCTGCAAATATCTATCTCAAAGTTGCCCAATCATATTTAAAAGGGAGTGCTTAACACATGGCTAAACCATATTACGAATTTTTCTGTCCTGTAAAAGTGATCGCTGGTCATGCTGCACTCGAACATATTCCTTTCGAACTCGCATCATTAGGCGCTAAGCGTCCCATGATTATCACTGATAAAGGAGTACGTGCAAATCACCTTTTGGCCCCTATCGAAGCTGCTTTTGAATCTACAGATATTGAAATTGGCATTATTTTTGATGATGTTCCACCTGATTCAAGCCTTGAAACAGTCCGTGCCGCTGCGCAAGCTTATCGTGAAAATAACTGTGATGCGATTATTGCTGTGGGTGGTGGTTCAGTAATTGATACCTCTAAAACAGCAAATATTTTAGTCTCAGAAGGTGGTGATGATCTGCTGAAGTATTCAGGCGCTCACAACCTCCCTCGCCCACTTAAACCATTTTTTGTCATTCCCACGACCTCAGGTACAGGTTCAGAAGTGACCTTGGCAGCCGTGGTATCGGACAATCAAAAAAATGTCAAAATGGCATTTGCCTCGAATTACTTAATGCCACATGCGGCTATTCTTGATCCGCGTATGACTCAAACATTGCCACCACACTTGACTGCAATGACAGCGATGGATGCAATGACGCATGCTGTGGAAGCCTACACATGTATTGCAGCCAATCCAATTTCTGATGCATATGCAACTGCTGCCATCAAGAAGATTAGCAATAGTTTATTTGATGTACTGGATCACCCTAGTGATGCAACAGGTCGCTTAGAACTTGCTCAGGCATCAACAATGGCGGGCATCGCATTCTCTAACTCGATGGTTGGTATTGTACATTCACTTGGCCATGCTTTAGGTGCAGTTGCGCATTTGCCTCATGGCTTATGTATGAATCTGTTTCTTCCTTATGTGTTGGAATACAACAAAGACCTCAATGGTGACAAGATTGCCGATCTCTTGCTGCCACTTGCTGGTGCTGATATTTATGCACAAACGCCTGCTAACCAGCGTGCAGATAAGGCCATTGAAACGTTAAATACCATGCGTGATCGTCTCTATCATTTGACCAAACTACCACGCACCCTAAGTGAAACAGGCAAAGTCACTCAAGCACAGCTGGATGAAGTTGCTGAAAAAGCACTCAATGATGGCTCAATTATTTTCAATCCGAAAGAAGCTACTTTTAAAGATTTAAAGTCGATCTTAGAAAAAGCTTGGTAATTGTCTAAAATTGCGACAATATAGAGGGAGCTATTGGCACTAAGTCTATATTTGCAGTGATGTCGTCCCCAGATGAAATGTTGACAGCCCCCGATAGTAAATAGCCTGATGTTTATCTAAACATCGGGCTTTTATCTTGCAGAATCGGCAGTCACTTATTTTTTGATCAAGATGGCACGTTTTCTGCTAAAAAAGCGAACAAAGTTACTGACAAATGTGACCTTTTAGAGTAGATTGGCGCACTTTTGTTTTATTCTTAGGGGGGATCGTTCGTCTCAAACGATCCTTATAAATATGACTGATCCTTGATCAACGATTAAGAGGATAACGCCGTTGACAGATATCTCTGGGACTCAATCCACAGCAAAACTGAAAAAAAATCTTGTGCTGTGGCATATTATCATTATTGGTCTAGCGTATATTCAGCCACTTACCTTATTTGATACCTTTGGTTTAGTGTCCGACGGAAGCCATGGACATGTTCCAACTTCTTATATTTTTGCGCTTGTTGCCATTCTTCTGACCTCTATCAGTTATGGTCATATGATCAAGCGCTACCCTTCGTCAGGGTCTGCTTATACCTATGCGCAAAAATCGATTCACCCGAATGTCGGCTTTATGGTGGGTTGGTCTTCTTGGTTAGATTATTTATTATCTCCACTCGTCAACATCATTTTGGCTGATATTTACTTAAGAGCCTTATTCCCAGATGTGAATAACTGGATCTGGGTCATAGCACTAACTGCAATTATGACTGTGATCAACCTATTTGGTTCACGTTTTGTTGCTCGATTTAACAGTACCATTGTTGTGGTGCAACTTGCGATCATTTTCTACTTTGTTTATGAAGTTTATTTACTGCTAACTCAGGGTATTTACGCAGATGGCACCTTAAACCCAGATAAAGCTGAACTATGGTCACTTGCTCCATTCTGGAGTGAAATGACTGCAATTGGTGCGTTAATCGGTGGTGCAACGATTCTTTGTTTCTCTTTCACAGGTTTTGATGCGTTATCATCCCTTGCAGAAGAAACCAAAGATGCTGAAAAAACCTTACCAAAAGCAATTTTCTCTACAGCGTTGATCGCGGGTATTATCTTTATTTTTAGTACCTATTTTATTCAGCTATTTTTCCCAAGTAATGCCAATCTTTACTTTAATCCGCTGGATGAGTCTCAACCTGTGATGCTTGAAGCTCTTGGCAATGCAACAATTCTAACGGCAATTACAGGCATCGCATTTAAAAAGTTAGTGTTGTATTTTGCGGTCATTGCTGTACTGGCTTCTGGTATTTCTGCACATGCTGGGGTATCACGTTTGATGTATGTAATGGGTCGTGATGGCGTGATTAACAAAAAGATTTTTGGTCACATCAGTCCAAAATTACATACCCCGACTTATAATATTTTGATTGTCGGTGTTGTTGCGTTATCGGCGGGTTTTCTTGACCTTGAGCATATTGTCAACTTAATTAGCTTTGGTGCTTTAACAGCCTTTAGTTTTGTGAATTTCTCCGTGATTTCACGCTACGCCTTACGTGATGGCAGAACAAAATCACTCAAAGAAATCATCAATTATGTGGTGATTCCGTCTCTTGGTTTTGCCAGTGTATTCTTGATGTGGTTAGAAATTGATGAAATGGCATTAAAACTCGGACTTGCATGGGCTGTATTAGGTGTAGCATATTTAGCCTATAAAACTCGTGGTTTCCGCTACCCTGCACCACAACATAATGAACATGAATAATTGATTATTGCATTTGTAATCAAATAACAAAGGCGCTTTATGCGCCTTTGTTATTTCAGTCATATCAACTGCAATTATGATGCAATAAATTTTTCCGTAATCGCTTTGATACGTTTTGCATATTGTTTTGCAGTCTCTAAATCACCGCTTGGAATTTCATCAACACTGGCATCAGCAGGTGATTGAACCAATAAGCCCACAGACCCACCTAAGCTGTTCACATCCTGACGTGTAGCACTTTTAGTGTTTGAAGGTGCTAAACCGAGGCTGACCCAAATACCACCGTGCTGTGAAGCCAAAGTGTGTAACGAAATTAATGTCACTTGCTTATCGCCATTCATACTTGCACTGTTGGTAAAACCACCAAAAACCTTGTCTGCCCATGCACGAGTAAACCAACGCTTAGATGATGCATCTGCAAATTTTTTAAATTGCCAAGGCACACCGCCCATGTAAGTTGGTGCACCAAATACGATTGCATCTGCAGCATCCAAAGTGTCCCAATCTTGATCTTGAATATTGCCTTCTTGATCCACTTCGATAAGTGTTGCCTGAATTTCATTGGCAAAGGTTTCTGCAATGACTTTGGTATGGCCATAACCTGAATGATAAACAACAGCGATTTTTGACATGATAAGTCCTCTTATATAGACGGTAAATATTTAAAAATTAATGTTTGATATAACTTGGAACGGTTGCCGTTAGACCTTGTTTGAGTTGTTGGGTAGATTCCCCAACCAACACTTCAAAGGCATTTTGTTGAATTCCATCAAATACGTGTTGCGCCACTGTGTGTGGAGAAATTTTGGCAATATCGAGTGATTGGGTTAAATCTGTGTCGACAAAACCGACATGTACCCCCATCACATGAACATTGGCTTTAACTAACCATTGTCGAGTTGAATTGGTAAATGACCATGCTGCTGCTTTAGAAATCGCATAACTGGCTAACATCGTGCTGGGTTCCCAAGACACATCCGATAAAATATTGACGATATAACTTTCAGAATGGCTTGCTAAAATTGGAGAGAATTGCTGAGTCGTATTGATCACACCATAAAGATTGGTATCTAAAACCGTCCGTGTCACTGCTGCAATATTTGCGTCTACAGGACTTTCATTTAAGCGTGCAATACCTGCATTGTTGATTAATAGATTGACATCACCACATTCTGCAACAGCTTTTTGAATAGATACGGGATCTGTGACATCTACAACAATCGGAATAATACCCTGTTGATTAAAACCTTGAAGATTACGCATGCCTGCATAAACTTTCTTGGCGCCACGTTGTATCGCTTGCTGGGCAAGTGCTAAACCTAGACCACGATTTGCACCCGTAATAAAAACGACCGCATCTGTTATTTTCATTAAAACCACGCTCATAAATATAAAATGGTCTATCAACGCTATCAATCAGCAGAAGTTGTATTGACCTGATTAACTTATGATATACTTTTGAAATCTAGTATCAATTAGTTACTATGTGGTAACTGGTCATTTCTTGGTTATAACTTTCCAAATAGAGGTATAGATTGATGACTAATGCATTCAATTTTAATATTTTTCATCCAAATTGCCCGGCACGATCTTTTTTTGAAAAATTTGCAGATAAGTGGGTTTTGATGATTATTTATCGACTTCATCAGCACTCTCAACACTTCAATGAACTGAAAAAAAACTTAACAGGGATCTCACCTAAAGTACTTTCGCAAAAATTAAAAATTCTGGAAAGAGATGGATTTATCACCCGTACAATTCATGAGAACAATGTGATTCGTGTTGAATATGCATTAACCTCTCTAGGCTTTGAGTTTGCTCAAACTGCTTTATCATTTAAGCTCTGGGCTGAAGGCAATGTGCAACATGTGATTCGCGCACAAGAACAATTTGATGCAATTCAAGCAAAAAATGAGCCAGCTCTGTTGCAGGAAGCATAAATCTCAACACTCAGAACATGACTTTAACTCAGCTTGATATGTTGTAAATATGATTAAACTCAGCATAATTTTAATAAAACATATCAAAGGGAGAAAAATAATGAAAATTCCACTGCTCTTTATTCTAGCAATCCTCAGCCATAGTGCTTTTGCGTCCTATGAAAATTCTTGTGATTTAGAGGTTAAGCTTTTAGAAAACACTTCTACACGTACGCTATATATCAATAAAGATGGCTTAGGTGAAATTGAGGAAACAACACTCAACATAAAAGGTGTTGTAAAAAAAGCGCAAGAGGTAGGCCGAGCAGATAGTGGTTGTCAATACTATATCGGCAAAGTCTTAGAAGAAAATTTAAGAAATTTCCCGAATCGCTCTGAATTTAAAAAAGGACAAAAAATTAAACTGAATATCTTAATCACAGATTATAAAGGTATACCGAAATCTGAAACAGTGACCTATTTAGGACCAAACAAATAGTTAAAATCTGAATTATTTTAAAGTATGGATAATAAAGTACAAATGTCGGAGCACTCTGATACAGACTGTCCACATTATTTAGGAACGGTTATAGAAAAAATGACTGGCTCAGACATTTGCTACACAGCAAAGAAAGGGCAAAAATTAAGATAAATATTGTGATTACTCATTTTAAAGCCTCCAACAGATGAAGTCGCTTTTATTCAAAGATAATCACATCGCTCTTTCTCAAAAGGAAATCATAAACCAATATGAATAAAAACCCATCTAAACGATGGGTTATGATTTTTATTTTAATTCTTTAAATCCTTGTTGACGCCATGCTTCATATAGAATCACTGCGGTGGCATTTGATAAATTCAGACTACGTGAATTCGGTGCCATAGGTAAACGAATCCAATGCACCTTTGGGAACATCATACGGACATCTTCTGGTAAGCCACGTGTTTCTGGCCCCATCAATAAAGCCACAGGTCGGTTTAAATCTGAAGTATGCGGTGTTTCAGTACCTTTGGTAGTTAAAGGATAAATCGCATCAAGATCAATCCCCTGCACCTCTAAATGTGCCAGACATTCAGCAAAGTTTTCCCAAACTTTCATATGTGCCCATTCATGATAATCCAATCCTGCACGGCGCAACTTTTTATCATCCAGTTCAAAACCTAAAGGCTTGACTAGATGTAATTGTGCACCTGTATTGGCACATAAACGAATGATATTCCCTGTATTTGCAGGAATTTCAGGCTCGTATAAAACAACATGAATCACGGGAGATCTCTACTTATCAGAATACAACCTAAGTACTTTAAAAAAAGATCATGTCAGTTTTTTAAAGAAAAATTTAGGCAGATATTATTGCCACTGTAACTGTTCGCGCAAATTCACCACTTCACCAATAATGGTCAAAGTAGGCGCTTGAATATGGTTTTCTTCAACTTTTGATGCAATATCTGCCAAAGTTCCAACCACCACCTTTTGATCTGGGGTTGTCCCTTTGGAGATCAAAGCCACTGGCATATTTGGACGTTGACCATGTGATATTAGATTTTCACAAATTTTTTCTAGTCCCACCAAGCCCATATATAAAACCAATGTCTGATTTTCGTAAACCAGCTCATTCCAGGGTAATTCTGGTGAACCTTCTTTTAAATGCCCCGTTAAAAAACGAACGCTTTGTGCATAATCACGATGTGTAAGCGGAATCCCAGCATAGGCTGAACAACCTGATGCAGCAGTAATACCTGGGACGACTTGGAATGTAATATTGGCTGCAAAAAGCTCTTGAATTTCTTCACCACCGCGACCAAAAATAAATGGATCACCACCTTTTAGACGACATACACGTTTGCCTTCGGTGGCATATTTGACCAGTAATGCATTAATACCATCTTGTGGCACGGAATGATTAGAACGTGCTTTTCCGACATATATTTTTTCAGCATCACGCCGACATAATTCTAAAATTGCTGGAGAGACCAAACGGTCATAAATCACCACATCCGCTTGCTGCATCAGTCTAAGTGCTTTTAAAGTTAACAGCTCAGGATCACCTGGTCCTGCCCCCACCAAATAAACTTCACCTTTTGGTTTTTGCCATTTTGTCAAAGCTTGTTCAATTAAACGATCCGCCTCTTTGAGGTTGTCATTAAACACCTGCTCTTTTAAAGGACTGGCATATAAATCTTCCCAAAAGATTCGACGTTCATCAGGATTACTAATCTGCTCTTTAACTGCTTTACGCCATTTTCCAGAAAAATCAGCAAGTTTACCCATGCCATGTGGAATAGAAGCTTCGAGCTGAGTACGAATCTGGCGAGATAAAACAGGAGAAGCACCATTGGTGGCAATTGAAACTACCAGTGGTGAACGGTCAATGATCGCAGGCACCATAAAGCGACAATGTGGAGGATCATCAACACTGTTGACCAACACATTTAAATCTTCACAAGCTTCAAAAACAGCTTGATTGACAGCTTTATCATTGGTTGCAGCAATCACCAAACGATAGCTACTTAGGCTAATTTGATAATCAAATTTATCCGCATGATATTGCCCATAGGTTGAATGGACAATATCTAAGAGATTTTGCTCTATATTTGGCGCAATCACATGAATCACTGCACCTGCTTTTGCAAGTAATACTGCTTTGCGGTAAGCAATATGCCCACCACCCACAATCAGACAAGGTTGCCCTTGCAGTTTTAGTGAAATTGGGAAAATTTCCACAGTGTTCCTCAAAAGTTCAAATCTGATTGTACTAAGCAATATTTATGCACAAAACTGAACCAAATATCGAGTTTTCGACATTTAATCGATAAATGTTGCACCAGCCATGTACGGGCGTAACACTTCTGGCACTTCAATAGAGCCATCAGCACGTTGGTAATTTTCCATCACAGCCAATAAAGTGCGACCTACAGCCAAGCCTGAACCATTCAAAGTATGTACCAGCTCAGTTTTCTTTTGATCTGCACGATAACGCGCCATCATACGGCGTGCTTGGAAATCTCCCATACTTGAACAAGAAGAAATCTCACGATATGTATCTTGGCTTGGTACCCAAACTTCTAAATCATAAGTTTTGCATGCACCAAAGCCCATATCACCACCACATAAAACGATTTTACGATATGGTAAACCCAATGCTTGTAAGATCCCTTCCGCATGCCCTGTCAATGCTTCCAAAGCATCCATTGAATCTTCAGGTTTTACGATTTGAACCATTTCAACTTTGTCGAATTGGTGTTGACGGATCAAACCGCGAGTATCACGACCATAAGAACCCGCCTCACTACGGAAACATGGTGTATGCGCAGCATATTTCAACGGTAAACGATCAGCATCAATGATTTCATTACGTACAAAGTTCGTCACTGGAACTTCAGCCGTTGGAATCAAATAGTATTCTTTTTCACCTTGTAATTTAAATAAATCTTCTTCAAATTTAGGCAGTTGACCCGTACCACGCAATGAGTCTGCATTAACAAGATAGGGTACATATGCTTCAGTATAACCATTTTTCAGGGTATGCGTATCGAGCATGAACTGGGTCAATGCACGTTGTAAACGGGCTAATGGACCTTTCAATACACTGAAACGTGTCCCCGTTAACTTGGTTGCCGTTTCAAACTCTAAACCACCCATCATTTCGCCAAGGTCTGTATGGTCTTTGATTTCGAAATCAAATTGACGCGGTGTTCCCCATTTTAATACTTCAACATTATCACTTTCATCTTTCCCTTCTGGTACAGACTCATGTGGCATGTTTGGGATAGAGAGTAATTTTGCTTCTAATTCAGCTTGAAGTTCATTCAATTCAACTTCAGCAGCTTTAATTTCATCACCAATCGCACCCATACGTGCCATGATTTCTGAAGCATCGCCACCAGATTTTTTGATTTGACCAACTTGTTTCGCACCCGAATTACGCTCTGCCTGTAAGTTTTCAGTTCTAGACTGGATTTCTTTACGGCGAGCTTCTAGTGATGCCCATTCTTCAACGTTGAGTTGTACACCACGTTTGGCTAAGGCTAAGTTTACAGCCTCGATATTATTTCTGATTAATTTCGGGTCGATCATAGTCAATCTAAAGGGTAAGAAAAAAACTGACTATAGTGTAAGCTCTTCACTGTAAAAAATACAGTGACAGAGCATTAGACATACATGAATTGTATGATTTGAAGGCAATTAAGGTGTAACAGGTTTTTCGACAGCCGCTTCGACTTGAGGTAGACTTGGTAAATACTCAGCTTTAATCAAATCTTTTGCAACTTGATACGGCAGTTTTAACTCAGGCATACCTTCTGCATAAGAGGTAAGCTCATACAGTGGATAAACAAAAACTAGACCATTTACACCATAATAATAGTTATCGCTTAACTGCAACTTTTCACGTGTAATATCTTTTTGAATCAACCAATTCGCATTGGCATCATAAAGCTGTTCAGCCACTTTTGCTTCCACGTTTGGTTTTAGAATATCAGTTAAGGCGAGGCGCTTTTGCGTGGTTAAATCGAATGTCACATATTCATTGTGATACATCCCATGAGCTGCACCTGCTACATAGGTATAAGTCTGGATCACAAAAGTGGCTAAATTATTTTGTTGTGAAATAAAACGAACATAAATTGAATTTTGATTTAAACCTTTAGCTGAAGATTGCGCTTCACTTTCAGCTTGGGCATGATTTTGATCTTTTTCAAATGCGCCAGGTACATCTTTTTTAATACGATTTAGAAAATAATCATCTAGCCAAGACACATTACTTTTAACAGTTTGCAAATCATATTGTGTACAACCATCTTCATCACAAAACTGTTTTTTTACCACGTTGACTCGCTCAACTTTGGCTTGAATCAGCGGTATTTGCGCGTGTTGAGTCGCAGTTGTAGCCTGTTCTGCTTGAGGTTCCGGCTTTTCCTGGCATGCGCTAACCATGAGCATACTGGATAAAAGAGATAAAAAAATCAGACCACTTTTAAAATTTACTTTCATTTCTATATCTTTAAAGCATATTTAGTAATAGCCCTATCATAAAACCAGAACCTTTAAATTAATATTCATTATTGTAATTATCACCTATTTACACTGTAAATAAGCGCGTTGTTATTTCAAAGATTTGCTTTCTGCTAACATCTTCTTCCTGTTGATACGCTCATTTATCCATCTTTTTTCTTGATAACTATGTTTTAAATAATCATTTCTTGTGTGCAAATAATACTTTTTTATAATTTTTAAACTCATTAGATCAAAAACTAAATAACATTGAATACCACTAATAACACCAAACATCCAATCCTCAGGGTCAGGGCCAACACTGGGTTGAGCCAAAACTACAAATAAATCATTATCACTAAAAAATGTTAGCACAAAAGTATGGAACTGTCGTGGAGCACCACGTTCATTATGTTGAACAAAATACTTCCCAGCTTGTTTGATCATTTTCAATGTGATTGCAGGACTGACAACTCCATCCAAATTATCCTCAAAATCGCATCTGACTTCATCAATTTGTTCTTCAAATAAATCACTCGCGTCATCATAAATAAACACTTTCTTCTTTATGTCATAACAATAGAAAATTGTATTTAAAAGATACTTTTCATAATTATTGTGAACTGAAAATAAAGCTTTTAATATTTTTTTATTTGGGGTGACTTCTAAATATACATCGTAGTAACGACTCAGCTCAAAACTGGATTCTCTGTTTGAAAAAAACTTCATAAAGCTTGATTAAACACAAAAAAAGATCTGCAGTGATAAAAGAGTTAGAGGCCGTTTCTGGATGATATAAGGGATGTTTAAAATCTACAGTCATAATTCAAACCTTAAGCTAAATCCACCCAATTACAATGAAACCCCAGTGGTACATGTACCCCCAAATCAATTTCAGCTTGTGGCTGAATTTCCAATCCATTTACTTTTAAAATAACAGCTTTGGCTGCTTCTCCGTCCAAATGATGTAAATAGGCCATCAAATAACCATGCCCTTCTGCACTGTGCTCATGCTCAGCCACAAAAGTGACTTCACCCATTGCCCACTGTATACCAAAATCATAACTCACCGATGTTTGCATTTCTAAATCATGAATATATAAACAATTGAACAATGCAGTTCCAGCAAAACCCAAAGTATATAAATAACGATATGGAATCCCAGTAAAACGCGCATCAATTTTCGGAAATTCTTGAATCCGAGAGTCGAGTACAGATCTATCTAATGTCTGTGAGTTTAGATCAATGCTCCAACGCTCTAATTGTGCATGTTGCAATTCATAAGCTGCGTGTTGAGAATGTTCAAAATCGTCCTGATGTACTAAAACATCTAAAATAATTCTATTTTCATGATCACGAAAAGCATTTGCCGCATGAAAAACAAAACATGACTCAAGCTCAATCCACTGAATCTTTTCAGCATTTCCATATTTAGGCAATATTCCGATACGCGCTGGATGTTGTTTATTCCATTGATACGGAACACTTGCGCCACGTAATAATCGAGCCATAGAAAAAGTAAGTGGAAAATCAAAAACCAAAACTTCATGTTGTGTAATGAGACAATCATGAATCATGGGACCATGTTGTAATAAAATTTGCGTCACATGAATCAAATCGCCATGCTGATCAATCACTTGGTAATAGGCATTTTTACGATCTAAGGCATCATAACTAATCGCATGTAGGTGCCCTGTTTTGATATCTTTACGAGGATGTGCCGTAAACGGTAAATCAGCATCACTATTAAACAACTGATAACGTTCTGCATTTAACTCATCATCTAAGCAGATCGGAAACGCGCCAGCTTCAATCACTGCCCAAAGCTTTCCTGCATGTTTAAAAATGTTGGTATTCACAACATCATGTGCGCCACGGCGAAAACCACCTATTGAGGGACGTTGTTTATATTTCTGTACAGTATCTGTGGCCAGCATACTGCTTTTAAAGCAGATTGCTTTACCTGCTTGTAATTTGAGTGCATGAATCATTCCATGACCAAGATACCACTCAAATAATGAAGGCTTTTCTATCTCAATCGGATTTGAACCAATTCTTAACAATAAGCCATTTAAATGATCTGGGATAATTCCTGATATTTTTAAGTGAGTTGTGATGATTTCTTCAACTGGTTGGTAAAGCTTTTTGTGATATAGATTAACTTCCTTATCACGACGATGTCGCCTTAAAAATCGCCCAATCACGCAGATTAACTTTTGTCTCAAAACATTAAAAAATGATTTTTGCGCAGTTATCCTTGGGTAATGTTTGAGTTTCAATTGTGTTTTGCGATACATACAGAATCTCTATTTTTATATTCAAACCCTTGTTTGAGCATAGAATAATCTTATATTGAAAGCCACTTTATTTGCTCGTCGCTATTTATCATTCGCCTGATTAACATGACCGAGTCTATTGCTTTGTTCTGTTTAATTGGCATAAAAAAAGCAACCTTATGGTTGCTCTTCTATTCACTTAAAATCGTTTATTGATCTATGATATCTGTACCTTTAGGTGGCACAAAATTAAAGGTAGATGCTGGGATAGCCGCATTGACCTGTACATTGTTAAAACGCACAGTGGTTGTTTGACCTAAAGAATCTTGCAAGATCATTAAAGTCGGTGCATTTTTCGCCCCAAAACTAATCGTCAAGCTTTGGAAAGCACCATCTTTTTGTTTTGGATACAAGGTATAGTAAGTTTTACCTGCATTTGGCTGAGTAATACGATAAGCCTTTTGAATTTGCTCGGTATTACCACTGAGTAGTAATGCCGGTGTATTGGCAACCTGCTCATCTAAACTTTGGCGTACAGCCTGCTGTAAGTCAGGATCATAAATCCACACTGTACGACCTGCAGTCACAATAGTCTGTTTCGCGGGTGTCGTGGTTTCCCAATAGAATTTACCAGGGCGCTCAACCTTCATTGTACCTTTAAAAGTTTGATTCATATGTTGAGCGGTTAAACCCTTTTTCTGTGCAACTTTACCTGTTTGAGTCGCTTTTGTGGTTTGCTCAAAATTTGCAGTAAAGCTTTTTACACCACTGAGTTGTTTAACCAGATTTGCGGTTGCTTGTTGCTCCGAAGCAGCAGTTGCTGCAAAAACTGTTGTGCTCATTACAGGTGCAAACAGCGCTGCACTTATAGCCACTGCACCCATCGTTTTACGAAGCATATTCATATGTCCACCTTTTCTATGTCTGCACCTCAATTAAAATATTCAGATAATATTTGGCACAGAATGTAATTTATTAGATTGCTTATCTTAAACCAAATTGAGTCAGTAATAATTGAGAAAATAAGAAGTTTTGTATTGTTATTGGTGCAATATGTTGAAAATTATTCATCATGATGAAGATGGTTTTTTCTTTAATGCTAAAAAAACTGATAAAAAAACCCGCAATAAAGCGGGCTTTTTTGCACTATTAAAACTTACGCTTCAACAGATACATAGCGACGGCCAAATTGACCTTTCACTTCAAATTTGATTACGCCGTCAGCAGTAGCAAATAAAGTATGGTCACGACCCATACCAACATTTGTACCCGCGTGGAATTCTGTACCACGTTGACGAACGATAATGTTACCAGCAGTCACAGCTTGACCACCGTACATTTTAACACCTAACATTTTAGGATTCGAATCACGACCGTTTTTGGTCGAACCACCGGCTTTTTTAGTTGCCATGTCTATATACTCCTAGTGATTAACCTGCGATCGTAGTAATTTTCAACTCGGTAAACCATTGACGGTGACCTTGTTGTTTACGGTAGTGCTTACGACGACGCATTTTAACAATACGAATTTTGTCATGACGACCGTGACCAACCACTTCTGCAGTTACTTTTGCGCCAGCTACAACTGGAGCACCGATTTGAATACTTTCGCCATTCACAACCATTAATACATCATCAAATGTAATAGTCGCGCCAGTTTCAGCTTTCAACAATTCTACTTTAAGGGTTTCACCCTCAACAACACGGTGCTGTTTACCACCGCTTTGGATTACTGCGTACATAACGTACTCCAACTGACCCGTGTCGTCGTGCCGATAAAGGAATATACCGATCTTAAGACGAACGCCACTGGGGGTTATTCAAGGGCAAAGATTTTAAGTGATAATGAATTAAACAACAAGTCATTTCCAGCAAATATTAGCATTGTATAGAAAATAATCTGCATATATTCATTTTTTTAAGATTCTCCCTTTGATAATATGAATTTTTTTTTAAGATCCAGCTAAAATTGAAATAGATTTTTAAAACAAATCCGCTACTATGTAGCTCAAAAGAATGATCTATTGAATGTTAAATGCTTTATTCATCTTTGGACAAAGGAGGAACAAATCATTAAGATTCAGGCACGATGTCTGCTTTCAAAAGCAACATTGAGACATGTTAATTGTTACACTAGCAACTTATAACGCATTTGCATGAGGCTCCCACCCGATGACCATCGACTTTAAGCAAGATATTCTCGCTCCAGTTGCAACCGACTTTGCTGCAATGGACAAGTTTATTAATGAAGGGATTACCTCAAAAGTTGCTTTAGTAATGGCGGTCAGTAAACATGTTGTTGAAGCTGGTGGTAAACGGATGCGTCCAATTATGTGCCTACTTGCAGCAAAAGCATGTGGTGCAACAGACTTACAGATGGAGCCTTATCGTAAACTGGCAGCCATCATAGAAATGTTACACACTGCAACACTAGTGCATGATGATGTGGTCGATGAATCTGGTTTACGTCGTGGTCGTCCAACTGCTAACGCGACTTGGAACAACCAAACTGCGGTATTGGTTGGGGATTTCCTTATTTCTCGGGCTTTCGATCTTCTTGTCGATCTAGACAATATGATTTTGTTAAAAGACTTTTCAACTGGCACTTGTGAAATCGCTGAAGGCGAAGTGTTACAACTCCAAGCCCAACATCAACCTGAAACAACTGAACAAACATATTTAGATATTATTCACGGTAAAACATCTCGTTTATTTGAACTTGCAACTGAAGGTGCTGCAATCCTTGCTGGGAAACCTGAATATCGTGAATCTTTACGCTTATTTGCTGGCCATTTTGGCAATGCCTTCCAAATTATTGACGATATTTTAGATTACACTTCTGATGCTGAAACATTAGGTAAAAATATTGGTGATGATTTAATGGAAGGTAAACCCACTTTACCTTTAATCTCAGCCTTAGCAAATACCCAAGGTGAAGAGCACGAGATTATCCGTAAAAGTATTGCAACTGGAGGAACAAGCGATTTGGATCGGGTGATTCAAATTGTTCAGACCTCAGGTGCTTTAGATTACTGTAGTCGCCGTGCAACAGAAGAAACTCATGCTGCGATTCAGGCTTTAAATCATTTACCTGAATCTGAGTATCGCCAGGCATTGTATAATTTAGCGCAACTTGCCTTACATCGAATTCAATAAAATTTAACAAGGCTTATGCATATACAATTTAATGATCTTTTCCTCCTTATGCAGGAACAACTTGATAGCATAAAAGTTGTTCCCAATCCTGATATATTAATTGAATTAATCAATCGTATCAGACCTACTGACAGCCACAATTTAGAAGAAAGTCAAAATAAATTTGAGGAATTACTTCAAGCACTCTTAATCACACCAAATGCATCATCTGCGTTTCAAGGTTACTTACTAAAACTGGTTAACCACTATAAACAAGCAGGGTTATATGCAGATAGCGGGATTTTATCCTTAGACGGTTTCTGGAATCAGCTTGGACAACGTATCGGCGCACATTTCCTACCTTTATTAAAAGACGAATCTGATCTCAAAGATTTGGTCGGCAAAGTGTTTCATCAACGTAGCGATAAGTATTGGCTGGAAAATATAAGTGAAAAGAAATGGGAACAACTATTCCGCTTATTGAATCAAGGTCATCGTTATAAAAACGATAAATTGGGAATTAAACGCGACATTGTTAAAGCCATCACAGTACTTTCCTATCGAATCAGTGGTATTGGTCTGTATCCTGAATTTATCAATGCTTACCCAGAACTTCAGGAATATGAATCTCCTTTTTTAGTTCAAAATCGTGAAATAGTTGAATTTATAGAAGCGTATAAGAAGCAGCATCAAGATGAAGATGAGCTTGCTATTGGTATAGCTCCAGATGCAGATCAAGCTTTGGTTATGATTGAACAATGCCGCGATGTGGTATTAAAAATCCGTCGAGCAATTAAACGGATTGGTGTTAGCTTAAGTCTGACTTATTTATTATCGCTACTAGAACAATGTATTGATCGAATTGAACTGCTTCTCAACTTACTTGTAGAAGATGATCAAATTCGTTATCAACTCTGTGGCGAATTACTCACCGATTTAGTCAATGCACACTATAGTGAAACCAGTGTACGTGATTTACTCAAAACTAATAGTGAATTGATTGCACTACAAGTCACTGAAAATGCAAGTAAGACGGGCGAACATTATGTCAGTACCGATAAGAAAGGTTTCTTTGGCATGTATAAAGCAGCTGCAGGTGCAGGTGCGATTATTGCCACCATGGCAACACTTAAAATACTGACAGCACGTTTAGTTCTTGCACCATTTATGCATGCTTTTCTTTACAGCATGAATTATTCATTGGGTTTTATACTGATTCATGTTTTGCACTTTACTGTAGCAACAAAGCAACCAGCAATGACTGCAGCCGCACTAGCATCAACAGTTCAGCACCAAAAAGGTTCAAAAACAGCACAAATTGCTGAACTTGCAGGACTGATTATTAATATTATTCGGACGCAGTTTATTGCAATTCTGGGAAATATTTCGATTGCAATTCCAACTGCAGCTTTAATAACGTATCTATGGCAACTTTCGATGCATGAACCACTTTTAACCCATGCGAAAGCGACAACCTTACTCGCCAGTCTAAATCCATTTACCTCACTAGCAATACCACATGCAGCAATCGCTGGTGTTTGTTTATTTTTATCGGGATTAATCGCTGGATATTTTGACAATATGTCAGTCTATCGAAAAGTCGGTCCTCGTTTAAAAGCCCATATGAAATTGAAAAAAATAATGGGACAAGCAAGGTTGGAAAAATTTGCAGACTATATAGAAAGAAACTTGGGTGCTTTAGCAGGTAATTTTATCTTTGGTATTATGCTTGGAAGTATGGGAACAATTGGGTTTATTTTAGGCTTACCATTAGATATCCGTCATATTGCTTTTGCTGCTGCCAACTTTATTCAAGGCTTAATGACCATCAATGGCTCACCTGATATTGGTCTCATTATTGTGTCTTTCCTTGGCGTGTTGTGTATTGGTTTAACCAACTTATTTGTCAGTTTCACCCTCACCATTATTGTGGCACTTCGAGCAAGACAAGTTCGTTTTTCGCAATGGAAACCATTGGCAAAACTTATATTTACCCATTTTTCTACCCGTCCTTTAGATTTCTTTTGGCCCCCAAAGCAACCGTTACAACTGGAAGATGAGGCAAACTCACAAAACAAACTAAATCACTAAGCTTTTTGTTAATTTTTGTGCAAATTGTTAAATATTTCACAAAAAGAAATTAGTATAAATTACCTAAATTTACTCACTTGAAAAAAAGTGTACTGGCTAGTACACTTCGGTGCATTAAATAAACTTAACGTACGCAATTTATATACTCTAGGTTATCTTATGCCTTATGTATTGCTCCTTATTGGCTGTATAGGTTTACTTATTGGGAGTGTTGGTTTAAACATTAACCAGATACAACAATTTGATTTTTCAAGCGTTGTATGGATGAGTACACACCGTTTAGAGGTCTTAAATGGTTTAGCACTTACCCTATCCTATCTGGGCGGCTTACCGTCAATGATTGTGATCGCAGGGCTATGCAATTTATATTTCATACGCCTCAAACAATATGCGAATGTACTGATGATCAGCATTGGTCTATTTGGTGCTTCGGCAATTGGTTGGATTATTAAATATCTAGTCAATCGTCCAAGACCTGATGAAATCTACCAAATGGTGCAAACCTATGGTGCTTCATTTCCTAGTGCCCACAGTATTTATGCTGCTATTGTCTGCTGTTCGATTATGTTTATATTTCAAAAGCATCGCCAAGCTAAATGGATTAGCTTAGGGGGCTTTTTATGGTTTCTAAGCATGGGGGGATCTAGAGTTTATCTAGGTGCACATTTCCCAACTGATGTACTCACTGGATGGGGTATAGGTGTCATATGGGCTGCTATTTTATGGCTCATACTGTCACGAGAAACGTTAAGACAGAACAAATTATTTTTAGATAAAAATCTAAACGAGGTGGAATAATGATGTCGGCAAAGCTTTGGGCCCCTGCCCTTACTGCTTGTGCTCTCGCAACAAGTATTGCACTTGTAGGCTGCAGCAAAGATCCTAAATCAGCACAACAAGCTGGTGGTGCTGCCCAAAAAATGCCGCCGACTGAAGTTGGTGTCATTGTTGCTCAGCCACAAAGCGTAGAACAAACTGTTGAACTTTCAGGTCGTACTTCAGCGTATCAAATCTCTGATGTTCGCCCACAAACAAATGGTGTTATTTTAAAACGTTTGTTTACTGAAGGCAGTTTTGTTCGTGAAGGTCAACCTCTTTATGAGATTGACTCAAGCATCAATCGTGCAAACTTAGACAGTGCAAAAGCAGCTTTAGTACGTCAGCAAGCAAATTTAAATGCATTGCAAGTTAAAGCAAATCGTTATCGTCAACTTGTCGGCATCAATGCTGTTTCTAAGCAAGAATATGATGATTTACTTGCTCAAATCAAACTTGCAGAAGCAGATATTTCAGCATCAAACGCTGCTGTTAAAAATGCGCAAATTGACCTAGGTTATTCGACAGTTCGTTCGCCTATATCAGGTCAATCTGGTCGTTCTTCAGTCACTGCTGGCGCTTTAGTCACTGCAAACCAAGCCAATGCTCTGGTCACGATTCAGCAACTTGACCCAATTTATGTAGACATCAGCCAATCAAGTGCTGAGCTATTACGTCTACGTCAACAATTAAGTCAAGGTAGTATTGATCGTAGCAACAATACCAAAGTTCGTCTAAAACTTGAGGATGGTAGCTACTACGGTGTAGAAGGAAATCTTGCATTTTCTGATGCAAGTGTAGATCCAAGTACTGGTTCTGTGACTTTACGTGCAGTCTTCTCAAATCCTAACCATTTATTATTGCCAGGTATGTTTGCCAATGCGCAAATCGTACAAGGCTTAATTCCAAATGCTTACTTAGTTCCACAAGCTGCAATTACACGCACACCAACCGGTCAAGCGATCGCGATGATTGTAAATGCAAAAGGTGTAGTAGAAAGCCGTCCTGTAACGACTGTAGGTGTTCAAGGTAAAGATTGGATTGTCACTCAAGGTCTAAACACAGGCGATAAAGTGATTGTAGATGGGATTGCCAAAGTAAAACCAGAACAAGAAGTTGTTGCTAAACCGTATCAACCTCAAGCGGCTGCACCACAAGCAGGTGCTAAACCAGGTACAGCAGCACAACCTGTTCAACAAAATAAGTCTAGTGAACAAAAAGCTACTTCAAATGCATAAGGGGTAGACGAATATGGCTCAATTTTTTATTCATCGCCCTATTTTTGCATGGGTGATTGCACTGGTGATTATGTTGGCGGGTATTCTTACGCTAACAAAAATGCCTGTTGCTCAATATCCAACAATTGCCCCTCCTGTGGTGACAATTGCTGCAACTTATCCTGGAGCTTCGGCACAAACTGTTGAGAACACAGTAACTCAGATCATTGAACAACAAATGAATGGTCTAGATGGTTTACGTTATATCTCATCGAACAGTGCGGGTAATGGTCAGGCATCAATCAACTTGAATTTTGAACAAGGTATTGATCCAGACATTGCACAAGTTCAAGTACAAAACAAATTACAGTCAGCGACCGCACTTTTACCCGAAGATGTACAACGTCAAGGGATAAAAGTGACCAAATCTGGCGCAAGTTTCATGCAAGTACTTGCATTTTATTCGCCAGATGGCAGTCTTTCTGGGGCTGACATTAAAGACTATGTAAACTCAAATATTTCTGAACCACTCAGTCGTGTTGCAGGTGTAGGTGAAATTCAAGTCTTTGGTGGTCAATATGCAATGCGTATTTGGCTAGACCCAGCTAAAATGACCAGTTTGCAAGTGACACCAAGTGACATTGCTGCTGCTATTCGTGCGCAAAACTCACAAGTAGCTGTAGGTCAATTGGGTGGTGCACCAGCGATCCAAGGTCAAGTTCTTAACGCGACTGTCAATGCACAAAGCATGCTGACAACTCCTGAACAATTTAAAAATATCTTCCTGAAAAACACTGCTTCTGGTGCTCAGGTTCGTTTAAGTGATGTTGCTCGTGTAGAACTAGGCTCAGATAACTATCAATTTGATTCTAAATTTAATGGTAAGCCTGCTGGCGGTGTAGCAATTAAACTGGCAACAGGTGCAAATGCACTTGATACAGCGGCTGCTGTAGAAAAACGTCTTACTGAGCTACGTAAAAACTACCCAGATGGTCTAAAAGATAAGCTTGCTTATGACACTACACCATTTATCAAGCTTTCAATTGAAAGTGTGGTACATACCTTAATTGAGGCAATCGTTCTTGTATTCTTCGTGATGTTCTTATTCTTACAGAACTGGCGTGCAACGATTATCCCAACAATGGCTGTTCCTGTGGTTGTACTGGGTACATTTGCAGTTATTAATATTTTTGGCTTCTCAATCAACACCTTAACTATGTTCGCCATGGTGCTCGCGATTGGTCTCTTGGTCGATGATGCAATTGTTGTGGTTGAGAACGTCGAACGTGTGATGCAAGAAGAACATACGGGTCCAGTTGAAGCCACTGAAAAGTCGATGAAACAAATTTCAGGTGCTTTAGTAGGTATTACCAGTGTATTGACTGCTGTATTTGTGCCAATGGCATTCTTCGGTGGTACTACAGGTGTAATTTACCGTCAGTTCTCGATCACGCTGGTTACAGCGATGGTTTTATCATTAATCGTTGCTTTAACCTTTACCCCTGCTCTTTGTGCGACATTGTTAAAACAGCATGATCCAAATAAAGAACCAAGCAATAACATTTTTGCGCGTTTCTTCCGTTGGTTTAACCGTAGCTTTGATAAAGTAGCTGAGAAATATCAAGGTGGTGTCAATCGTATGACCCATCATAAGATCTTCTCTGGTGTGATCTACGTTGCTGTGATTGTTGCCTTAGTCGGACTGTATAAAATGCTCCCCTCTTCTTTCCTACCAGAAGAAGACCAAGGTATGGTTATGACGCTTGTTCAATTACCACCAAGCGCCAGCCTTGAACGGACAGATAAAGTCATCACCACCATGACCAATTACTTCTTAAATGAGGAAAAAGCCAATGTAGATACTATCTTTACAGTTTCTGGCTTCTCATTTACTGGTGTCGGGCAAAATGCTGGTTTAGCATTTATGAAACTGAAAGACTGGAGTGAACGTACAACACCTGAATCACAAATTGGTGCCATTATTCAACGTGGTATGGCACTAAATATGATTGTCAAAGATGCATCGTACATCATGCCATTGCAATTACCAGCAATGCCAGAATTAGGTGTTTCATCAGGTTTTGATATTCAGTTAAAAGATGCAAGTGGTCAAGGTCACGAGAAGCTAGTTGCTGCACGTAATGCTGTTTTAGGCATGGCTGCACAAGACAAACGTCTTGCTGGTGTTCGTCCAAATGGACAAGAAGATACACCTCAATATCAAATCAACGTTGACCAAGCGCAAGCGGGTGCAATGGGGGTTAGTATTGCGGATATTAATTCGACCATGAGCATGGCTTGGGGTGGTTCTTATATCAATGACTTCGTAGACCGTGGTCGTGTGAAAAAAGTCTATGTTCAAGGCGAATCAAGTGCTCGCATGATGCCTGAAGACTTAAACAAATGGTATGTACGTAATAATAGCGGCACTATGGTTCCATTCTCTGCATTTGCAACAGGCCAATGGACTTATGGTTCACCTCGTTTAGAACGTTATAACGGTGTAGCTTCTGCAAACATTCAAGGTACACCAGCACCGGGCGTAAGTTCGGGAGATGCCATGATGGCTATGGAAGAAATTATTGGTAAGTTACCATCTATGGGCTTAACAGGTTTCGACTATGAGTGGACTGGTCTATCTTTAGAGGAACGTGAATCTGGTAGCCAAACTGTTCCGCTTTTGATTCTTTCTCTGCTTATTGTATTCCTTTGCCTTTCAGCTTTATATGAAAGTTGGTCAATCCCTGTTTCAGTATTATTAGTAGTACCTTTAGGTGTTATTGGTGCATTTACTTTAACGTGGTTGGGAATGGTCATCAAAGGTGATCCTAACTTATCATTTAACATCTATTTCCAAGTCGCGATCGTTGCAGTCATCGGTTTGTCTGCAAAAAATGCGATTTTGATTGTAGAGTTTGCAAAAGAGTTGCAAGAACAAGGCGAAGAATTGTTTGAAGCGACATTGCATGCTGCAAAAATGCGTTTACGTCCAATTATCATGACGACTTTAGCGTTCGGTTTCGGTGTATTGCCACTTGCTTTATCAAGCGGTGCAGGTGCCGGTAGCCAACACTCAGTTGGTTATGGTGTATTGGGTGGTGTAATTAGCTCAACACTTTTAGGTATCTTCTTTATTCCTGTGTTCTTCGTATGGATTCGTAGTATCTTTAAGTACAAACCTAAAAATCAAAATATTCAGGAGCATAAATCGTGATGCAGAAAGTATGGTCTATTTCAGGTCGTAGCATTGCGGTATCTGCACTTGCGCTTGCTTTGACAGCTTGTCAAAGCATGCGTGGCCCAGAACCCGTAGCTCAAGCAAACATACCAACAGGTTATATTCAAAATAACACTGGTACATCTATTGCTGAACAAGGTTATAAAGAGTTTTTTGCAGATCAACGCTTACTTCAAGTAATTGATCTTGCTTTAGCCAATAACCGTGATTTACGTACAGCAACATTGAACATTCAACGTGCTCAACAAGCTTATCAAATCACTGAAAACAATCAGTTACCAACGATTGGTGCAAGTGGTGGTCTTTTACGTCAAGATCAAGGTGTTGGTGCTCAAACACGTTATAATGTTGGTCTCGGTGTAACTGCTTATGAGTTAGACTTCTGGGGCCGTGTAAAAAGTTTAAAAGACAATGCTCTTGATACTTATTTATCGACCGCGAGTGCCCGTGATGCAACGCAAATCAGCTTAATTGGCCAAGTTGCTCAAGCTTGGTTAAATTATTCATTTGCCAATGCGCAACTTAAACTTGCTGACCAAACATTAAAAGCTCAACTTGATTCTTATAACCTCAACAAAAAACGTTTTGATGTTGGGATCGACAGTGAAGTTCCTGTTCGTCAGGCTCAAATTTCTGTTGAAACCGCACGTAATGATGTTGCCAATTATAAGACTCAAATTGCCCAAGCTCAGAACTTATTGAATCTACTTGTTGGACAATCAGTTCCTGACAATTTATTGCCTACACAACGTGTGACGCGTATTACCTCGAATGCTGTGTTTGCATCAGGATTACCAAGTGATTTGCTCAACAATCGCCCAGACGTAAAAGCAGCTGAATATCAGCTTTCTGCTGCTGGCGCGAATATTGGTGCTGCGAAAGCACGCTTGTTCCCAACAATCAGTTTGACGGGTTCTGCGGGTTATGCATCTACTGATTTAAGTGATTTATTTAAATCAGGTGCATTCGTTTGGTCTTTAGGCCCTAGTCTTGATATTCCTTTATGGGATTGGGGTACACGTAGAGCAAATATTAAAATTTCAGAAACAGATCAACAAATTGCATTATCTGACTATGAAAAATCAATTCAATCTGCTTTCCGTGAAGTTAATGATGCATTAGCGACTCGCCAAAATATTGGTGATCGTCTTTCTGCTCAAAAACGTTTAGTTGATGCGACCAATACAACGTATAAACTTTCAAATGCTCGCTTCCGTGCAGGTATTGATAGTTTCTTATCTGTATTAGATGCACAACGTACCTCTTACTCTGCTGAACAAGGTTTATTGCTATTAGAGCAAGCGAACTTAAACAATCAGGTAGAAGTCTATAAAACACTGGGTGGTGGTTTAAAAGCCAACACTGCGGATCAAATTGCACAACCGGCCTCTTCATCTGAATTGAAATATCATTCAAAAGATAAAAAAGTCAGTTAATATCAATTTGATAATCTAAGCTCACTTCGGTGGGCTTTTTTTATTGCTTTTTAGTGGATAATTTCCTATGTTTAAAGTAAGACATCATCAATGAATATTTAAAATGAAACTCAGTAATTTAGAAACTATTCCAGCCCATGTAATAAAGCAACAGCTTGATGTCGTTTATGGAAGCACAGTCCGCAGCAAACATGTCGGACGTGACTTTATGGCTGGTCTAAAAAATATTGTCGGTGGTGAACTCAAAGGCTATACCGAATTATTAGAAGAATCACGTCAAGAAGCCATGAATCGTATGATTGAAAAAGCACGTGGTTTAGGTGCCAATGCAATTGTCGGTATCCGTTTTTCTACCTCTAATATTGCGCAAGGAGCTTCAGAACTTTTTGTCTATGGTACTGCAGTCATTGTTGAACCGACCACGACACAACTTCCTGATCCATTTTCAAAATAGGCGAAACAGATGGATGGTTTAATTTTTAAAATTGGGCTCACACTGGTTCTGTTTTTTATTGGCTGGGGGTTTGGACGTTTTATCGAACAAAAGCATTTAAAAGAATTGGCAGACAATGAACAACGGCTTGCTCATATTCGGATTGATACCAATAAGTTCCAAGTCTCTGAAAAGCATGGACAACTCATCAGTAGTAATGTGGTCATTTCACATGATTATTTTAAATATATTATCGCGCAAATTCAGAACTTCTTTGGTGGTCGTTTAACCACCTATGAGAGTGTCGTCGATCGCGCACGTCGCGAAGCAATTGTTAGATTAAAACAGGAAGCTGAAAATATTGGAGCAACGCATATTATGGGCTTACGTTTAAGTACCACTGAACTCGGTATGCAAGGTGGAATGGTTGAAGTCTTTGCCTATGGAACAGCAACTTAATCTCACTCCTCTTTTTTAAATAATCATCATGATTTTTTCATCAGAATACATAATCGCTGTTGGACTGTCTGGTTTTGTATTCTGGTGATGTAAAGATCTGGGAATATCTAAACCATAACAAAAATGAAAAAATCTTAACTTCATGAACAGGTTAGACATCATGAAAGCTTTAGCACTTAAAATAAGTATCGGATTACTGTCTATGCTTCCATTCACAATAAATGCAGAATTGATTGTATTGGCTTCGCCACAAAGTCAAGATAAGTACTATGCAGAAAAAATCGATGATATCTTTGATTTCCACGTCGATTATGCAAAGAAAATTATTCAAAATGGTGACAATGTGATGATCTTAACCGATCAACAACTTTACCCTGATTATGTTAAAGCACTCGGTAAACAGCATGTCACTATTGCGCCTATGCAAGATATTTGGATGCGTGATTTTAGTAGTGCCAATCCCAATCAACCTGTTCTTTTCCGGTATACCGCAGCAGGACAAGGTGGAACCAAAAAGGCTCAAGCCATCTCTGATGATGTTCAATCAGACTTTAAAGCCTATAGTCAAAAGGCTGGCTTAAAATTTACCCAGACCCAACTGCTCAATGATGGTGGTAATTGGGTTGAAGATGGCTATGGCAATGCTGTGTTAAGCACCAAGTTCTTAGCTGACAATCATTTAACCGAAACCCAAGCAAGAGCACAGCTGATCCGTTTGACAGGTGCTAAACATATTGCATTTATTGAAGCGGATGAACAAGGTGGCTTAGAACATGCGGATGGCGTGGTGAGCTTTATAGATCAGAATACGTTAGTGATTAACACTTATCCTGAAGATCCCGAATACGCCAAACAGTTAAAAATTGATTTAAAACGCGGTATTCCAAATATCAAAATTCATGAAATCACCACACCTTATGATGGCAGTGAGATCTATGATGAAAAATTTGGTTCAGCTTGTGGTTTATATACCAATATGCTGGTTACGCCTGAGCGTATTTATTTTCCGCAATTTGGTATTAAACAAGATGCACTGGCATTACAGCAAATTCGTCGTCTAACCAAACGAACAGTCATCCCAATTCACTCTGCACAGGTGTGCCATATGGGGGGTGGAGTGCGCTGTATGTCATGGCAATTAAGAGGCAAAAATGCTGAATTATTATTAAACTACTTCAATAAAATACATTAAGCATTCGATTTTTACCCTTTCAAATATCCTGTTATTCTAAAAGCATTCATCTTTTAGCTCACTGCTATTTTTTTCGCTAACGAGAAGATGGATGTTGAATAATCAGCATTACGCTGCATTGACTTAATTTTATTGATACTCTTGTACTGTACTGCCTATCGGTACTGATATTCATCTTTAAAACTTTTAGGAAATTGATATTTTTTCCTATCAAATTTTAAAACAAACCGTTGTTGCGATGAGTGATGATTAACTTCTTGGCAATCCTCGTTTATCACTTGCGTCTGGTAGCGTTTAATTTTGCTATTGACCAAAATATCCGTATATTTCTTGGTTTGGGTTGACTGCATGACTAAGGTAGAAGCGCGTTCTTCAATATCTGCATTACAATGCATATCTACTTCTGCCCGATTACGTGTCACAATCAAACTGTCCAGAATTTGTTTTTTATTTTTAAGGTCATATAAATTTAAAAGTTGCATAGAAAAAGGAAAGGGTTGTGAGTGACCTGAGTAATTTAATCTTAGACCCAAAGCTCTATTTGAATCAGTGACTTTATAATTTGCAGTATCCAGCTCAATAGAATTTAAACTAATTGCGTCCGAAACCATGCGTTCAGCAACAGCATAGTGATAAATCACCTTTAAATTTTTTGGATTAAACTTAAATAAGTCTAAAGCATAATTCCCTTCTTCTGGGTGTCCTTTTACAGGAATCCATTGGGCATAGGCCATGATCATATTTGAATTATCGACCGGATCGAGTTTACAGTCGATTAAAGACTGTTCAACCTTTACAATTTTATCCTGCTTCAATATTTGTGCGACAACTTGAGCATCATCACAAATATTTGCATAAACCGCACTGATCAATATGAATTGTAGGCTGATGATTTTAAATATTATTTTCATTAGGTTTAACATGGATTTTGTGCTTATAGATAGAGACGGAACATATTAAGAAAAAGCGCTTATACAATGTATAAACGCCATCAATACACATAAAATTTATGAATTTTCAATCACTTTACTTTCATTTTGCGAATCATTTTATAAAGTGTCGATGGTGATAGACGAGAAACCAACACACCCAATTTCTCTTTACGCCCACCCACGACAATATATTCTTGACCTTTTAATAAAGCAGAAACTGTTTTCTGCGCAAAATCATCAGCTTCTAATCCATTTTCAATGGCTTCATCCTGATGTGCCTGTGCTTTTCCTGCACCATTTAAGGCATTGAAAGATACATTGGTTTTTACAAAACCAGGGAAAATAACAGAAACATTAACACCATCTTGTGCCACTTCTGCGCGTAAACTGTTTGCCCACATATGAATCGCTGCTTTTGCTGCAGAGTAAGATGCCCGATATTGCGTCCCCAATAAGCCCGCAACGCTAGAAATATACGCAATTCGCCCAGATTTTTGAGCTAAAAAGGTTGGTAAAACCAATTTGGTCAAAAACACTTGAGAGAAGTAATCAATTTCCATAATCGCACGTTCAGTTTGCATTGTGGTATCAGCAATCAGTGCCCTTTGGCTTAAACCCGCATTGTTGATCAACCAATCAATACGCCCTTTCTCATCTAAGACGTGTTCATATGCATGGCGTACTTGTGCTTCATCGGTAATATCCATTGCCACAGAAATATGATGATCTGGGTTAAGAAGACTTATACGAACTTTTTCAAGTTCTTCTAAACGTCTTGCACTTAAAACCACTTGTGCACCTTGTAAAGCACATTCAGCAGCCAAGGCTTTACCAATCCCTGAAGATGCGCCTGTAATCCAAACCACCTTTCCTTCTAAGCTTTCCATTTTATTATGCTCTTGAATATGGTGAATAAATATTAGACCACGTGACCCACCAAATCAATCAAGTGATTTGCTTTTAAAAACTAACCTTCAACTAAAAACTTTTTAAAATGTTCTGCATAATGTTGCGCCTTTTCTACATTGCGAGGATTGTATTCATCGCCAACTTTTTCTAAGCGTTTATAGCCAGTACTGGTGATCATATTAATCACACCATTTAAGGTTTTATCGACCACAAAGTTAAATTTTAACAAAGTCTTAGGGTCACGGATAAATTCTGATACACCGAGGTCAATAATTTTAACCAAATTTTTTAGTGTCACAGGCAAAGCACTGGTATCCCCTTGAATGACCTTTTGAATATTGCTAGTCGCTTCTTGCCCTAAGCTACGGTCTAATTGGTAATACATCACCACTTCAGTTGCATCTGAATCTTCAAACTTTTTAAGAATATGGTTTGCCACTGGCTTTAGACGATCATTACTAAAAAAGGAAATTGACCACGGCATATATTTTTTTAATGCCCCTTCAATCTGATCAAAAATCTGTTCAGCTTCTTTGAGCTTTTTCTTCCCTGTTGCATCTAGTGCATCATTTTTACGTTGTTCATCAAGTAAGGTTCCAAAAACCTGATCCAGCACTTGGCATGACATTTCCGTAAAGACATTACCTAATTGTTTTGCTAGATCTCTTTTTTCACCATGATTCAAACTTTGGGTAATGCTTTTTAACTCTTGGTACGTTTGCTGTTTAATCAATAAATCGATTTTATACTGCATTGTTATGTGTCCTTTTGTTGTTTTGTCCTATTCAATTTTGATCTTAGCAAAACTTGAAATATCTTGCATTGTCTTTAACTACTACTATTTGTTGAATATCAATCACAAATACTCTCAACAAATCAAATATCTAAAACATGCATTTGTAAATATGACTCAGTTAAAACCCCACAATATCCAACATTTGTCATATTTAAGATCAATAAAAACAACAAATGCATCTTGTATTCTCATGTTTTGATTGCTGCATTCAATTCAAGATAAATATGCCATAACAGGAATCAACATTCCTAATGAATATTTGCTACAATGAATGCAATTTTTTACTTACTTTTGATCTGTTTTTACTATGACTGATTCAGCGCAAAATATTGCTACAACCTACGATCCTACCGAGATCGAGAAAAAATGGTACAAGACTTGGGAGGAGAAAGGTTATTTCCAACCGTCTCGTAAAGGCGATTCATTCTGTATCATGATTCCGCCACCGAACGTCACAGGTAGCTTGCACATGGGTCATGGTTTTAACAATGCCATCATGGATGCCTTGACACGTTACAACCGAATGTCAGGCAAAAATACCTTATGGCAACCGGGTACTGACCATGCGGGTATTGCAACTCAAATGGTGGTTGAGCGTCAATTGGCAGCTCAAGATATTAGTCGTCATGATTTAGGTCGTGAAAAGTTCATCGACAAAATTTGGGAATGGAAAGAACAATCTGGCGGTACAATTACCCGTCAAATTCGCCGTCTTGGCTCATCTGTAGATTGGTCACGTGAACGTTTCACCATGGATGATGGCCTTTCAAATGCTGTTAAAGAAGTATTTGTAAAACTGCATGAACAAGGTTTGATTTACCGTGGCAAACGCTTGGTAAACTGGGATCCTAAACTACAAACTGCACTTTCAGACCTAGAAGTTGAATCAGATAAAGAAGAACAAGGTTCATTGTGGCACTTCAAATACTTCTTTGAAGATAAGTCTCTACGTACTCAAGACGGTCACGATTATTTAGTGGTTGCAACAACCCGTCCAGAAACATTACTGGGTGATACTGCGGTTGCAGTTGCCCCAGATGACGAACGTTATGCACACCTTGTTGGTAAAAATATTATCTTACCAATTACGGGTCGTGCGGTTGCAATTGTTAAAGATGAATATGTTGATAAAGAATTCGGTACAGGCTGTGTAAAAATCACTCCTGCACATGACTTCAATGACTATGAAGTGGGCAAACGTTGTGAACTCGCAATCATCAACATTTTCAACAAAAATGCCGAAGTTTTAGCTGATTTTGAGTTTATCGCAAAAGCTGGCGAAGCAATTTCTAAAACCATCCCAGCACCAGCTGACTATATTGGTTTAGAGCGCTTTGCTGCACGTAAAAAATTGGTTGCACAAGCTGAAGCTGAAGGTTGGTTAGACCAAATTCAACCGTATACGCTGAAACCACCACGTGGTGACCGTTCAGGTGTGATCATTGAACCGTTATTGACCGACCAATGGTATGTCAAGATTGCGCCTCTTGCTGAGCCTGCAATCAAAGCAGTAAAAGACGGCGATATCAAATTTGTGCCTGAACAATACAGCAATATGTATATGGCTTGGATGAACAACATTCAAGACTGGTGTATTTCTCGTCAATTGTGGTGGGGTCACCGTATCCCAGCTTGGTACGATGCAGAAGGCAACATTTATGTTGGTCGTTCTGAAGAAGAAGTTCGTGAAAAAAATAATATCGCTGCTGATATTGAATTAAACCAAGATGAAGATGTACTGGATACATGGTTCTCTTCAGGTCTTTGGACATTCTCTACACTGGGTTGGACCGGAGATGAAGCAAAAGATAAAGAAAACTATTTCTTAAATACATTCCATCCAACGGATGTATTGGTTACTGGTTTTGACATCATTTTCTTCTGGGTTGCCCGAATGATCATGATGACCATGCATTTCATGAAAAATGAAGATGGTACACCGCAAGTTCCATTTAAAACTGTGTATGTACATGGTTTGGTTCGTGACGGTGAAGGTCAAAAAATGTCTAAATCTAAAGGGAACGTACTTGACCCATTAGATTTGATTGATGGTGTAGATCTTGAAACCTTAGTACAAAAACGTACCACTGGTTTAATGAACCCTAAAGATGCACCAAAAATTGAGAAATCTACACGTAAAGAATTCCCTGAAGGTATTCAAGCTTACGGTACAGATGCGGTTCGTTTTACTTTCTGTGCACTTGCCAATACTGGACGTGACATTAAGTTCGATATGAAACGTGTTGAAGGCTATCGTAACTTTGCCAACAAAATCTGGAACGCAACCCGTTTCGTGATGATGAACTGTGAACAACAGCCAATTGGTCAGGAAATCCGTCAAGATCTTTGGGAACTTCCTGAACAATGGATTGTCAGCCGTTTACAAAAAGCGGAAGCTGCCGTTCAACAAGCGTTTGCAACCTACCGTTTAGATTTGGCTGCTCAAGCGATTTATGAGTTCATCTGGAATGAATACTGTGACTGGTATGTTGAACTGACCAAACCAGTACTGAATGATGAAAAAGTATCGACTGAGCGTAAAGCAGAAGTTCGTCGTGTCCTTCTTTCTGTAATGGAAGCGTCTTTACGTCTTGCACATCCAATCATGCCTTTCTTAACTGAAGAAATTTGGCAGACCCTGGCACCAATGATTGGTATTGATGGTGAAACCATCATGCTTGCGCCGTACCCTGTTCCTAACCCTGAACGTGTCAATGAACAGGCTGAAGCAGATATGCTTGGGTTACAAGGCTTGATTGGTGCTGTACGTAATATTCGTGGTGAAATGGGCTTAGGTAATGCACGTTTATTGCCTGTATTGCTTCAAAACGCGACTGATGCTGAAAAAGCACAAATTGCACGTATTGAACCACTGTTTAAAGCTTTGGCTAAAGTTGAAAGCATTACCTTCTTAACCGATGCTGAGCAACCACCGTTGTCTTCATCTTCTGTTGTTGGTCATGTGTCTGTATTTGTACCAATGAAAGGCTTGATTGATCCAAAAGCAGAACTTGCTCGCTTGCAAAAAGACTTAGACAAGGTTCAAAAACAGCATGACCAAATTGCTTCTAAACTTGCAAATGAAGGCTTTGTGGCTAAAGCACCTGCTACGGTTGTTGAAGGTGAAAAGGTTAAACTTGCTGAATTTGTAGATCAGTTAGCTAAGATTAAAGCCAATATGGAGCAGATTGCGGCGCTTTAAGCTAAGCTTGCAATTTTGCCTCTAAAGAAGGAAGCTTAATTATGCTTCCTTCTTTTTTTGAGTAAAATAATGAATATTATAGAAGAATTTAAAGAATATCTTTTAAAGCAAAATTTAGAAATCAAAGAACCTGCAACCTTGATTGAGGTCGAACAATTTGAACAACAATATAAGCTCAAGCTTCCGCAAATTTTGAAAGCGTATTTTACACTTTGTAATGGTTCAGGTGAGATGAATTGTAATAATGAAGGATTTTCATTTTTTACTTTAGCTGAATTTAGACCTGTAAAAGATTTAAAAGGGATTGAAAACTTTCCTCATGCAAATTGTTTTGTATTCTCTGAGTTCTTACTCTGGATGACTGCATATGCAGTAAAACTAGACGAACATGGCAATGAATTAGGCATTTATGAAATCTGTAATACGCATAATAAGGTTTGTAACAGTTTTGAAGAGTTTATTTTACTCATAATGAAAGATGATTTAGAAATACTTGATCGATGATGTTTTTCCGTACAGCATTCAACAATTTCATATCCATTTAACTTAAAGATCAGTTATCAAAATAAAGCGAATTGATACACTCTAATTTTTCAAAAATTACCCTCACCCTAGCCCTCTCCCACAGGGAGAGGGGACTTCCATTACTAATTTTATCGTTATTTGATACACAATAGGTTTCTCTCCTTTCAACAGAGAATTAAAGAGAAATGACTTAAAATATTTGCATAAACTCCACAACCTCAATCTTCCCTAAAATGTGGCAGAGACACTCTTTGAGAGTTTAATAATTATTCGATACACAATGAAGCTCCCTCTCCTTTCAGCAGCGGGTTAAAGAGAAGTAACTAAAAATGTGTGCATAAATTCCACAACCTCAATCTTCCCTAAAATGTGGAAGAAACACTCTTTGAGAATTGAATAGTTATTCGATACACAAAGAGGTTCCCTCTCTTTTCAGGAGAGGGTTAGGGAGAGGTGTCTTTCAACTCAATACAGATATTCCACAAATCCGCCAATACCACCTCACTGCGATTCAATACATCATCATTCCAATAACGAATAACTTTAAGCCCCAAAGCCTCTAAAAACTGAGTTCTTCCATTATCATAAGCTACACCCACATCTGTATTATGTTGCCCACCATCCAACTCAACCACTAAGCCCAATTCATGACAGAAAAAATCGACGATATAAGGCTCAATCACATGCTGACGACGAAACTTTAAATTCATAAATCGTTGAGCTCGTAAAAGTTGCCACATAAGATGTTCCGCATTTGTGGCATCGTGTCACATAGATTTAGCGTATTTTAATAATTTGGGGTTTAGCTTCATTTTATTTTCCCTCACCCTAACCCTCTCCCACGGGGAGAGGGGACTTCCATTACTAATTTTATCGTTATTTGATACACGATAGGTTTCTCCCTCCTTTCAACAGAGGATTAAAGAGAGGCGACTAACAATATTTGCATAAATTCCACCACCTCAATATTCCCCCAAAATGTGGAAGGAATACTCTTTGAGAATTGAATAGTTATTTGATACACAAAGAGGTTCCCTCTTCTTTCAGGAGAGGGTTAAGCAGAGGTCTGCTCTTTCAATATCTCTCCAGTAATGCATAACACTAAAACCACTATTCCTTAAGCTGATCCAAAGCTGTCCCCTCTACAGGATTTCTTTTCCAATAATAAGGTTGGAAAAATCGAAGCAACAAACGCCACGGTGTCATCCAGACAATACGCGCATTGCTCTTCTTATTCTTACTGATGCGTTGTGCCAAATAACCACACACTTGCTCAGGTGGGTCAATCACAAACATAAATAACCATTTCATTTTATGCCAGTTTTTAACTTCACCTTGTTGCCAAGAAGAAATCAATAAATCTGTTGCCACCATTCCGGGGCTGAGCGTTCCAATCAAAATATTACTATTTTTGGTTTCTTTATTTAAAGCATGATTCAGATAAGCAACTGCTCGTTTACTGGTTGCATAAGGCGTCATCCCCGCACTCCATTCACCACGACTACCCCAACCTTCCATATTAAAAATTTGCCCAAAACCTTGCTGCATCATTCCTTTTAAAGCCACTTGCGAACCCAACATCGAACCAAGCACATTAGTTTTGATTACACTTTCTAAGTCTGAGCTAGCAATCTCGGTAAATGCTCTTGCTGCATTACAGGTACCGGCATTGTTAATCCAAACATAGACCTGACCAAACCTTAAAACTGTTTCTTTCCATAAATTGTGTAAATCTTCATATTGAGCCACATCACAGGTCACCCCTTAAATTCGATTTGGGGCATAGCGTTGCGCAAAATCTGCAACAACTTGATTTAGCTGCGCTGCATTTCGTGCCGAAATCATCACAGACCAACCTAACTTTAAAAAAGCTTCTGCCAAAGCAAAACCAATTCCACGTGTGCCCCCTGTAATCACGACAGATAAAGCTTGATCAGAATTTGATGTGTTCAAAATATTCCCCCATTGTAGTGATGAAGATGAATCAGTATAAGACAGCAAACTGGCACATATAGAACACACGACTATATCTCCAATTTAGGACATTGAGCATCAAAAAATCAATTTTTAAGATAGAATCTTCAACATTCAAAATGATTGAATGATTAAAATTCTATGAAAAACAAAATTTTATTATCCATCACCCTTATTTTTCTCATGGGATGTCATGAGAAAGCCGGCACTGAAACTAAACTAACCAAACAAGAAACTCCACAACAAGCATATACCAAAGTAGAATCCATTGAGATTCCTGCTCAGCCAGAGCCAGACCACCTCGTCAATAACCCAACACCACTCCCTCAAGGTTTTTCAGTTGATACGACACATCTTAAAAAGCCATTACTTATCGATTTTGATGGAGATGGAAAACGAGATGCTTTCCAAGTCTTAAAAAATCCCAATAAAAAGGGCATGAAATATCTGTTTGAATTTCGTATTTCGGACAGTGATAAAATTTATTATTATCAAAATAATGAAGAAGTTGATGATTTAGATATTTTTGCTAAGTTCGAAGTCGCGCCTAAAACAAATATCTATGTCGATGAAGAATATCGCTTTGGAGAAAATGGCGATATTATTGCTAACGAACAGATTGACCCTAAACATTATTTAAAGTTTAAAGGTGATGGTGTTTCAGCCAATGTACTCGAAGAAACCTGTGCTGCATCTGCTTTCTTCTTAACAGATGACAAAATGAAACGGATTTATCTGTGTTAAATCTATTTTTCATCCGCAAAAATTGCATTTGCACCAATCACTTTAGAAATCTTTACTTGGCCTTGCTTTAATAAAGCATAGATTTTTGCTTTAAGTGTTTCACTGGTAAAAGTCCCATTTAAATTCAGCAAAATGGGTTCATCACTCAATGAACCTTTACCGTGATATTCTTGATTAATATCGTTGGTAGTTGCTTGATTGACCACCACAAAATGCCCCGCAATACCAGCCGCTTGACCACAAGCTAAACTTTGTGGTGACCAATCCCCTACTTTCATCTCAGGTGTTAAAGCATAGCCTTTGCTTGCTAATATTTTCTGCTGCTGTACTGTTGCCATGGGAAAATTCAGTATTCTTTGCTGACCTTTCCAGTTTACCGCTAATCGACTCGATAAACATGATGTTCGAAAAGAACCTGCACTACCTGACTCTGCACTGTCATTAGAATCATCACATTGAGAAATAACTTGAAAAGTTGCTTCTCCACGCTGTAACAGTTTCGACTTATAGATTTTATATTGATTGGACTGCGCACTCACTGATTCAGCAAATAGACAGAGGCCAAAGAATGCTATTAAATACACTAAAAAATTGGAATATGTTTTAGACACCATCATTTTTGTACACGTCATTAATTGTTTAATCGCAAATTGATTTTATCTTAAACATTTATTTTCAACTCATTAAAACACTCAATAAAAGACCAACCATTTGAAATTTATAATAATATAACTCAGATATCCCCAAGATGTTGATTAAACCAGAAGATGAATACAAAAGCTTGATAAAATACATATTTTAAAATACAGATAATTCAATCACAAAAAAATCGATATGATTATGAAAAATATAATAATATTCAACAGTAGTGTTCTATCACTATTTTTGGGCTCGCTTAATTATGCAGCGACTCCGCAAGTACTTGAGAAAACGGCCATACAAATTTTTTAAAATGCAAAGTTTCAAAAAACCAATCAATGGAACGGTCAAAAATTTCAAAGAAACCATTTCGAATACAGAAATCAAGCTTGCAGTGTGGGTGTATGCAAAAATTGGTCATTAAGTTATTTTTTAATTTTAACTCAATCATTTATCGGTTTGTTTTTAGATTCAAATTAGACAGGCTGGGTCTAAGGTGAAACACGATAAATAAAAATCAATAATTATCAGTATCTTAAAAATAAACCAGAATATCTTATTGCATCAAGTTAGTGCATAAATTCCAATATAGTGCATGCTTTTGCTTTATATCGAGTCTTAATAATATTTTGAAATTGTTGATCTATTTTTTCTTACAGCCAAACACTTCACGGATTCAAATCGTTGGTTATACTTGAACCAATTTGTGACAGATAGCACCAAAAAGAATCGTATATGCAAAACGTTGATCTACTCTTTCTCTTGCTTGGCGCAGTGCTTGTACTCGCTATGCATGCAGGCTTTGCTTTTTTAGAGCTGGGAACAGTTCGCCATAAAAATCAAGTCAATGCACTCAGTAAAATTATTACTGACTTTTCAATCTCAGCAATCGCCTACTTCTTTGTTGGTTATTACATTGCCTATGGCCAACATTTTTTTCATACAGGTACTACGCTTTCAACTGAGCATGGCTACAATTTGATGCGTTGTTTTTTTCTTTTGACCTTTGCTGCAGCAATCCCCGCCATTGTTTCTGGTGGCATTGCAGAACGTGCCAAAATGCGTTCTCAAGCCATTGCGACCCTGTTTATTGTGGCGCTGGTTTATCCTTTTTTTGAAGGGATCGCATGGAATGGTAATCTCGGCTTACAAAAGTGGTTAGCGGATACGTTTGGTGCTAGCTTCCATGATTTTGCCGGTTCTGTTGTGGTACATGCGATGGGTGGCTGGATTGCACTTGCAGCAGTGTTACTACTTGGTGCACGTCATGGGCGCTATAAAAAAGATGGTCGCGTTAGTGCACATCCCCCCTCTTCTATTCCTTTCTTAGCACTCGGTTCTTGGATCTTAATTGTTGGTTGGTTTGGCTTTAATGTCATGAGTGCTCAACGCTTAGATGCAATCTCAGGTTTAGTCGCTATGAACTCACTCATGGCAATGGTAGGCGGCACACTTTCTGCAAATTTCTTTGGAAAAGAAGATCCGGGGTTTTTACATAATGGCCCCTTAGCAGGCTTGGTGGCAATCTGTGCAGGTTCTGATGTGGTTCATCCAATTGGCGCTTTATTTATTGGTATCTGTGCCGGTTTTCTGTTTGTTAAACTGTTTACCTATACACAAAATAAACTCAAAGTTGATGATGTACTCGGTGTTTGGCCATTACATGGGGTTTGTGGTGCATTTGGTGGTATTGCTGTGGGTCTATTTGGTCAGCAGTGGTTGGGAGGGATCGGGGGAGTATCTTTGATGTCTCAGATAATAGGTACGCTACTTGCCATTTTACTGGCTTTAGCTGGTGGATTTGCTGTATATGGTATACTTAAAGCGACTATGGGTATTCGTTTAACACAAGAAGAAGAGTTTCGAGGTGCAGATTTATCAATTCATAAAATTTCTGCAAACTCTGAGGATGCAATGTTTTAATCGTTTATACCAGCAGGTTTTATTTTTTATAAATTTTGCGGCTGAAAAGCCGCTTTTTATAGCATCTAAATGACTATACAATAATTTAAAAATAAAATTTTTAAAATAAGCTTATTCATTCTCAAGAGCAGTTACTTACAAAAACCATCTTAAAATAATCGTTGATGTTTCTATTTATTAATAGATCAAATTATAAAATTCCAATTATATAATCATTAAGCTTAGTTTAAGTTTGTTTTTTTCTAATACACGCAGATTAAAATATTTAAATTGAGCAAAACAACACATGTCTTATTGCGACTCAAATAAATTTTTCCTAAGTAACAGTTTATTGTTAGGAATATTATTTTTAATATTGTTCTTTGTCTTTCCCGTGGGTGGCGCAATCGATATGTATTTTATCCAACCGTGGATAGATAGTACTGGTCATTTTCCACTCAAGAACAATTGGTTTCTTATTGAAGTTAATCACAAGTTGCTTAAACATATTATCATTGCCTTCTATATTACAGTATTCATTTCATGGATTGCTTCTTTTAAAGTTGCGAAATTAAAATCGTATCAATGGCAATTGGGCTATTTGTTCATTGTCAGTGTTTTATCTACAGCAGTAATTGGCATTTTCAAATCCCACTCAGCTCATGCCTGCCCTTGGTCTATGACTGAGCAAACCGCTCTAGGCTATGTTTGGGATTTTTCTGCAAGCCACGGAGGCTGCTTTCCTGGTGGGCATGCCAGCACAGGTTTTTCATTGCTTACAGGTTTTTTTGTATTTAGACGATCAAATTCTAAAATTGCTTATCTTTTCCTAGCCCTAGGTTTAACACTTGGCTTGATTACGGGGTGGGGGCAAATGATGCGTGGTGCGCATTTCCTTAGCCATAACCTTTGGACAGGTTGGATTATTTTTACTTTTAACTTAATTGTGTATCGTATATTTTATAAAAAATTTACCAGATAACGACTCTAAAATTATAAATGATATATCGCACAAAATTATTTTATTATAAATGCATCTCTAAAAATACATCAGATATTTAAAAGCGAATTACTGTTACTCTGGTTTATTTGATCGCTCATCTATTTTTATTTCAATCTAAAATGCCAAATCAAGTGATGCTTAGCTATATTCATCACTAAAAGAATTACATTTTTGTCATAATTTAAATATTAAATTATTAAACCAATCTTAATTTTTACAAATTATTATATTTTGTTTATACTTGTGCCAATTTAGTAATCTTATACGTGCAAAATATGAGTAATTTTTCTAAATTTCTCCGCAATTCGCTTAAAATTCAAGACCAGAATATTCAGTCTTATCAGTTAGGTGATGGCAAAGTGTGGCTTAAAAAAGCCTCTGAACGCCACTCGGCTTGGATTTATATCCCATTAAAATGGGTTGCACGTATACTCAATATTGAAGCACTAACCCCTATTCCAAATTATGGTGGAAGCAAATCGATTTATTGTGAAGTACATCGTCTGACAGAATTAAATTCACTTGGTATTCCAACACCACAAATTTTAGCTAATTGTTCACAAGGTCTATTGATTGAAGATGCTGCTGATCACGGTGAAGATGTCATGCAACTTGATCAAGCATTGGCAAAAATGGAAGGAAATACTGCTAAAAAGCTTGAATTTTATCGTGAAGCAATTTTTGCTATTCAAGCTGTACACCAAAAAGACAGTTATTTGAGTGAGGCGTTTGCACGAAATATTTTAGTGAATAAGGACAAAGCATTTACTTTTATTGATTTTGAAACTGATCCTGGGGAAGTCCTCGAATTAGAAACCTGTCAAATTCGAGATTGGTTATGCTTTATTTTCTCCACAGCATTCCGTTTTAATGATGACGAGCTTGCACAAGCGTGCGATATCCTGATTGCAGAAATTTATCCAAGTAAATCAAAATACAACGAGATTTGCCGTATAGGAAATAAACTCAATTGGGTTGCAAATTTCAATTTGGGTAAACTTGGCAGTGATGGTCGTAGAATGCAAAAATGTTTAGAATTTTTTCAGTATATGAAGAAAAATGAGCCCCTTCCGCTAATGTAGAAATGGGATCATTTATTTTTAAGTATTTTACTTTTCTGTTTTGATATGGCACTGAATTGGGATTTTGACCAAAACACTGAGTCCGCCCAATTCTTCACTACGTGATAAAGACAGTTCACCCCCTAAATGTTGAATGGCTTTATCCACGATCGACAATCCCAAACCACTCCCCACTTCCAAGTGATGATGTACACGATAAAAACGTTTTAAGACTTTGTCATACATATCAGGATCAATTCCAGAACCACTATCCTCAATTAAAACATAAGCAAAACCATGAATATCTTCAAATACTGAAATATTAATCATGCCTGAAACAGGTGTATATTTTATTGCGTTATCGATTAAATTAAAAATGATTGAATGAAGACTATGTTCTACGCTTCTTAAAGTCACTATTTCATTACGTACAAAGCCAAGATCGATATCTTTTTCCATTGCAAGATTCATCAACTGTTCTACACAATTAAGTGCTACATCATTCAGCTTAAATTGAGTCACTTGAACTTCATGACTCAATGAGGAATCTTGCTTTGCCAAGGCAAGCAGTTGCGTTACTAGGTGCTGCATCCGTGCTAAACCTTTACTTAAATTTTTCAGATTTTCCTCTTCAGGAAACTGGCTCATTAAAATTTTAGTTTGCAGATTCAAGGCAGTAATTGGTGTACGTAACTCATGTGCAGCATCTGCTACAAACTGTCGCTGTTCTTGCTGAGCAATAGAAATTCGCTCAAATAAATGATTCATTTCTTGAATTGTAGGCAATAATTCTTCTGGATAATGTTCATTTTGAATCGCAACCAATGAATTTGAATCACGTTTTGCGAGTTCAGATTTAAAGTCTTCAAGGGGCTTTAAACTACGGCGAATAATATAAACCAAACCGAGTAAGGCAAAAGGAATAATTAATAAATAGGGAAGAAACATACTTCCAGCCAGCTCTAAAGCCAAATGCTCTCTAACTTTTTCCTGTTGACTGATTTGAATTTGAAAATTAGTGGTAGGTAAGATATAGGTAATCCAAGTACCATGCGCTGTTTCTTGGCTATAAAAACCTGCTTTTTGCTTAGGTTCAACGATGACATGATGAGGCGTACTTTGGGTTTGACTTGGGTCAGCATATGCCCAAACATCAATAAATAAATCCTCTTCATGGTAACGTTTATGTATATCAAAATGACTTTGGATAGCACGTGGATTTAATTCCACTCGCTCTGCCAAATAGACCATTTGTGCATCTAAAATTTCATTAATCTCTTCTAAAGAAATTTTATAGGCTGAAAAAACCAACACACAACCAAGTAAAATACTAAAAATAGATGTATAACGAATTAAACGTTTTCTTAAGGAAAATGCAGATTCCATGTTATTCCGCTTTTTGTGGTTGCCCCAAACGATAACCTAATCCACGAATTGTACGAATAATATCTTTACCCAATTTTGATCGGATATGATGTACATAGACTTCAATTGTATTACTGTTGATTTCACTATCAAAAGCATACAATTTATCCTCTAAATTAGATTTAGAAAATATTTTATTGGGATGGGTCATTAACGGAATGAGAATCGCCCATTCACGATTTGAAAGTTCCACTGTTTCACCTTTTAGAGTTGCAATATGCTGTTCAACATCTAAAACAATTTCACCATTTTTCAATAAATTTGATGCGTTTCCTATCACTTCTTTTGTTATATCACCTGTGCGACGTAATAAGGCATGGATACGAGCTACCAACTCATCAAACTCATAAGGCTTAATCAAATAATCATCCGCGCCTTGATTTAAACCTTCAACACGATTTTGTAATTGATCACGTGCTGAAATAATCAGTACAGGTAAACTTGAACGTTGACGAATTTGCTTTAAGACCTGCATCCCATCCATCATGGGCAAGCCTAAATCAAGTAAGACCAAATCAAATTGTTTCTCAGAAATAAGCTTGAGGCCATCTAAACCATTATTCACCCATTCCACATCAAAGCCCTGATATTTCAATAATGTTTTAGATGATTCTGCAATCATAAAATCATCTTCTATCATCAAAATTTTGGTCATGGTTTATATCCTTTCAATCAGCTTTGTACAGCACACTGGTGCAACATATTATTTTTTTGATCTATGACTTGAGTTTGGACATTTAACAAACTCAAAAGACTTGGAAATAAATTATCTTGACTCAATGTTGCCTGTTTTTGTTGATTTAAACAATTGATTTGTTTTGTTGCTACAGATTTCCAAGCATCTGAAAACCACATCACCATTGGTACATGGGTTTGTTGAGTAGGCGCAATCGCATAAGGTGCACCATGCAAATACATACCACGTTCACCTGTAGACTCACCATGGTCAGATAAATACCAAAAACCTGTGCGATAGTTTTGTTGCTGTTTTAAAGTTTCAATCATTTGATTTAGAATATGATCTGTATAGACAATCGAATTATCATAAGTATTAATCAATTCAGTCGATGAACAACCTTGTATCGCATTGGTTTCACAAGTCGGTTTGAATTTTTTGAATTCATTTGGTGCACGTTTATAATAAGCGGGTCCATGACTTCCCATTTGATGTAATACAATCAAATGCGCTTGCTTATCATCTTTTGGCAATTGACTTAAATATAGGTTTAAGCTATCGACTAAAATTCCATCTTGACATTCGCCATCTTTACACCATTTTTTCTCTAAATTTTGAGGAATTACAAACTTCTCAACGCGATCACAAGCACCTTTACATCCTGAATTATTATCAATCCACGTTACCTTGTAACCTGCGCGTTGCGCGATATCAAGCAGTCCCTCTCGATGACTTGCCAGTTGCTCATCATAGCTTTTACGAGGCATACCTGAAAACATACAAGGCACTGAAACTGCTGTTGCTGTACCACAAGAACTGACTTGAGAAAAATTAATTAGGCCCGTCTGCTTGGACAATTCAGGATTAGTGTTCTTTGCATAACCATTTAAAGAAAAACTCTCTGCACGTGCGGTTTCACCAACTACCAAAACCATCAATTTAGGTTTATGTTGTAAAGCAACATCGTCGACTAAATGTGCATCTTCACCATAACGAATCAAAGGTAGATTTTTTTTCGGTGCTTTTTTATGAAAATAAGAAAGTGTTGAAGCTACTGCATTTTGCGGAGAAATCATGCCTTTTAAATCACGATGCTCGCGAAAAATAGCAGCATAATCCACATAGAAAACAAATAATAATGCTGCAATTACAGCGAAAGAGCCCGCAATATTTATGCTTTTAAATAATAATATTTTGCCAATTTTTTCTGGTTTAATTTTTACCCAAAAAATAATGATGATGGGTAAAACAACAAATCCCAGTGTCCAAACCAAAAATTGCAAAGAAAGTAAGTCTGACACTTCACTAGGATCTGTTTGTACCATATTTTGAATTTGATCAGGCGAAATGACTACACCCAATGAGTTGACAAAATAAGCACTAAATCCACCAATGAAGACCAAGACAATTGCAAAAAATTTTGCTGTCCATTTCCAGTCTAAAATTTGTAATAATAGATTATATAAAGCAACCAGCACAAAACCTGTCGCGATCAGAAACAGCTGTGCTTTAATCCCCTGATAAGGCGTTAGAGACTGAACCTTATTTAAAAAACTAAAATTCAGGCACAAGCCTAACCACACTGCGACAATAAAATTAAAAGCAGTTAGGGAAATTGAGACTTCACGTCGTTTTATACGCTGTATTAAGTTAGACATTACTTTGGCAATACTCTTTTCAATGGGGTTAAGTTAAAAAATGAAGCTTAAACTGAACTTAAAAAGCACTTTCCCAAGCATATTGCACCACTGATCTTAATTGTAACTACCTTTAAATTTCTCACGATCTGAGAAAATTAAAATCAAATAAAGCATCTACAAAAAAAATGAGTATTATTTTATAGCCCGTAGATTATAATACTGCTTATTCCATTCACAATAATTCATTTAAAGTTAATATTTTTGAGATAAATTTATTTTAAATCCAAAAAAGTAATAATACACGAATTGATTTCTACATATTTTAAAATGGCGAAAAAGTAATTTTCTATTTTTCAAGCAATGCAAAACACATCAATATTTAATTAAAAAATAAAGACAAAACCACATTAAATCAAAGACATTTATACATAAATTAAACTTTATTAACCATACAATGTATTTTACTTTTATAATACATTGTGGGCTTATTTATTCCCAAGAAAAATTATTTAATTCAATCAAAACCTGACTAACCATAACGCTACATATTAAATATTGATCATAGCTATTATCAAAATTTAAGTTCATAATATTATGAATGACGAATCTTTTTGATCCAATATATTATAGGGATTTGACAAAAAATGCCTATCACTAAAATCAAACTTAAATAATTAAAATATCCCAATTGATCGCCAATCATGCCACTTAAGGTATACAACAACCCACTGATTGTTGCCATAATCGAGACCTGAAAGGTAAAATCTGTACCTGCATATTCTTGACGGCTATATTGCATCACTAATGTTAAAATTATGACTAAAAGCATTGCAGCAAACAGATCTTCTAAAGCATTAATCAAATAAATTAACCACGGTGCTACAAAATGAGATTGTTCATATTGAGCTGCTAACCACACAAACCCTGCTAAACTGATCAATTTCAAAATAGAAAATAGGATTAAGGCTTGCTGACGCTTTAGATTTTTTAACATTAAACTGGCTAAGCCTGCACCCAATAATGCAGAAAATGCCCCTAACATAGTGATATAAATGCCGATTTGAGAAAGGCTCAGCTGTAGATCAACCAACAAAGGTTTAGTTATTGGACCTGTAAAGCCATCGGTTATTTTGATGCTACAAAGCACAAAGAACCATGCTCTTAGTTTTTTATTGACAAAGAAATAAGTTAAATAACTTTTAAGTTTTTCAATAAAGTGCTGTGTAGCGTCATCGTGTAAATGTGTTAAAGCAGTCTTTTTCAAGTGTTTGGGTTCGTGGTAAAAGCAAATAGGGATTGTATTTAAAGCCACAATTCCTGCTAAAATCAAAAACGTACTTTGCCAACTTAACCAGTCCATTGCCCATAAGATTGCCCCGCCCCCAACAATAAATCCTAAACGAGAGCCAATGACTTGAATCATATTCCCGATATGTTGCTGATCCCCTTTTAAAATACTAACGGCTAAGCCATCCGTTGCAATATCTTGGGTTGCACCAACACTGTTCATACAGAGCAAAGCCATAAAAAACAATAATAAATAGATCGGTTCATTCAGGGATTGGATCGGTAAAAAAGATAAAATGGTCAAGATAGCAATGGTTAAAAGTTGGGTTGGAATAATCCAACTGCGATAATGCCCTTTGGAATCATGTCCAAAACTGTCCACAAAGGGCGCCCACAAAATCTTAATTGCCCAAGGGGCCATGAGTAATCCAAAGCCACCGATATGTGCCAATGACACGCCTTGTGATCGCAAAATTACTGGTAAAGCATGCGTCATAAATCCTACAGGTAAACCCTGTGCCCAATACAATGAAAATAACAACAAATAGGTGTGTCGCATGCAATCTAAACTCGAATGATGTCAGTATAAATGGGCGTAACTTGATTCTGTATGTATTGCTTTTATCTACGAATTTTGTAATATTTACATTTTGCAGATCGTTACTATTAAGCAAAAACCAAAATCAATGCAAGAGTAATCATATAAAAATACAATGTCACAAAATTTTCCAATGATACCTGATCAAGTACCTCAGCGTGGTACAAACACCAGTCGTAATATTTTTAAAAACCTTTACTTAGTTCAAGGCTGGGGATTTGAAGGTGAATTTCCCAATTTACCTAAAGCGGTGGTATTTATTGCGCCACACACCTCTAATTATGATGGTTTATATGCCTTCCTCGCGATGTTAGGTATTGGTGTTAACGTCACAATTTTTGGAAAAGATAGCCTGTTTAAAACGCCACTTAAAGTACTTTTTGAATGGATGGGTGTCATTCCTGTTCATCGTGATTCACCACATGGACTCACCCAACAGATTGTTAAAATCATACAAGAGCAAGATAAAATTTGGATTGCGATTGCACCTGAAGGTACCCGGAAAAAAGCTGAAAAAATTAAAAGTGGTTTTTATCATATTGCTATGGGAGCCAAAATACCGATTGCAATTTTCTCATTCGATTATGAGAAAAAGCAAATTCACTGCTTAGGAACATTGCAACCTACAGGAGATTATGAGCAAGATTTAGCAGAAATTTTAGCGCGTTTTAAAGGTAATTTTTCACCTAAACGGCCTAATTTTTTATCAATTCCTTTACAAAAACTTTTGAAAAATAACTAGAAAAAACAGAGACAATCTGTTCAGATGTGCAACATACATTTTGATCAAAAGTAATACTCCATGCGTTTTAAACAACTTGGTTTTATAGGCTTATTGGGTCTAGCCCTTGTTGGCTGTGACAAAACTACCAAAACTCCAACACAGACCACTGCAATTAAAGCACGTGAGCCTGTTATCGCGATTGCTTTAGGTGGCGGTGGAGCAAAAGGTTTCGCTCATATTGGCGTGCTCAAAGTTTTAGAATCACACGGGATCAAACCTAAAATTGTGACTGGAACCAGTGCCGGAAGTTTTGTTGGCAGTATTTATGCCAGTGGTAAAACACCATTTCAAATGCAGCAAATTGCACAACAATTGAAAGAATCTGATTTGCGTGATTTAACTATAAATAGCCAAGGTATTGTTCTTGGTCAAAAACTACAAGATTATATCAATCGGAATGTTGCGAATAAACCTATTGAGCAATTTCCAATCCGTTTTGCAGCAGTTGCCACACGCTTAGACAATGGTAAAAAAGCTGAATTTATTAAAGGAAATGCAGGACAAGCAGTCCGAGCTTCTTGCAGTATTCCGAATGTTTTTGTACCAGCCACAATTGGTCATACAAAATATGTTGATGGTGGTTTAGTTAGCCCAATTCCTGTCCAGACTGCGCGTGATATGGGAGCTGATATCGTGATTGCAGTTGATATTTCTGCTCGTCCAAGTGGCAGCCAACCCATGAATATGTGGGGCTTATTGGATCAAACCATTAACATCATGGGACAACAAAGTATTAACAATGAGTTGGCTCAGGCAAATATTGTTATTCAGCCTAAAGTTGGACACTTAGGTACACTTGATCTTAAGTCGAGTAACCAAGCCATATTAGAAGGCGAAAAAGCAGCCCAAGGCAAAATCATTGCGATTCAAGCTGCAATTAATAACTTTAAAAAAACACCTGCTGCATTAAAACCTGCACCACGGGCAAAATTTTAATACCGCAATAGCGGTCATATAATCAATAAAGCTTTAAAACGAGAATAATCACGTTTTTATATGCAGCACTAAAATGATCTGCTACATTGATATAGATGATCCGTCATCTATATCAATGATAATCACTCGAGTAGATGTATGAACTTTATTTTTGAACCGTGGCATTGGTTTGTACTTGGCATATTGCTGATCTTATCTGAACTTCTACTACCAGCATTTGCGGCTTTGTGGTTTGGTATCGCTGCAGTTATAGTCAGCATTTTATTGTGGTTATTCCCAAGTATGAGTTTCACCTTGCAAGTCGTTTGCTGGATTATCTTATCTATCATTTGTACTGTGGCTTGGTTTAAATTCATTAAACCCTTATCTGTAGATAAAACTAAAGCTGGGCTTTCTCGTGAAGCAACCATTGGTCAAACGGGTATGGTCATTCAAACTGGGCTTAGCCATGATCAAATTCGTGTCCGCTTTCCAATGCCTGTTTTGGGTTCTGATGAATGGAATTGCCGTACGTTATCGCCTGTACAAGTAGGTGACCGTGTACGAGTGACTGATATTTTAGGTAATGATCTAGTTGTACAACTACATTCATCATCTTAATAATGAAGAATAAAGAGGAAAATTAAATGGGTTTTGGTTCTATTGTTGTTTTAGTCTTATTTCTATTTGTGGCTGTGACCATTTTCAAAGGTGTCCGTATTGTTCCTCAAGGTTATAAATGGATCGTACAACGCTTAGGTAAATATCACATCACACTGAGTCCTGGTTTAAACTTCGTCATTCCATATGTGGATGAAGTTGCTTATAAAGTAACCACAAAAGATATTGTTCTAGATATCCCATCACAAGAAGTAATCACACGTGATAACGCTGTATTAGTGATGAATGCCGTGGCCTATATCAATTTAACCACACCAGAAAAAGCCGTGTACGGTATCGAAAACTACACTTGGGCAATTCAAAACTTGGTGCAGACTTCCCTACGTTCAATCGTTGGTGAAATGGACCTAGATGATGCATTGTCATCACGTGATCATATCAAAGCGAAATTAAAAGCAGCAATCTCTGATGATATCTCCGACTGGGGCATCACACTAAAAACTGTGGAAATTCAAGACATTCAACCATCACACACGATGCAATCAGCGATGGAAGCCCAAGCAGCAGCCGAACGTCAACGTCGTGCAACTGTAACCAAAGCAGATGGTGAAAAACAGGCCGCTATTTTAGAAGCTGATGGACGTTTAGAAGCTTCTCGTCGCGATGCTGAAGCTCAAGTTGTATTGGCTGAATCTTCACAGCGTGCTATTGAAATGGTGACCTCTGCTGTAGGTGATAAAGAAATACCTGTTGCCTACTTATTGGGTGAGCAATATGTCAAAGCTATGCAAGACATGGCCAAATCCAATAATGCCAAAACGGTTGTGTTACCTGCGGATATTATGAATACGATTCGCGGTGTGATGGGCAGAAATTAATTCTGAAATTTAAAAAATTGCTCAAAATAGGCAACCGATGTGTTGCCTATTTTTATCTTGAAATAGGTTTTTGCATTAACATGCCCATAAGGTCTGATTCAGTAATATAATTCGCGATTGAATAAGCCCAAACTTCACACATAGCACACCCTCAATTGGTCTTGTTTCAACCGAGCTCTATTCCAACGTGGAAATATCTCCACTTAGTTTGGTTCTAATACAAAGTGGTATGCCTAATCGGAGCGGTAAACAAGGTAGCAATCAAACCTATTCAGATGCGACTATTCAATCTTTCAATCTTATTTGATGATTAAATCCTTATTCTAATTGTCTTTAAGTATGGGCACAGGCTTTGTTTAAAGCTTGATTAAATTATGAGGGTTTGATTAAACAGCTTTAGATTTTTTCACTATTTTTAGAAGACAAAAGTATATTGAGATTACGATTCGCTATTAAAAAGTCATTGTATACTTCACCTACTTTTAAACATGAGATGCCAGCTTCACAAGATTTAAAATTTTCGTTGATCAAATAAGGTGAATGGAAGCCTAAGCAACAATAAGCTGAATATCGACCCAATGGCATAAGCTCCATAGAGGTATCAATGCTAAAACACTACAAATAATATTAGTGATTTACTCTATCAGACTCCACCAAGTGAACAACTCAATTCCATCTATACTGATGGAGCTTATGATACTAAAAGCTGCTAACGGGTGATTTCAGACAAATTGGCACATATGGTGATCCCTAAGAAAAAATGTCAAGCCTTGAAAAAATACAAAAACTTGCTCATTAGAATGCAATGAGCTGCTTCGAACAGCCAAACATTTAGGTAGGATACTATGGAAAAATGGTCAGATTACCCTCAGAGAAGTTTAGTAAATACCAAGATGCACTGCATAAAATTTTTTGGCGACAAACTAAGCACAAGGAACTTTCAAAGTCAGGTCGTTGAAATCTATGTACCTTGCGCATTAATAATGCTCGTGTATTAAATAGATTCAGTGAATTAGGTAGAACTCGCACCCGAATTGTGGTCTAAACTTGACTTAGGCAAAGGAATTTAGACTTTCGAATCTTTGTGCAACAAAGCCTATTCAATTGATTACCCCACATTGAGGGGGATTCATCAAATTTAAATGATTCAAAAATATTTCTTTAGTGCTGAGAGATAAATAAATCACCGCATTACATTAAGTTTAAATTGTAACCTCATAAATTTTTTGTATTGTCGCTTGGATTGAGCGTTTAAATCAATTTTACAGGTAATGTTCCACTTTCATATATGAAATTAACAAAAATCCTTTTTGCTAAGGTGACAAACCTGTATTTAAAACAATCTTAGTACTCATGTCTCCATTCATAGCGATATCATGTCGAATTAAACTATGAAAAAACAGTGTTAATCTATCTTATCTAGGTACTCTATTTAAGTACTACTGATGAGCATTACTTTATTGAAAATCTGATTTAGCTTTTTCTTGCCAATAAAAATTGAGAAATTTGATTCAATTCCTGAGCATCCTCACCAAAATATTCTAAGGCTTTAAATGCTTGGTCATGTAATTGTTGTGCATAAATTTTGGCATTGTCTAATCCCATTAAAGCAGGATATGTCGACTTATCTACTTGTTGATCTTTACCTGCAGTTTTTCCCAAAGATTCAGTATCAGAAACCACATCTAAAATATCATCTTGCACTTGAAATGCTAATCCAATCGCTTGACCATATTGACGCAATTGGGGAATAGCCTGATCTGTACCTACAAAAATTGTCACAGCAGACATCATAATTGCAGCTTGGATTAAAGCCCCAGTTTTATTAAGATGGATACTTTCTAAATGCGCTTGATCAACATGCTTACCTTCAGCCTGTAAATCTAAAACCTGACCACACACCATTTTTGAACTGGCTGTTGCTAAAATTTGCATTTGCTTAAGAATAATGCTCTGTTCAACGGCTTGACCTTGATCAAATAGACGACTCCCTAACACTTCAAATGCCATTGATTGCAGAATGTCTCCTGCTAAAAGCGCTGTATCTTCACCAAAAGCCACATGACAAGTTGGCTGCCCTCGACGTAACAAGTCATTGTCCATACATGGCAAGTCATCATGTGCCAATGAGTAACAATGAATAAACTCAATCGCAACCGCAGCTCTACGCACAGCTGCAAAATTTGGATTATTTGCTTTTAAATGTGCTGTTGCGTAACTTAAAGCAGGTCTAACTCGTTTTCCACCTAACATCACCGTATGATGCACAGCCGATTTTAATGGCTCTGGCAATGAAAAGGCATCTAAAGCAACTTGTAAATCTTGCTGAATTTGTACTTGCGCTCGTTTTAAAATTTCTGCATTTACATTGGGAATAGAAGTCACATCTGCCTCGGTTTGTACGAATCTCTAAAACTAAAAAATCAGAAGTTTTAGATGAATTGGTAAATTTGATGAGTCAGAACATTCTACTATGAGTTACTATAATTCTCATCTCTTAATTCCAATAGGATCATTTGAATAAGTTCAAGATATTTACAACTCATTTTTTAATAGAAACAGCGAGTTTTTTCCCTTTTCTTTAGCAGCTCGTACTGCAAATTCTAATTTTTGTAAAACATCAATCTCAATCTGTTTTTTTTGTAGATCTAAATGATAAATTCCTATAGACGCAGTAAGGTATTCGTTATTATTGCCAAATAATATCTTTTCATTAGTAACTGCAAATTTAAGCCTTTCAGCAAGTGTTACAACAGCCCACTCTGTCAGGTGTTCAATCACAATAACAAAACTTGCTGAATTTAAGCGAAAAATTTCGGCTTCTTCAGTTTGAGCAATCGCTTCATTTAATACAGAACCTAACTGTATTAAGACCTCATCACCTGCCGTATAACTATTCAATTGATTAAATCGCTTGAAGTTATCTAAATCAATTTTCAGGAATGATAGATACGTTTCATGGCTTTTTTGCCAAACTCTATTTAAATAATGCTCAAAAGCAAAAGCATTTTGTAAACCTGTGACAAAGTCTAAATAGAGATGATCATGCAATTTTTTATTATTTTGCAAAAGTACATTTTCACGACGCTTCAAACGCGTTATATCTGAGCAAACCACCACAACTCGTTCAATCTCATCATATTGATTACGTATTGCTTTAAAATAAGAAAGATAAAATTTTCCTTTTACATAGAATTCTTGTTCAAAATAGTTATTTTTCTTTGCAAAATAACGCATTGCTTCATGAAAATGTGTATAGACTACAGTTGAAAATGTATTCAGTAACTTGTCAAATAGATAAAGTGCGTCACTTTCATAAATATCTGCAAACTTTTGATTTACCCCCAAAAATCGTGCTTCTTGATCAAATAATGCAATAGGCAAAGGAATTTGTGAAATAAAAGAAACCAGATGTAATTTATCGATGTCTTGTAAATATTCAAAAACTTTGATGTCTTCAAGGCTATCTCGTAGTTTTTTAGACTCTTGTTCCATACGCCACCTCGAAGCCAATAAATTTTAATCTATTGAAATCAGCATTTAATGTATTAATTTTTTACAACAGCAAATAATCAAAATTGCTATCTCATAAAGTAAGTATGATAAAATACTGCAAACATTTTGCCACACACAATACAAAATTAGTACTTTTATTGATATAAATCACAAAAAAATAAACCTTGCGAGCGCAAGGTTATTAAAATTTCAACGTAAAAATTACTTAAGTAGAAATTAGAACGTATATAAATCTATCAAAAACTATCTGCTGGCACCCGAACCCAGCCCTCCATCAATACACGTGCACTACGACTCATCATTGCTTTCTTGACAATCCATTGCCCTTTTTCGTTCAAAGCCTGTGCCCCTACACGAAGTGTTCCAGATGGATGTCCAAAGCGTACCGCCTCACGCTCACCACCTCCTGCGGCTAAATTCACTAAGGTATTTGGAATTGCTGCTGCCGTACCAATTGCGACTGCAGCTGTTCCCATCATGGCATGATGTAATTTACCCATTGATAATGCACGTACCAATAAATCTGTGTCCGTTTCACTCACTTGTTTACCACTCGAAGAGGTATAGCTTTTAGCTTTGGATACAAATGCAACTTTAGGAGTATGCTGACGATTTATCGCCTCACTGATGTCTTTGATTAAACCCATTTTTACAGCACCATACGCACGGATTTTTTCAAAACGTGCTAATGCAGCGACATCACTATTGATATCTTCTTGTAGTTCAGTTCCGTTGTAGCCAATCTCTTCAGCATTTAAGAAAATTGTAGGAATACCCGCATTGATCAAAGTTGCTTTAAATGTACCAATTTCAGGCACATCTAAGTTGTCAACGACATTACCTGTAGGGAACATGGCTCCACCATCTTCACCATCATCGGCGGGATCTAAAAATTCAATTTGAACTTCTGCAGCAGGGAAAGTGACACCATCCAATTCAAAATCACCCGTCTCTTGAACTAGACCCTGTGTAATAGGAACATGAGCAATAATTGTCTTATGAATATTGGCTTGCCAAATCCGAACCGTACAAATGCCATTCTCTGGAATGCGATCAGTAGCAACAAGACCATTACTAATTGCAAATGAACCAACAGCTGCAGTTAAATTACCGCAATTACCACTCCAATCTACAAACGCTTTATCAATAGACACTTGCCCAAAAAGATAGTCAACATCATGATTAGGTTGCGAACTTTTAGCCAAAATAACTGTTTTACTGGTACTTGAGGTTGCCCCACCCATCCCATCAATTTGCTTTCCATAAGGATCTGGACTACCTATGACTCTAAGTAATAACTGATCACGTGATTGCCCTGCTATTTGTGCACGTTCAGGTAAGTCATCAAGCTTAAAAAAGACACCTTTACTAGTACCACCACGCATATAGGTTGCTGGGATTTTGATTTGTGGTGCAGAACTCATTTTTTCGTATTCCTTTAAATTCTCTTTGTTGTATCAAATAATGAATCATCATTCAGTTTTATAGTACCCTTTTTGGAATGAAAATACTGATAAATTAACTCAAATATTCAATAAATCTTGGCACAAAGATTAAAAGTTAAACAGTTTAAATATGGTTTGAAAATTATTACTTATGATTATTTTATTGAAAATTAACAAAAAAATTAAAAATCCTATTTTTTGACTTCACAGTTCCTTCCCATACATCCATCGTATACTAGGCTAAAAGTAACCAATCTATTACAATAATTAAATTCGCATAAATAGAGTTGTACACATTGAGCAACGAGTCTACACAATTACAGCGTGGACTTAAGAATCGTCATATCCAATTGATTGCCATGGGTGGCGCAATTGGTACAGGATTGTTCTTAGGTTCAGCACATGTGATCGAAAAAGCTGGGCCATCCATTATTTTGGGATATGCCATTGGTGGTTTGATCGTTTTTTTAATTATGCGTCAGCTTGGAGAAATGATTGTACATGAACCAGTAGCTGGTTCTTTTAGCCATTTCGCCAATAAATATTGGGGTAAATTTCCTGGGTTTTTAACAGGTTGGAACTATTGGATGCTTTACGTCCTAGTTGCAATGACTGAATTAACTGCTGTTGGCAAATACATCAATTATTGGTGGCCTGAAATTCCCAATTGGATATCTGTACTGTTCTTCTTTGTTGTGATTACACTGGTAAATCTAGGAAATGTAAAGTTTTACGGTGAATCAGAATTTTGGTTATCCATTATTAAAGTCACTGCGATTGTTGCAATGATTGTGTTTGGTATCTATTTAGTTCTGACCGCAGATGTAAGTTCAGGTATTGCTTTTTCAAACTTATGGTCACATGGCGGGTTTTTTCCAAATGGATTTGACGGCTTATTTTATATGCTGGCTTTCCTTATGTTTGGTTTTGGTGGTATTGAATTAGTTGGTATGGCTGCTGCCGAAGCCAAAGACCCAGAAAAAACGATTCCTAAAGCAATTAATCAAGTCGTTCCTCGTATTCTCATCTTCTACGTAGGCTCAATGATTATTCTTTTGTCTTTAGTTCCATGGAACCAATTGAATTTTGGTGGTTTAGATAAAAGCCCATTCGTTATGGTCTTTAGTATGATTGGGATTGCATGGGCAGCTCATCTGGTTAACTTTATTATCTTAACTGCGGCACTATCTGTTTATAACAGTGGTATGTATGCCAATAGCCGTATGCTTTATGGTTTAGCAAAACAAGGCAATGCACCTAAAATCTTTACTAAAACCAATAAACATGGTGTTCCAATTCCATCGGTATTACTTTCTGCATTTTTAATTTTGGGTTGTGTACCTTTAAATTATTATTTACCAGAAGATGCCTTAAGTCATTTGATGTATGTGGTCGTTGGTGCTTTAGTTTTAAACTGGCTTATGATTACACTCACCCATTTGAAGTTTAAGCGCGCTCTACGTTTGACCAATCAAACCAGTAAATACCCCGCACTCTGGGCACCTGTTAGTAATTTCGTTGTAATTATTTTTATTGGTATCGTTTTATATATCATGTGGGATCAAGGATTTAAAGAGTCAGTATTGATGATTCCCGTATGGATTACACTGATGTTAGTCTTGTTTGATATTTTAAATCCAAATGAAATAAAGACCGAAGAAAAATAAATCCAACGTAAAGCTATTATTTAGATAATAGCTTTTTTTTCATATGTATATACGGTAAATTATTGACTTATTGTGCCCTTAGCTTAACTGGATAGAGCAGTTGCCTCCTAAGTGACAGACGTGGGTTCAAGTCCCGCAGGGCGCACCAATATAGATTATAAGAAGATATAACATAGTATATTAAGCTATTCAGAAGTATTGAAAATACTGAGCTTTTATAATTTAATAGTCTAAGATAGTTTATATTAATCCAGCGTTTTTAACGGTACTTATAACGGTACCACTTAAATACCGCTATATATGGTACCGCTAAAATGGCTAGAACCGTTGTACCGCTAAACGATACAAAGATTAAAAAGGCAAAATCTGAAGATAAGAACATAAAACTTTCAGATGGTGGTGGCTTGTATCTACTTATTGATAAAAACAACAATAAGTTTTGGCGATTTGATTACTACCGCCCTTATTCCAAAAAACGAAATACAATCAGCTTTGGTATTTATCCAGAAGTATCACTTGCAGATGCACGCGCACGCAGGGATGAAGCTCGCAGTCTTTTAGCTCAAAACCTAGATCCTCATGAAGAAAAGAAACGTATTGCTTTAGAACATGGTGACTCTTTAAAAAATACTTTCGAGTTTGTGGCCAGAGAATGGTTAGCAAAACAAAAATTTGCAGATTCAACTTATAAGAAGTCTGAGAGTTTATTTAATGTGATTTTTGAAGGTATTGGAAAGAAGCCAATTAACAAGGTCACGCCGGTTGATGTTTTAAATATTTGTCGAATCTATGAAAGACAAGAAAAGTTTGAAACTGCTAAAAAAGTAAAAGTTAAGTGTGGTCAAGTTTTAAGATATGGTGTTGCCACTGGCTTATGTGAACGTGATGTCACTCAAGATCTTCGTGGCGCCCTTACTACTCCTGTTGCTGAACATATGGCAGCCATAACCAATCCAAGCGAATTTGCTATTCTGCTAGATGATATAGATCACTATGAAGGTACCATCATCACCAAAACTGCATTAAAGATTGCCCCATTGGTTTTTGTTCGACCAGGAGAGCTTCGCCATGCAAAATGGAGTGATATAGATTTTGATGAGAAAATTTGGTCCTATACCCCGCCTAAAACAAAAAGTAAGACCGGCGTTGAGCTTATCGTTCCATTGTCAGATCAAGTTATAGATCTACTTCAAAAGATTCACCCAGTCACCAGCAATCAAAGTGATTATGTATTTCCAGCTGTCACATCTAACTCAAGGCCAATGTCTGAAAATACGATCACTCAAGCACTGAGAAGATTGGGCTATCAAAAAGAAAAAGTTTCAGGACATGGGTTCCGCGCTTCTGCACGTACAATGCTTGAAGAAGTACTTCAATTTCCTGTTGAGATTATTGAAATGCAGTTAGGCCATCAGGTACGCGACATGCATGGCCGAGCATACAATCGTACTAAGCATTTAGAAAAACGTCGGCAGATGATGCAAAGATGGTCTGATTATTGTGATGAGTTGAAATTAAGCACCATAAAATAAAACGTCTTATTCTGACGCACCCTTGTTTATCCACAGTTTTTAAATTTGAATTTAAATTACTAGAAAACTATCATGAATTTGATTTTGTAACGATATCAAAATAATGAAAGAAAGGATTATCGCGCTCATCGACATTAATAATTGCTATGTGTCATGTGAGCGCTTGTTTCAGCCTAAGTTAAACAATAGACCTGTCATTGTACTAAGTAACAATGACGGCTGTGCTGTTGCACGGTCCCAAGAAGCCAAGGATCTTGGCATAAAAATGGGTGTCCCACTTTTCCAAATCAAAGATATAGTAGAAAAGCACAATGTAGCCGTTCTATCGAGCAACTATGCAGTCTATGAAGAAATGTCACATAGATTCACTGCAACAATAAAATCATTTGTCAGTGAAAAAGATGTTGAAGTTTATTCTATTGATGAAACCTTTGTTGAGCTTACAAGCTATGCAAATCAAGATTTAAATGTGCTTGTAGGAAAAATCAAAGATGCCCTTTTGATGTGGCTAGGCTTGCCAGTTTGTATTGGTATAGGTCGAAGTAAGACAGAAGCTAAAATGGCAAATCATATTGCTAAGAAAAATAAACACTTTCAGGGAATTTGTAATCTTGTTGAGATAGACCCTTGTTCCAAAGAAACGTTATTTCAAAATATAGATGTTGGGGAAATATGGGGAGTCGGTCGCAAGCACTGTAAAAAATTACACTCACTAAATATTAAAACAGTATTTGATTTAGCTATTGCAGATCCAGCGTTTATTCAGAGTCAGTTTTCAGTTGTGATAAAGCGTACTGTATTGGAGTTGCAAGGCACAGCATGTATTGAATTGGAAGAAGTTGCACCTGATAAAAAGCAGATAGTTTCTTCAAGATCCTTTGGGCAACAAGTCTCAGATAAAGATGCATTGTCTGAAGCCATGAGTTGTTATATACAAGGTGCTGTTAAAAAATTGAGACGACAAAATGGTTTGACTGGATGCGTTATAGCTTTTGCACATTCAAATCCATTTGATACTAAAATGCCGTTTTACAAAGCATCTGTGAGCGTTTCATTTCCTGAGCCAACTGATTCGGCAGCGGTAATCATTAAACACATACTTAGGCAAATTGATAAAATTTATAAAGAAGGCGTGGATTTCAAAAAGTGCGGTGTGATTCTGACTTGTATTGAATCGAAGTCGAGATATGTACCTGATCTTCTAGCAGATCATGATGCTATTCAAAGGAATGACAATCTTCAAACCGCTTTAGAACAAGTAAATGAGAAGTTTAGTAAGAAATTAGCGATTGGGCCATGTCTGTTGAAGGATAGAAAATGGAGCATGAGTCGAGGGAAATTGACGCAGAATTATTTTAGTTTAGGTGGTTTATTACAAATTAATGGGTAGAATAGCTCAGTCTTATTTTATTTAAAATCAAACATGAACGCTGATATTAAAAGAACACTTGTTGATACTTTTGGAAGAACTTTATACGTATTTGTTATCTTTTTTTTCTTTATTTTTATTCTTTATCTTCACAATGAAGTGCCCGAAGCATTAAAAGAAGCTTGTACAGCAAGTCTATCTTTTTTATCGGCACTTGCGACTTTAGGTGCTGCATACATTGCCTCAAGATTATATAATGATTGGAAAGTAGAATTTAATAAAAATACTGAAAATGAATACCTTAAGTCTGCTCTTGAATATATAAGAGAGATTCAAGTCATAGAGAAACAATGTAGAATTGCGATGGATCAATCTGATATTGTTTTAAAATATGGAATATTAAAATGTCTAGATAATATTACACTAGATAAAAATAATAGCAAGTTAGTCTTGTTATTAAATGAATACTGCAATTTATTCAAAGATTCTGATTTTAAAAAGATTATCGAATCTTATAATGAATTTGGGTTGGAATATACATTTATATTATCAGCAATAAAAAACATGCTTCAAAATGTGGAATTAAACCAGACCAACTTAAATACTTTTGAAATCCTTCTTAATTCGACAGTTCAAATAAATGGAAAAAATTACATATACAAAAATATTTTTAATGGTATTGATATAACCAACATACAAAATGAAATATTTAAAAGGGTTTTCGTTAAATAATTGTTTGCTTAATCAAAGCCCTCACTCAGAGGGCCACGCCTCTCTCAATCTTTCTGCATCAGCCGCGTGTCCATCAGCGGCTTTTGCCACTTCTTGATATTCTGTGATGCAGTTTTCGAGTATGTCACTGTTGGTATTGGTATACTCAATGATGGTTTCTTTGGTAGCACTGGACAAACGGCTGTTTGCAACTTTGAGTTGCTTTGACAAGCTGTCAGCATTGGACTGAGCAAGATCAGCGTCAGACTCAATTTGTTTAATTTTAGCATTATAGTTTTGCTCCGCTTTTAACTGTTGTTCAGACCATTGTTTCTCTTTGAGTGCTGCAGAAGCTTTTGCTTGTTCCGCCAGTGCTTTTGCTTCCACAACTTCGGTTTTGTATTTTGCATTCAATAATGTGTATTCATTTTTAAAGTGA
>NZ_JBIMBV010000010.1:0-165332 GCF_048551735.1 Acinetobacter legionensis
GATAGGTTGGATGTGGAAGTGCGGTGACGCATGAAGCTGACCAATACTAATTGCTCGTGAGGCTTGACTATACAACACCCAAGCAGTTGTATACGAACTTCGAAAGAAGTAGGCATCATTTGATTCATAAAAGATCAAACATACTTGATTTAGTTGTAAAGCTAGTTAAAATATTCAACTCAAATGTTCTGTTAAACTCATTTGGTACGAAGTAAGGCATTTAAATAAGACCCGAACAAGTCCATAACAGTTTGCTGGCGACAATAGCAAGAGTGAACCACCTGATCCCTTCCCGAACTCAGAAGTGAAACCTCTTAGCGCTGATGGTAGTGTGGGGTTACCCATGTGAGAGTAAGTCATCGCCAGCTTTTAAATCTAAAACACCCCGGTCTCTAACGAGAACGGGGTGTTTTTTTATGTGTGAAAGAAAATAATAAATAGTAAGAATAAGATGTAAATTTTGTTGTTTTATATCCTCCTCAAAATATAGAAAAGTAGGATAGAGTTCCGACAAACTATAGTTATGGGTGACTTAAGCAGAATAGGATAAAAGATGAAATTTAAATAATTCATAATAATTTTTCTATTAGCTCGGAAGAATTTGTACAGGAATTTAAAACCTATCTATCCTTCAACGTATTTCCTTATTTTTTATGAAATTTGCTTTGCTTTGACATAGCTTAAAAAATGAAAGCATCAACTGAATAAATTTATGCAATATACAGTTAAATGAATTGAGCTTAAAATTCAATTTTATTTCTGTTAGGTGTTCTTATGCAATGGGTGGTCGCTGAAACATATTCATTTCCTTACGAGGCTCAGATTGCCAAAATACAATTAGAAGCAGCTGAAATTCCAGCACGTATTGAAAATGAACACACCATTAACATGGATTGGCTTTACTCCAATGCTTTGGGTGGTGTGCGACTGTTAGTTCCTGAAAGCTATGCAGAAGAGGCTAAAGGATTACTTACCCAAGATTTTAGCCAAGAATTAGAACAACAGTTTGGAGCAAGTGAAAGTTGCCCAAATTGTGGTAGTAGTGATATACAGTCATATACACAAGGAAAACGTCCCGCTTATTTGGTTTTTTTATTGCTTGGTTTTCCACTCTTTTTTTATAAAAATGGAACGAAGTGTAAAGAGTGCCAACATTTTTGGAGCTAGTGCTATATTGGTAAATTGGCAAGATATTTTAAATAAGCAAACTTTAGATCAAATAAATCACTTTCTAGAAAATATCGCAAAATTTGATCAATAAAACCAATGCATCATTCAACAGGATTTTGAAGTTGGAGGGGGTAAAGAAAATGTGGATTTTCATATTAAAGAATTAGGTGATGATTTTTTATTTTTACCAAATTATATTTAACAGGGCGTGGGCTTTATCCAGATGGAAAATATGATACATCATATTTTACCATCTTTGATTATACTGTTAATCAGAAATTATCTGATCAGCTGATTGTGGTCAAAATAGATCATCAAGGTCATTTAGACCATCTAAGTATCTAAATTGGGAAAGTTGAAATATAGAGCTAAACCTAACATGTTCATATTTTTGTTAAAATGAAACAAAGGCTAAGCTTTAAACTTGATATATTCTATGTAGAGTTTATTTGCACAATCATAAGTACTTATATTTGCTGAAATCTGAACACTGCAATTTACAAATAATGGATGAACATGGATAGAAATACTCCCATTTATGTTTCTTTAATAGGTACAAATAGCCATCAGATAAAAATTCCAGCAGGGCAAGGAAGCTTCTCAATTGGTCGAATCGGAATGGACAAGAAAAAGGTTGATGTTCTTGTCGATGAAAATGCTGTAATCAATTGGGATGCTTTTAATATTTTTTATACGCCACATGGTCAACAAAATCCGCATTTGTATCCTTATGGAAATTGGCCGAGATTTTTTTATTATTGGGGAAATGATCAGGGTTTTATTGAATGGTCGAAGAAAAGAGTAATAGAAGATTTTTCTTGGCGACCTACGCAAGCGATTTGTCTAGATTTAAGTCATGCTCAAATTCATAACTTTTCAATCAAAGCAGACGAACATCCAATCATACTGGATTTAAGTCATCCTGATGATGAGAACAAGAAGGCGTTATATTCGCTTCATTTGGCTGGTCATATTGAGCATTTTGAAATTATTACCACCGCACCATATCCCCATATTAGAATAGAGCCAACAACAAACCAAGATCCAATGATATCGGCATACCATCTTCCTGTTATGAAAAATTTAGCGGCAATAACTTCGTTAGATTTAACTGTTAAACCTTTAGGCCAAGCTTTTGATTGTGGAAGTTTATTACAGTTTCCTAATTTAAAAAATCTAAACTTAACTGGGAATATAACCAATACAACAAGTTTAAAACAACTTCAACGACTTGAACGTATTGGGATACGCTATGCCGTAAATTTGGAAGGCTTTCCAGCTTTAAATACTTGGGAAAATTTAACCTCCTTCATTGGATGGAATATTGATGAAAAAATAGGGAAAAGGTTAAATGCTGAATTAAAGCATTTAGCTAAAGAAAAGCAATTGGATTATTCTTCGGTGTCTAAATTGAGGAGTTCAATATGGTTTACCAATGAATATGGGATTCCATTTGAAAATTGGGAAAGCTGTAATGCAAAAATAGCGATCAAAGCATATAAATTTGCTTTAAAAGAAATCTCCAAGGCGAAGACGAAGCAAGATGTGGAGGAGGTAATTATTGAACTTGTAGCGATGGTTAATACATTGCCCAATATTGAAACTGTTGAAAGAGAAGATATTGGTCTTGCTATACAGCAACTGGTTGAAGCTTCAACATTAGATATAGATCAAGAAACAGTGAATACTTGGTTTGATGAAATACGAGATTTTTAAAATATTTTATTGTTAAGTAAAAAATGACAAGATTTCTTGCTATTTTTAAGATTAGGATTAGAAGTTATATTCCATAGCTAAGTTGATAACAGTTTTTGTTCTCTATATGCAACTGTCTCATTACTTTTTTTAATTAATAATTGCGTAGAAGCGAGCTTGCTTATTGATATTGTAGTCAACGCTAATTCCATAACTTATGATCGCCATGGCCATTTTTTTGTCATTGCAAAATATATTTAACTTTAGTTGAATTGGTATAAAAGGAATTGCATATGCAGAGAAATTCATTGAATTATCAGTGCCACACTGTTTAATTATTCCAATTCTGTATGTCTAAAAATTGGATTTGGTTAGGCTTGAGAGATAATGCTATGCTAATAAAGACTTAAAATAAGGCAGTAAAATAAAATGACAAAACAGCAAGAAAAACATAGTCCGTTACAAATTGAAAATCTATTAAAAACTTTAGAACAGCGCTTTCAACAGCATATAGAACGACATGCACAAGTGAGCTGGGATTTTATACAAAGACAACTTTTGCTTTGTCCTGAAAAGCTACCGGCTTTACAACAAATGGAAATGACTGGCGGTGAGCCTGATGTGGTTGTTTTACCGAATACAGAAGGTCTGTATTTTTTTGATTGTGCAATTGAGTCGCCAAAAGGGCGGCGCAGCATGTGTTATGATCGAGAGGCGTTACTCAGCCGCAAGGATCATCCTCCTGAAGATACGGTGATCGATTGGGTGCAGAAGCATGCTTTAGCGCTAATGACTGAACAACAGTATTATACCCTACAACAAATATTCAATTTTGACTTAAAAACATCCAGTTGGGTCGAGACACCAAGAGTATTACGTGAGCAAGGTGGCGCGATCTTTTGTGATCAGCGTTATGGGCGTACATTTACTTATCATAATGGTGCTGCTTCATATTATGCGAGTCGTGGTTTTCGAACCTATATCAAACTTTAACCGTTTAAAACTGAGATAGTGAAATCCTAAGATTCTATCGAGCTTGTTTTTATTTTTTTGTTTAGAATATAACTCCTGTCATAGCCTATAGTCAGCTTGTCGAAAACTCAGACACAAGAATATAATTTCTCTTAATTTATATTTTTAATTAAATCAATTGCATGAGTAAATAAAGTGTTTGATTATAAAAAAGCTTGCAATACCGCACTTTACATTAAAGTTTAAATAGTTTTGTGTAGGCGATGCCTCACTTTGTAGAGGATGCCAAACCTTGCGCTTCAAACAAAGCAGTGCTTTGTTTTTGCTCATGGGCGAGGGTACCTCCTGTACCTCCCCCCAACGGCGACATCCATGTCGCCCCACAGTAGGATAACCGTCTATGATTCAAAAGTACAAAAAATGAATCGATAGCCAACAGTTTCTAGGAGTTCATACAAAACATAAATTTAATGATTTTTAGTTTTCGTTTAAGAAACTGTATGCCTATCCAATGATGAAATTGATGTTGCTAAATGACAGGTCTGTCATGGATGATTAAACGTATGTGCTATTTATAAAAATGCTGAATTTGTATTATGGTTACTTCATTAATGAATATGAATTTTATAAAATTAGTTTTTTATTGTTGAGTCGAAATAAAAAACGGTAAGATGACTTACCGTTTTTATAAAGATTAGGATTAGAAGTTATATTCCATACCTAAGCCAATAACAGTTTTCTTTTTCTCTGGGGTAGATGTCGTTGACCAATCACGTTTTTGTTGACCAACAACACCATAGAAGCGAGCTTGTTTATTGATGTTGTAATCTGCGCCAATTCCGTAAAGGTCTTGTTTACGATCATCACGCCCATCGAGTTCTGTTGTTGCAGAAATATATTCAGCTTTTAGCTTAATTGGTGTAGAAGGAATCGCATATGCAGCAGTGATGCCATAAGCATTTTCTTTCAAGCCTTTGAACGATGTTACTGTAGTACCAGAAGTGGTTGCAACAGTGTCATCAGTTGGTTTGGCTGTTTGCCATAATGCACCGAATACTAAGCCATCAAGACCCGCAGGTTTCAAGTCTACAGAACCTGTAACACGGATTGCGTCAGAGTAGATTGTGTTACTACCTAATTCAGAGTTATATGCATTATATTTAGATGCAACACCGAAGTTACCTGCAACAGCAGCAGCTAAACCGTAGTCTTTGTTGTCATAAGTAAGTGAGGTAGAGATACCATCACCGAAACTATCACGACTACCTTTTTGGCCTTTAGCATCATTTTTTAAAGCAGATGATTCTTCACCTTGCTGGAACATGATGTTGAAAGCTAAACCAGCCAATAATTTTTTATCAGTTTCAAAACCGATCACGTTTTTTAAACGATCTTCACCAACTAAAATCGCAGTCATATCGAGTTCATTGTGATCGTTGAAGATATCTTGGTTGTTACCAGCAGCATTTTTGAAATATGAATCAAACTGACCCACTTTTAAAGTTGCGATACCGTCTGATTTAATCCCCACGAAACGGTTACGGTTAGTAAAAGCATCGCCATCACCATCAGCACTGATTTGCCATTCTGCCAAGTAAACTGCAGACAATTTATCTGTTAATTTCTCTTCGCCTTTAACACCAATGCGAGAAGCGTTAGAGTTTACTTTAGTTACGCTTTCGTCTTTAAAGCCATTATTATCGATTTGATCTAAAGTTACGTTGAATTTACCATACAATGTTGGCGCTGCTTGAGCTGCGCTTATGCTAAGGGTGGCGATTGCTGCAGCGAGTAGCACTTTTTTCATTGAGATTTCTCCAAAACATGTTCAATGGGTTTGCAGTTACTTTTTTTATTCAGTAAGTGTGGATTTGTGCACTACTTACTAACTTGCATGCAGTATCTGTAAACTTTGTTACATATCAGTGAAGAAAAAATGACAATTTAATGACGTGAATTTAACATTTGTGTAATTTAAATAAAAAAATGAGGCCTGATTAGCCCCATTGATTCTAAAAAGATTTTTAATTAAGCCAGTGCAATCTTAATTTTTTCAGCAAACCCTTTAATTTTTTCCTGATCACCCATTTGAATAGCGTGACGACCTAATTCATGCACCGAGCTCGGAATTAAATGAAAGTGTACATGAGGTACGGTTTGTCCAGCAGAAGCCCCAGAAAGTTGCATCAATACAATACCTTGAGTATTCAAAGCTGTTTCAATTGCTTGCGCTATTTTTTGCACAATCTTGATTGTATAAGCTGCAATTTCAGGATCTAAGTCGAGCAATGTGATAGCAGGAGCCTTCGGAATAATCAGAGTGTGCCCATCGGCTTGCGGCATGATATCCATAAATGCAAGCACATGATCATCTTCATAAACTTTAATTGCAGGAAGTTCACCACGTAAAATTCGTGCAAATATATTCTGATCATCATAAGCCATGTTTATTTCCTTGAAAGTGTGAATGTGATTATTTACAGTTCAATTCTTTCTGACGTTCCTTGATAGAGTCAAGTTTTTGCTGCTCTTTTTCAGAAAATTTAGGCTTACTTGTATAACAATTGTCATTATTATATTTTGCTTTTGCTTCAGGATCTTTAAAACAGAACCCTTTTGATGCATAAATGACATTGTAATCATCTTGCAATTTTTTACATTCTTGGGTGTTATCAGCAAAAGCGTGACTAGCGACTAAAATAGATAAACTAGAAAGTGTAGCAATTACATATTTATTCATGATACGACCTCGAAATTGACATATTTACATGTCACTTAATCTGATTATAAGGTTTAGTTGTGATTATTCAATGACGAAAAATTAATCTAATGTAATTTTGCTCCATGATTCATACATTTTTACGGCGGTAGAAAAATCGCTATCAGGCTCTGAAAGACTATTGGCTACGGTAATTAAGCTTTGTGTTAAACCAAGAATAGGTGCTGATAATCTTGCATCACGAACTAAATCAATGGCAATACCGGTATCTTTTGCCAATAAGGGTAAAGCAAAGGTCAGTGGAAAGCTACGATTGAGGATACGTTGCGGTAGTGCGGTTTCAGTCACACCACTTTTACCACTGGATGCATTGATACAATCAAGTGCTTCATTTAAATCTACTCCATGTGCTTTCAGTGTGGTAAATCCTTCAGCAGCCGCACATAAATGAACCGCCATCATCATATTATTTACAGCTTTTACTGCAAAGCCTGCACCTGAGTCACCAACACGTTTAATTAATTTACCCATCGCTTGCATTGCAGGTAGGGCAATTTGAAACGCTTCTGCCGAACCGCCGACCATGAAGGTCAGTGTTGCATTTTCAGCGCCAATGGTTTGACCACTTACAGGTGCATCCAAAAAGTGAATATTATTTTTGAGAAGATACTCAGACTGTTTACGCGCAGCATCAGGTACACCACTGGTACAATCGACCCAAATCGCGCCATTTTTGATCTTTAAATCTTGGATTAAATCATCAATATCTTGGCTAGTCGGTAAACATGAAAAAATAATATCAGCTTGTACTGCTTGATTAAGTTCGACCGCTTGAGTACCAAACTGAGTTGCATGTTGCTTAGCCTTTGCAAAATTTCGATTCCATACATATACGGTATCAAAATATTTGGGTAAATGTGCTGCCATACGATAGCCCATTGCGCCTAAACCAATAAATGCAACTGTAGTCTTCATATCTATCTCTTAAATTTTTGTCGATCTTTGTTCTAACCATCTGGACAGAGTAGGCCAAAATTCATCTGCACTTTTTTGACTAGACATTAGCCCTAAATGTCCCCCAGGAATAAGAGTAAACGTGACATCACTACTCTTTGTCAATTCACTTAAAGGCTTAACTGCATCTGCGGTGACCATTTGATCATTTTTTCCAGCTCCAATCATCAGTGAACAGTCGATATTTCTAAGTTCAATTTTATGGTTACTGAGCTGAATTGCCCCATTTTTCAGTGGATTTTGCAGCCAAACATTAAATAACATGTCTTGATTGACACCACCGGGGTAATCCACCATGTGATTTAAAAAATTTCCAAGGGTGGCGTGTTCATGCAAGAGTTCTTTGTCGTCTAAATTTAGCAACAATTGTTTATGACCCTCATACCAACCCTTTGGATCTAAAATCTTAAAACCAATGGCATTGAGTAAGCCGGGGGTATGTATCAGTTTTTTCGGTAAACCACCTTTATATAAAGTATCTTTCAGTTTTTGACTCTTTATAATCAAATTATTTATTTTTTGATAAAGTTTACCAATGCCACCCGAGGCGTAACTGTCAATTGGACTGGCCAAGATAATTAAGTTTTTAACATAATTGGGTTGGCGTAATGCCGTGTAAAGTAATACAAAAATGCCAGCCATACTCCACCCATGAAGGGATATTTGCTCACTTTGAGCATGCTCTCGAATTTTATTAATGCATAACGGCATGGCTTCATCAATAAAATATAAGAAGTTTAAGTTGCGATCTTGATAACTGAGTTTTCCCCAGTCCAATAGATAAACATCATAACCTTGTTCAGTAAAATATTTAATGAGTGAACGATAAGGGTAGAGATCATAGATTGCCATATTGATAGACAATGGTGCTGTAAAAACCAAAGGTTCCTTAAATTTTTTTTCAACAGCTGCATAGTAACGCACTTTGGTTTGATGATGCTCTGCAATAATTTTATAAGGGGTACTTTGAGATAAAACCAATGACTTACCATTGAAGATACGTGTGGTTAGATTCTTCAATTTGGATTTGCGCTGTTGGAACTTAGCTGATACTTGTGTCATAAGCGGTGTTTGTCTCATTTTTATGCAGATTTAAGCGAAGTGTATGTGATAATTTACGATTTTACCTTGACCTTAAATACATAGGACGCTCAAAATGTTGGCAATATTTTACAAAGGCAGTTTTTGGACTGAGTAGTTGAAATGAGCCAGCACGACGACATTGAATACCAACTTGATACTTTAGCGATTCGTACAGGTCATACACGCAGTTTTGAAGGTGAACATAGTGAGCCGATTTTCCTCACTTCGTCATTTGTGTATGAAAATGCAGCGGAAGCAGCAGCAAAATTCTCTGGTGCTGAACCAGGCAATATTTATTCACGTTTTACCAATCCAACAGTAGCAATGTTTGAAACGCGTTTAGCTGCACTCGAAGGTGGTGAACGGGCTGTGGCAACAAGTTCGGGTATGGCTGCCATTATGGCAGTTGCAATGTCGTTCTTAAAAGCAGGTGATCATGTGATTTGTTCGCGTGCTGTTTTTGGTTCTACTGTTGCATTATTTGAAAAATATGTCGCCAAATTTAATGTCGCAGTGACTTTTGTTGATTTAACTGATTTAACAGCTTGGCAAGACGCGGTTCGTCCTGAAACTCGCTTACTGTTTGTTGAGTCACCTTCAAATCCCTTGGCTGAAGTCGCTGATATTCAAGCACTATCAGATTTAGCACATGCAAATGATGCTTTATTGGCTATCGATAACAGTTTTTGCACACCAATTTTACAGCGCCCATTACAATTTGGTGCAGATTTAGTGATTTACTCTGCCACCAAATATCTAGATGGACAAGGTCGTGCACTGGGTGGGGCTGTGGTCGGAAATCACAAATTACTTGAAGAAGTATTTGGTTATGTTCGTACCGCTGGCCCATCGATGAGTCCATTCAATGCATGGGTCTTTTTGAAGGGTTTAGAAACCTTAAAACTACGCATGAAAGCGCATTCTGAAAGTGCACAAAAAATTGCCGAGTGGCTGGTTGCTCATCCAAAAGTGGAAAAGGTTTATTTTGCTGGATTAGCAGACCATGTTGGGCATGAGTTAGCAGCCAAACAACAAACTGGTTTTGGCGGAATCGTTTCTTTTGAAGTGAAAGGTGAGCGAGAAGGTGCATGGAAAGTTATTGACCACACACAATTTATCTCAATTACAGGCAATCTGGGTGATGCTAAGTCAACAATTACTCATCCTGCGACAACGACTCATGGTAAGCTTTCTCCTGAAGCTAAAGCAGCAGCGGGTATTCGTGAAGGTTTAATCCGTTTGTCTGTTGGTTTAGAAGATGTCGATGATATTATTCGTGACCTTTCTCATGGATTAGATTTAATTTAAGATAAGCATAATTTGTGAAAGAGTTTGTTTCATTTTCTTCTAGGCATTTAAAAAAACTAGTCATGAAAGTGCAAGACAGAGATTTAATTTAGGACTTTTGTTCGGAGTATTTTATGAACATTAATATGCTTATGCAGCAAGCGCAACGTATGCAGAAAGATATGGAAAGCAACGTTAAAAAGGCAAAAGAACAACTTGCCCAAACTGAAGTGAATGCTGAAGCTGGTGGCGGTTTAGTAAAAGTAACAATGACTTGCCGGAATGTTGTTAAGCGTATCGAAATCAGTCCAGATTTGTTACAAGACGATCCAGATATGATTGAAGACTTGATAGCAGCAGCAATGAATGACGCGGCTCGCCAAGCTGAAGTTATTACAGAAGCGAAGATGAAAGAAGCTAATTCAGGTATGGGTTTACCACCAGGTCTTTCAGGTTTGTTCTAAGGAATCATAGGTGTTTAGCGACCGTTTTGACCAACTCGTACAAGCTTTACGAATCTTACCTAGTGTTGGGCCGAAATCGGCTCAACGTATGGCACTCCATTTGATCATGAAAAATAAAGAAGGTGCTATTGGTTTGGCGCATGCGCTAAATGAAGCAACCTCTTATATTCATGAGTGTAGTGTTTGTCATTCTTTAACTGAAAATGAAGTCTGTGATATTTGTTGCTCAAATGATCGGGATGATCAACTGCTTTGTGTGGTTGAGTCCCCAGCAGATGTGATGGCAATAGAGCAGTCTGGTAGCTTTAGAGGAAAATATCATGTACTTGGTGGACATTTGTCGCCTTTAGATGGTATTGGTCCTGAAGAGATAGGTATTCCATATTTAGTGCAACGTTTAACTGATGGTAAAATTACTGAAGTAATTTTAGCCACCAATGCAACTGTAGAAGGGCAAGCGACTGCACATTATCTTGTAGAAGCAACAAAACATTTGTCTTTGCAAATGACACGAATCGCACAAGGTGTTCCACAAGGTGGTGAATTGGAATATGTGGATAGTCATACATTAAGTCAGGCTGTTCATAATCGTATGCAAATGAAATAGTGATCTTAGGTTTTGTAGCATTTAGAGTTTGTTGGGCTTGGATGTTTAGCGCAAATGCGATAACGATTAAAAGATCAACAAACTCTGTTTAATTTAAAAATTATTTACATTCATTCTAAATTTTTTATGTACACTCAAGCTAAATCAATGATTAGCCTGGTTATTTATTACTTTAAAATATGCTTTTATTAAGTTGTAAAACCTATATATAAAATAAATATTCACAAGAAACTTTATTGAAAAATAAGGTGTTTACGGAGAATTAGTTTAAAAATATTATATTTAAATTTTATATATTAAGGTAAAATCATATTTCATTTGAATGTAACATTTTGACTTAAACTGACATGTTTCAATTTATTAATCAACAGACCGATCTCGAACATGTGTTGAATTTGATGCAACATACTTCGACTTATGGTCTAGATACTGAATTTATTAAAGTCGACACACTTTGGCCAAAACTCGGTGTATTCCAAATTAATGTCAATGGTCAAGTATTCTTGCTCGACGGTACAACTCTAAATTTAGATCAATTTTGGTTTGAGCTTTTTAAAGCACAGCAAAATGTTTTTCATGCCTGTGGGGAAGATATTGATTTAATTTATCATTATGCAGATAAAAAAAACCTGAATAATGTGTTCGATACGCAAGTTGGGCTGTCTTTTTTAGGCCATGGTCTACAAGTCAGTTATCAAAATGCTTTGAAATTAGTCTTAGATATCGATATTGATAAAGATCAGACACGTTCAGATTGGTTGGCTCGACCACTAACAGATGAACAAATGAATTATGCTGCTAATGATGTTTTATACATTATGCGTCTGGCTGAAAAAGTAAAAGCTGAATTGGTCGAGAAAAGTTTATACTCGCATGTGCTTGAAGATTGCCAAAATTTGACTTTTGAAATTGCTTCTGAAACCCCGAAAGACAAATTGTATTGTGATATTGGTAATTACCGTCATTCCAGAAAACAGCTAATGCAATTGCAACAGTTGAGTGTTTGGCGTGAAGAAATGGTTAAAGCACTGAATCAACCGCGTAGCTTTATTCTCAAAAGTGCCACAATGATTGATTTAGTTGAAGTCAATCCAAAAAATAATTTTCAATTGTCTTCTGTTAAGGGGATACGTCCCAATATTGTTCGTGAGCATGGAAAAACAATTTTAGATTTATTGAAATTCCTGCCTGAAACAGATGAGTGGCCACTTCGTATTGCTCGCCCAATCAAACATTCATCTCAGGGAATCACGGTTGAAGTAGATGAGTTGATTTCTCAGGTTTCATTTGAAATGCAAGTACCCAAAGAAGTACTTATGCGTAAAAAATGGCTGAATGCCTTGTATCATCATGTGGTATTTCATGGTAATGAGCAAGATTTACCTGGGTATTTACTGGGATGGCGCTATGAATTGCTCACTCAGCCGCTTATCCATTTACTACAAGAAGATATTAAATTTTTAAGTATGCAGATGAAAGTAAATGAGTGATTGGAACTGGTTCTTTTGAGCTATTGTTTAGGGGAATAATCTTCAAGACTATTGCGTTACTATTGATCAAAGAATTAGCAATTGAACCTAAATAACGACTGATGCGTTAACTTTCGATAATGTCTCCATTGTTTTTTTCATGTATGCTGTCAACTAAGTTTTACTGAAGCTGTTGTTTAAAATGCATTGTGATATTTATAAATCGAGCAAAAAAGATGAAATGTATCTTTATGTGGCTCGTCCAAATCATCCAAATAAAGATGAAAGTGCAGATCCCTTAGCGGCTCTTTCTGAGCCTCTACGTATTGCCTTTGGTCGGGCTACGCATGTAATGCATCTTGAACTAAGTGAAACTAGACCATTGGCACGTGTAAATGTGTTACATGTAATCGATTCACTTAATACAAAAGGCTTCTTTATTCAAATGCCGCCAGAAGGTTTAATTAACCCAAATGCGGTTGAACCAGAGGGACTACGTGGTGCTTGATCAGTTATCAGGAATATGGGCAAATTTTTTAGATCTATTTGATTCTATCCCAGAAGATAATATTGCAATATCCGTCTATATTCTTGGGACGCTGTTGATTTTATGGTGCTGGTATTCGATTTCAAAGCGATTGCCATCGCCACTTGGCGGTATTACATGGATCATTGTATTTGCCGTTCTAGCAACCCCGACCATTTCTGAAGGACCAAACTCAGCGATTGCGCCAGCAATTTTTGGACTGTTATTTGGTATTCTTACCAAGGATTCACCATTGATTTGGTCAAATCTTGCCTTAATTACATTTGTTATGGGTATTGGTTTAGTCATTGGATTTTTTTGGTCTAAATACAAAACTACGAAAAATGCCCAAGCAAGCGCTGTAGCAAAAAATATTTCACCACTTTAAATAAAAAATAAAGGTAAGTTATGTCTGTAGATTCTCAACAATTCACAGGTACTGAACAGTATATCGCAACGGATAGTTTAAAACTGGCTGTAAAAGCAGCTCGAGCATTGCAAAAGCCATTATTAGTCAAAGGCGAACCTGGTACAGGTAAAACCTTATTGGCTGAACAAGTTGCTGAGAGTCTAGGCCTTAAATTAATTACTTGGCATATTAAATCTACAACCAAAGCACAGCAAGGTTTGTATGAATATGATGCAGTTTCTCGTTTACGTGATAGCCAGTTGGGTGATGACCGTGTTTACGATATTAAAAACTACATCAAACCAGGTAAGTTGTGGGATGCATTTACCAGCGAAGAGCGCTGTGTATTGTTGATTGATGAAATAGACAAAGCCGATATTGAATTTCCAAATGACTTGCTACATGAATTAGACAAAATGTCATTTTTTGTCTATGAAACAGGTGAGACCATTACTGCAACTCAACGTCCGATTGTGATCATTACTTCAAATAATGAAAAAGAACTGCCAGACGCGTTTTTACGTCGTTGTTTTTTCCATTATATTGAATTTCCTGATGAAGAAACGATGCGTGAAATTATCGCAGTTCATTTTCCTGATATCTCCGGAACACTGGTTTCAGAAGCATTACAAGTCTTCTTTAAATTACGCCAAGTGCCTGGCTTAAAGAAACCTCCTTCAACATCTGAATTAATTGACTGGTTAAGCTTGTTAATGGCAGATGATATGCCTGAAGACATTTTGCGTAATCATGATAAATCAAAAGCGATTCCACCTTTATATGGCGCATTGATTAAAAATGAGCAAGATGTACAGTTGCTTGAACGCTTAGCCTTTATGTCACGTCGTTAATGAGGAGATCGCAACATGTTTGTGCGATTATTTTATACCCTCAGGAAATATGGTGTTCCAGTTTCAACACGTGAACTCATTGATCTCAACCAGGCAATTAGTGAAGGATTAGTTTTTGCCGATCAAGATGATTTTTATCAATTAGTAAAAACAGTCATGGTCAAAGATGAACGCTTCTTTGACAAATTTGACCGTGCCATGAAAGATTATTTTGAAGGTATTCATACTTTTGATATCGATGATCTGCTCAGTAAAGTTCAAAAACTTCCCAAAGACTGGTTTGATTTAGAGTTACTTGAAAAACATTTAACACCAGAACAACGTGCTGAATTGCTGAAAGCAGGTTCGCTTGAAGAACTAATGAAGATGTTGGAAGAGCGCTTGCGTGAACAACACAAAAAACATCAAGGCGGCAACCGTATGGTTGGCACAGGTGGAACTTCACCGTTCGGTGCTTTTGGTGACCATCCTGAAGGCGTGAGAATTGGCGGCCCGAGTCGCAAAAATTCAGCCGTAAAAGTTTGGGAACAGCGTAAGTTTCAAAATTTGGATGATGAACAAATTTTGGGTACTCGACAAATGCAAATGGCTTTACGTCGTTTACGTAAGTTTGCTCGTCAAGGTGCTGCAGAAGAATTAGATATTAACAGCACTATTTATGAAACTGCCAAACAGGGCATTCTAGATGTACAAATGGTGCCTGAACGGCGTAACCGTATTAAAGTTTTGATGTTGTTTGATGTGGGTGGATCGATGGATTCACACATTGCGCAATGTGAAAAACTGTTTAGCGCGGCAAAAACTGAATTTAAAACTTTAGAGTATTTCTATTTCCATAACTGTCTATATGACTATGTGTGGAAAGATAATCATCGTCGTTCGTCTACCCGCATGAATACATGGGATTTATTTAATACCTACGGGAAAGACTATCGTGTAATTGTGGTAGGTGATGCAAGTATGGCACCTTATGAGCTGAAATCGGTTGGTGGTTCTGTCGAATATATGAATGATGAAGCTGGGGATGTATGGTTACGTCGCTTACGCAATCATTTTGAAAAAACAGCATGGTTAAATCCAGAAGAGCAAGGTTACTGGCATTACACGCAAACCATCGCACTTATTAAACAATTATTCGACGATCATATGTTTCCAATGACCCTTAAAGGTATTGAGGATATGACGAAATATTTGTCACGATAAATTATTCTCAAGCAAAGTTGTTATTCATAAATTCAACGGCTAATTTATTAAATAGGGAAAGAAATGGATCATCAAATAAATGGTATTGCATTACCAAATGAACAAGGCTTTTTTGGTGAATATGGTGGTCAATTTATTCCACCTCATTTAAAAGAAGCAATGGATGAAATCAATATTGCATATGAAGAAATTCGTAAAACGCCTGAATTTCAAAATGAATTGGCTGATTTATTTGCCAATTATGTAGGTCGTCCTAGTCCTTTATACCATGCAAGACGCCTTTCTGATCAATTGGGTGGTGCACAAATCTATTTAAAGCGTGAAGACTTAAATCATACAGGCGCACATAAAATTAACCATTGTTTGGGCGAAGCTTTGCTTGCCAAATATATGGGTAAAACCAAAGTAATCGCAGAAACAGGTGCTGGTCAACATGGCGTTGCACTTGCAACAGCGTGTGCTTTGGTCGGTATTCCATGTGAAATTCATATGGGACAGGTGGATATTGAAAAAGAGCATCCCAATGTCGTGAAAATGAAGATTTTAGGTGCAAAACTGGTTTCAGTCACTCAAGGTACTGCAACACTCAAAGATGCTGTAGATAGTGCATTTGAAGAGTATTTAAAAGATCCTAAAAACTTTATTTATGCGATTGGTTCTGTGGTTGGACCGCATCCTTTCCCAAAAATGGTACGTGATTTCCAATCTATTATTGGCAATGAAATTAAAGTTCAAGCCCAAGATCGCTTTGGCGCACAACCTGATTATGTAGTTGCATGTGTAGGCGGTGGCTCAAATGCAATTGGCGCATTCACTGCATTTTTAAATGATGCAGAGGTTAAACTTGTTGGTGTGGAACCAGCAGGTCATGGTCTGGATACTCAACAGCATTCAGCAACATTGACTTTAGGTAAACCAAGTCAGATTCATGGTATGGCATGTTATGTGCTTGAAGATGAACAGGGCGAACCCTTGCCTGTGCACTCGATTGCATCTGGTTTAGATTATCCAGGTGTGGGCCCTCAACATAGCTTTTTAAAAGATTTAGGCCGCGTGGATTACTCTACAGCAACCGATCAAGAGTGTTTAGATGCGTTTATGACCCTTTCACGAATAGAAGGGATTGTTCCTGCATTAGAAAGTTCTCATGCTGTGGCGTGGGCAATTCGCGAAGCGCCTAAATTAGCGAAAGAAATTAAAATTGTTGTAAACCTTTCTGGACGTGGTGACAAAGATGCCGACTATGTTGCTGGAAAGTTAAATCTAAACTGATTAAAAATTGATTTGATCTAAAAACCTAGCATTGGCTAGGTTTTTATTTTGTCGTTAAATTTGAAATTCAGGTTTAGCTTCTACTTAATGAAGTAAATTGTTTATAGCTATATTAATTAAAGACATGCAACTCAAAATAGATGATTATTTGTAATATATTAAAATAAAAAAATTTGATATTTTATAGCTAATCTGTAAAAAACTCAGACATAAGAGTAGAATTTCTATTAATTAATATTCAAATAAATCAATTGCATGAGAAAAATAATTTATTTGAATATAAACACGCTTGCAATGCCACACCATACATTCAAAGCTTAAATGCCTTTGCGTAGGCGATGCCTCACTTTTCGTAGGAGTTGCTAAACTTTGCGCTGCAAACCAAGTAGTGTTTTGTTTCTGCTGATGTTAGGCGAGGGGTACGTCCTTTAGGTCCCTCAACGGAAACATACTAGTCGCCCCTTAGAAGGATAACCATCTAGGGTTCAAAAATACCAAAAATGAATTGATCCCCCAACAGTTTTTAAAAGTCCATACAAAAAATGTGCTTCATTTCTGATCAATGACTTGATGGAAGTCATTTGTTTGAATAAATAGGCAGTTTTGATTATAACTTAGCTGTTAGTTTTCTAAGCACAAGAAAAAACCCTCCACATGGAGGGAGGGTTGTATTTTTATAATTTAACTTAACCTGAAATATATTGTCTTAACTGTTCAATCAATTTTCTTTGATCTTCCATCGTAGCTTTGACTAAATCGCCAATAGAAACAAACCCAACCAGTGTTTCGCCTTCAATTACAGGTAAATGGCGTAGGTGTCCGTCAGTCATTAAATTTAAACATTCTTCAACGGTATGGCCACGGGTCACAGAAATCACTCTAGAGGTCATAATTTCAGCGACTGTTGTATGGTCAGATGTACGCTGCATAAGCGCAATTTTACGTGTATAGTCGCGTTCAGAAAGAATTCCAACGACCTTTGTATCTTGAGTGACAACCACAGCACCAATACCTTTGTTTGCCATAAGTGTAATGGCTTCTAATACTGTGGCAGAGGGTGAAATCGTATAAATTTCACGACCAATCTTATCTTGGATTACTTGTGCTACTGTCGTCATAATTATTCTTCCTTTTCTAGGGTACTTACCAATCTGCACACCTTTAAATTAACTGTATTTTTTAACTTTGCAAATACTTGGCAGTCATAAAATATAAAGTTTATTTTTTACAACAATTTTAAACCGATAAAAATATATCTTCGCCTTTAAGTCGTTTGAAATTGAACATGACTATGAAAAAAGAAATGTTCCATTTGAGACGTTGAGAGTTTAAATTTTCGAGATGAAGAATTAAACAATGCTGGCATGATATTGAGCCGTGTTAACGTGGGTAACAGCGAGTCTCTAAAATCTTTAGGTGTTATTCTACGTGGGGTGTAGTGGGGCCAATGAATCTTTGCATACTGATGGGCTTGAACAGCATTTAGCCAAAAAGGAAAATAAACTTCATTTGAACCAGACTTCATTGCCCAGCCATCATGGTAAAGTCCCCAAAGTACACCACAATACATGAGTGATTTTAAAATAGAAATTTTAATAAACAATTCATTCGAAATGGGCTGAAGATGAATATACTTTTTCATAATTAATAATCTTATTTAGTACATTGCCTATTGTAGTTGAAATTCTTATAAGAACTGTTGGTGCTTTATGCTCAATCGTAAGCATTTATTAAAACAATAAAAAATGTATTGAAAACGTAATGATTTATTAAAAAATAAAAATGATAGGGCAAAAAAAACGCCACCTAAGTGACGTTTTATTATGCTTGCATGGTTGCCATCTTTTGCCAATATTGGGCTTTTAGAGAATCACGTTCAACGCGGAAACCTTGGTAGTAAAGTTCTGCAAGAAACATTGCTGCTTTACCATGGCCAGCCTTCGCCGCATCTTCTAATGCTTTTACTGCTTCTACAAAGTTCATTTCACATTGGATTGTATTTACAGCATCTGCATAAACATGTTCTAAGTCTTGGTGAGAGATCTGATGAATCATATATAACTCCTTATTGTAATTATGATCTTTTAACATAGCTCCCCAACGGAGCTTATACTTAACTAATCTAACTTAACTTTATTAAACTAATATTACAATTAGCCTTGTTTGTCAAGTGATTTGAAATCTATGCTTGACGAAGATAAGATTACATGATTAAACATTAATCAGAAATAATATTTATTAAAATCAATATGAGAATTAAGACAAAGGGAGAGCAAAATGACAAACACTATAGATGGCTTTATTTTTGATGTACCCGCTGCTGAGTCTCAGATCGTAGAATTAGCTCAGTATCACCGTAAACAACTGGATGAGGCAATTTATCATCAAGAAATCCATCTTGGGGATTATTGTTTAGCCCAGCGTAAACGCGTGTACGATTATACCCGAAACTTAAATCCAGTGCAAAAAGCAGGTTTTTACCGAATCTATGATGGCGAATTGAGGCGTCTTGCTGATGATGATGATTTGCACCCTGCGCATGCAGAGGGTGGAGTGAGTATCTTTGCTGTCAGCATTGCATTGGCAATTATCGCGATTATTTTGTATTTCGCATTCTTACGTGCAACGATCCTTTAATTGGTACTAATATTGAAGTGATTCACGAGTTGCTTAACTTTACTCAAGCCCTTTTCTTGAATATGAGAAGAGGGCTTTAACTTTCATCTCTACACGCTATGATATCTATGATGGGATTATTAAGCGCTGTCGTACTATCTATCAATTTTGATCTTAAAGATCATCTTACAACCGATCTTCAGATGTCTTGAAGAAAGCCCTATATTTTTATGGTCAGGATGATAAACTATCTGTAATTAGAGGTAGTTCATGCAAAAATTCAAAGATTATTTTCAAAAATTATTCTATTCATTCCCTGTGGAAAAAATCTTGAATTGTTTTGTTGCTGTAATCATCGCATTGATGATTTTTCTTGCAATACTGGCTTTAACACGCCCAATTAATCCAAATCAATACAAATATGTTTTGCAATATTCACAACAAGCAAGCAATCCAAAGACACAAAAGATTGCCAATCAATTACGCAGCCAAGATCGTATTTATGTGGTTGAATATTTACGTCTATTACGTGCCTACCATTTTGAAAATCAACAAGTAAAACGATATCCAGCTGTGGATAGTAAAGATCCGCAATAATGGATAATATTTATTTGACTGATCCAGCTTGCGTACGAATAGTTTTTTGAATGATCAAAGTCGGGACATCCGGCATGGTATGCGTATCCATTTGCTGGTTTTGATTTGAACTGGATTGCTCTGGGGTGGTTAAATCAGCCTTCAACATGTCTTTTAACGCATTCTGATCCAGTATCGGTGCAACAACAACCAAAGTGAGACGGTCTGCACGAAGATGTTTTTGAATAGCTTTTTGAACTTGTTTGGTGGTAACTTGACTCAATTGCTTTTGATATTGGGTTAAATAATCCGCAGGAAGTTGATAAAAGCCAATCGATGCGATTTGTGCATTGATATTGGCATTGGAGCTGAAGGTCATTGGGAAAGAACGTAACATGCCTTCCTTAGTTTCTTCGAGCTGTTTTCTTTGTATTGGATTTTTTACAAAATCGCGTAAGGCCTGATGTGTAACTTTGATACTCTCCATCAATTGATTTTGTTCAGTGGAATAACTCAAGCTGAAGAAACCTTGAGCCATTGTGGAGGTCAAATTGCTATAAGCTCCATAGGTATAACCCCGTTTAACTCGAAGTTCTTTCATTAAAATGGAATTAAATCCACTTCCGCCAAACATTTGATTGGCGACTTCTAGTGCAACACGATCTGGATCACTGCGCTGAATCGCCAAGTGTCCCATCATTACGTTGGCTTGGGTTGAGTTAAACGGGATGTAATGGATATTAAAATCATCTTGATCTTGTGGTTCAGGAAGTGCTTGTGCAGCTTCACCTTGGGTGAGGTTTTGACTGATTAAATTGGCCAGTTGAGTTGCATCGGCTGAAGTTAAATTACCAGTAATAGCAATATTCATGTTTTGGGCAACAAGCAGTTTTTGTCGATACGCTCTAAGTAGTTCTGGAGTAATTTTTTTTAGGCTCCCATTGGTGCCAACAGTGGGCTCGGCATAAGGATGTTGTCCATACAGAGCACGATAAAAGCGAATATTCATAATCCGACTTGGATTTTCTTGAATTTGCTTCTGCCCAACTTTGGTATTGTTTAATACAAGATTTAAACCCGATGGATTAAATTGTGCATGATTCAGCACATGTAGCATGGTATTGATGGCAGGGTTTAATTTTTCAGGATCTGATAAGACCCGAAGTCGGACGACAAACATATCACGGTACGCCGTAACACTAAATTGAGCACCTAATCCTTCAAATGTTGACGCAATTTGTTTTGCTGTATATTGATCTGTCCCTTCAGTGATCAGCTTGGCTGCCATATTTGCCATACCATACAAGCCTTTTCCTAGTGCTTCATCTTGTGACGAACCTGCATTAAAGGTGAGTTGAATATCCACAATAGGCAGGTCGGTGGCTGAAACAAAAAGTGTCCTGACTTTTTGGTTGTTGGAGAGGTCTTGAACAAATGGCGCTTGATACAGTTGATGTTTATCTAAATTTTTTAAGCTTTGTAAGGTCGAATTTGCTTTAAGTGTTGAATCATCTACAACAACCTCCGTTTCATCATGATTGTCTAATTCAACCTCCGCATGGTTAAGGGGGGAGTAGAGTAAGCTGATGAACACAAACAAGGGTATTTTTATCGAATAGGTCGAGAATGGATTAAAATTCATGAGAGATCCTTTTTTATTCTTTTGTACTTTCAGGCATTAAATACAAACTACTCAGATTGGCTTTGACAAAATAAATATTGGCAATTCGTTGTAAATCTTGTGGTGTCACTTTGTCATAATGTTTAGGTAATTCATCCATTAAACGAAAACTTAGGCCATTTACTTCCAAATTCCCAATCATATTGGCTTGTCCACCAATATCATCCTGACTATAGATTAAATTTGAAACGAAGTTGTTTTTGACACGATCGAGTTCAGTTTGATTGACCAATTCTGTTTTAAATAAATTCATCTCTTTTTCAATCGCTTTTTGTGCCTCATCCAGAGAAACATCATCACTTGGGATCGCGGAGATCATAAATAAACTGTCGCCACGATTATAGGGGTCATAACTGACACTGATTGCGGTCAGCACTTTCTTATCTCGAATCAGACGGTCTTGTAAACGAGCGGAGATTCCGCCATCCAGTAAGGACTGGATAATGGTTAGTGCGTAGGCATCTTGTGGGTTTTTTGCTGTGGCAATGGATTTGACATTCCAAGCCATAAATAAGTTGGGCACTTGTACTGGCAACTGCACTTCCATATGCCGATACCCCATTCGGTCAAACTCTAAAACATCATTACGGTCTGGAAGTTCCTTTTTGGGAATTGCTGCAAAATATTTTTCAACTTGTTTAAGTGCCTGTTCTGCATTGACATCTCCTACAATGACTAAAGTCGCATTATTGGGCGTGTACCATGTTTGATACCAATGTTTAAGATCATCCAGACGAATATTCTGTAGGTTTTTCATAAAGCCAATCACAGGTTGACGGTGGTGACTGGTTGGATAGGCGATCCATTTAAAACGTTCGTAGGCTAGATTTCGTGGATTATCATCTGTCCGTTGTCGTCTTTCCTCCATAACCACTTTGATTTCAGGATCAAAGTCTTGTTGTTTGAGGACCAGATTTGTCATACGGTCTGCTTCAAGTTCCAAAGCCAATGGAAAATACTTCTTGGGGTAAAGCTGATAATAGTTGGTGTAATTTGTATATGTGGCAGCGTTGGTGCGGCCACCATAAATACGACTTAAACGTGCAAACTCATCATCTGGAACCTTTTTAGTTCCTTTAAACATCATATGTTCAAGTACATGGGAAATACCAAGCACATTACCAGACTCATCACTACTGCCAACACCATACCAAATTTGAGTCATGACAATTGGAGAGCGATGATCTTCTCTGATAATCACTTTTAAACCATTTTTAAGTGTGGTTTCGAAAGTAGTCCTTGAAAGTTGGCTTTGAGGTGCTGCCTGAAGTTGAGTATTTATCGTGCTTAATGATAAAAAGAAGATTGGCGCAATGATAACTTTGGATTGTCTAAGAAGATTAAAGAATCTAGATTTCAGAATATACACAGATAACCCAAAAAATTATTTTAAATTTAGAACTATTCTTAAAAAATTAATGATTTAAAGCAAGGTTAGAATGTTGCATTTTGGTTTGCTTGTTTTATCGCTGCTTTAACTCTAAAAATGATGCAATCTATGCTAAACTCATTCTTTTTTAACGCTATGCTTTTCAAGGAATCGGCATGCAAGAACAGCAAAATAAATTCTTGATTGATGCGGATATCGGGGATGACGATGTCACATTACCTAGTTTACCAGCCGTCAATGTGCCTATTATTGAAAATAATGTAGAAACACCTAAAGCGGAACCTATTCAAACTGAAAGCCAAGCCGCACAGATTGAATCAGCTGATGAAAAATCCAAAGGTGGCTTTTTTAGTCGCATGAAAGAAGGTTTGACCAAATCGCGTAAAAGCCTTGCCGATGGTATGGTTAATATCCTGATTGGTGGTAAAGAAATTGATGATGAGTTGCTTGAAGAGGTAGAAGAGCAACTTTTGGTTGCTGATATCGGGGTAGAGGCGACTAAAACCATTATTACGAACTTGACTGAGCGTACGGAACGTGGTGATTTAATTTACTCACATTCATTGTATAAAGCGCTACAAGAAGAGCTAGTTGCTTTACTTGCGCCTCGTGTAAAACCATTGCATATCGATCCCAATAAAAATCCATTTGTGATTTTAGTGGTGGGTGTAAATGGTGTAGGTAAAACAACCACGATTGGTAAATTAGCCAAACGTTTACAAGGCGAAGGCAAGAAAGTCATGCTTGCAGCAGGAGATACCTTCCGTGCAGCAGCAACTGAACAACTTCAAATCTGGGGTGAACGTAACAATATTGCTGTCGTGGCTCAAGGCCATGGTGCAGATAGTGCTTCAGTCATTTTTGATGCCTTTGAAAGTGCTCGTGCCAAAGGTGTGGATGTTTTAATTGCCGATACAGCAGGGCGTTTGCATAACAAAAGTAACTTGATGTCTGAATTGACCAAAGTAAAACGTGTTATGCAAAAAATTGATGCAACTGCGCCACATGAAGTGATGTTGGTGGTGGATGCTGGTACTGGTCAAAATGCGATTAACCAAGTTGAAATGTTTGATGAAGCTGTAGGTTTAACTGGTTTAACCATTACCAAATTAGATGGAACTGCAAAGGGTGGTGTGTTGTTTAATATTGCCAGCCGTACCCATGTACCAATTCGATATATTGGTGTCGGGGAAAAGATAGATGATTTACGTCCATTCTCTGCAAAATCGTTTGTCGCAGCATTATTTGAAACAGATAAGTAATTTAGAAAACTATTTATCTTCAATGAGACTCCGCTTTATGCGGAGTTTTTTATTTTTTTAAGACTGGGGCTCTTGATAGTATGTTATTGGAAGAAGACATTATAAGAATGTCATTGAGTTGTATTTTAATACTATGTCTAGAATCGTATGTCGAAATTTGCATATTTTTACCACAAAATAAGTAATGAAAAGCCCATAGGAAATTTGACATATTCTTATCGTTTTAAAGTACAAAGTACCTTAAAAAGGGGTTACAGAAACACAATGGCATTTTAAAAGACCCAATTTCACATATTGTTCTAAATATAGAACACATTGTTATGTATATAAGCATGACGAAACTAAGAATGATGCAATACACTCAAACCATGTTAAATAACACGACCCATTTGGTCATAGAAGGATTAACACCATGTCATTTTTAAATCAAATCAAACAACGCCGTACAATTTATGCAATTGGTAGAGATTTAAGCTTAGACCAAGCGAAAATTGAAGAAATCATCAAAGATGCAATCAAGCATAGCCCATCTTCATTTAACTCACAGTCTTCTCGTGCTGTGATTTTATTTGGTGATTCACATGTTAAATTCTGGACAATCGTTTTAGAAACTTTACGTAAAATCGTTCCAGCTGAAGCATTTGAAGGAACTTCGGGTAAGATTAACAGCTTTATCGCTGGTGCTGGTTCAGTGTTGTTTTATGAAGATTTAAGTGTGATTAAAGCTTTACAAGAACAATTCCCATTATATGCAGACAATTTCCCAGTATGGTCTGAGCATTCAACAGGTATTGCTCAATTTGCAACTTGGACTGCATTGGCTGAAGCGGGTATAGGTGCTTCTTTACAACACTATAATCCAATCGTAGATGAAGAAGTGGCAGCAACATTTGATGTACCTGCAGACTGGAAACTTCGCGCACAATTAGTATTTGGTTCAATCGAAGCACCAGCGGGCGAAAAAACATTTATTGATGATGCAACACGTTTTAAAACTTTTAATTAAGTGAAGCATTTAGTTTTAAGTTGAGGTCTATCTCTTATTTAGCTTAGACCTTGCTATTCCAGAAACCTGTTTAGAATGAAAATTTTAAACAGGTTTTTTATGTGTAGCACTTTATCCGTGCTTGTCGCCAGATAATAGATAGACGCTGTATGATTAAAAGAGACAAATGTGTTTGCACAGCCACGTATTAGAATGAAACTTTAAATTTAATTTGTGTAGGGGATACCCCAGCTACACCTTGTAGGATTAAATAATGTAAAAAAGCATAAGTGCTTTAAAAAATTATGTGATTCCACCTTGTTGCTAAAGATTCTAATCATCTAAATTGAAACAATAAGATGAGATTTGAACAAATAGAAAAAAATATAAGTGAGTCGAACAATTCTTTACACAGAATTATGGATTGGTTTTATCGACATTTAGCGCTATTCATGGCTTAATCTTTGCTCAAGGAATAAAAGTGTATAAAAAATGGAGAAATTAGGGTTGATTCAGCACTTTGGTCTAATTTAGACATTTTAAAAAATTTATACACTGTTAAAAAGCGATTTAAGTTGATGATTTAGTTGATGGTGTTGCTGTATTTTTGATCGTTATTTTTTAAGTTAATATAGCTATTTTTTTAATTAAAATGATCACTATTTAGCAATGTGATAGTACTATTCAGCATGGTTTAAATCGGTATACTAGAAACTCTTGTTATAAAAAGTAGCAATATCAGGAAAGACAATGACTGCACGTATTCAAAAAGGCAAGTTAGCGATTGCTAAAGAACTTTACGATTTCATCGAAAATGAAGCACTACCAGGTTCTGGTTTAGATAGTGAAACATACTGGAAAAACTTTGAGCAAGTTGTTGTCGATCTTAGTCCTAAGAATAAGGCGCTTTTAGCGAAGCGTGACGAGATTCAGACTAAAATTGATGAATGGCACCGCAACAATAAATTTGAACTTCAAGCTTATAAAGCTTTCCTAAAAGAAATTGGCTACTTATTACCAGAAGTAGAAGATTTTCAAATCAGTACAGAAAATGTAGATGAAGAAATCGCATTATTGGCTGGTTCGCAATTGGTGGTACCTGTGCGGAATGCACGTTATTGCTTAAATGCGGCAAATGCGCGTTGGGGTTCTTTATACGATGCACTTTACGGTTTTGACGTGATATCTGAAGAAGGTGGCGCAGAAAAAGGTAAAGGCTATAACCCAGTTCGTGGCGATAAAGTTATCGCATTTGCAAAGAATTTCTTAAATGAAACATTCCCATTGGCGAATGGTTCACATGCAGATGCAACAAAATATGCTGTTGAGGGCAAAAAACTTGTTGTCACACTCAAAGATGGTTCAACCTCGACTTTGGCGAAAGAATCACAATTTGTCGGTTTCAATGGTGACGAATCTGCACCCGTTGAAATTGTACTTTTAAATAATGGCTTACACGTTGTTATTGAAATTGATGCAAATAGCCCAGTAGGCAAAACTGATGCAGCGGGTGTAAAAGATCTTGTTTTAGAAGCTGCTGTTACCACGATTCAAGATTTAGAAGATTCGATTGCTGCTGTAGATGCAGAAGAGAAAGTAGAAGGCTACCGTAACTGGTTAGGTCTAATGAAAGGTACGCTTGAAGAATCAATTGAGAAGAACGGTAAAACCGTTACGCGTACATTAAATAAAGATCGTACGCATAAGAACTTGATTGGTGGTGAAACAACACTTCATGGTCGTTCATTGATGCTTCTTCGTAACGTTGGTCATTTAATGACAAACCCTGCAATCCTTGTAGATGGTGCTGAAATCTACGAGGGTATTATGGATGCTTTAATCACACCATTACTGACTTTCGCAGACATCAAAGGTCAAAACGAAAACAAAAACTCACGTAAAGGGTCAATGTATATCGTTAAACCAAAAATGCATGGTCCAGAAGAAGTTGCATTTGCTGTCGAATTGTTTGAACGTGCTGAACAAGCGCTTGGTTTACCAGCGAAAACTTTGAAAATCGGGATTATGGATGAAGAGCGCCGTACATCTGTAAACTTGAAAAACTGTATTGCACAAGCAAAAGACCGTACAATTTTCATCAATACTGGTTTCATGGATCGTACAGGTGATGAAATTCATACCTTTATGGAAGCAGGTCCGTTCGTTCGTAAAGGCGAAGTGAAAAGCCAAATTTGGTTCCCAGCTTATGAAAACCGTAATGTTATGGTGGGTCTACAAGCAGGTTTACGTGGCAAAGCGCAGATTGGTAAAGGTATGTGGCCTAAACCTGACATGCTTTTAGACATGTATAAAACCAAAATTGAACATCCTGAAGCGGGTGCGAGCTGTGCATGGGTTCCTTCACCATCAGGTGCAGTGATTCACGCGATTCATTATCACCAATGTAATGTCTCAGCACGCCAACAAGAGTTATTGAAAACTGAAGCACTTCCGTTAGATGACTTGTTGACACCGCCTTTAGCGACAGATACAAACTGGACTGAAGAAGAGAAGACCAAAGAACTTGAAAATAACCTTCAAGGGATCTTGGGTTATGTTGTTCGTTGGGTTGATTTAGGTGTAGGTTGTTCTAAAGTGCCAGACATTAACAATGTCGGTTTAATGGAAGACCGTGCAACTTTGCGTATTTCTTCTCAACACGTTGCAAACTGGTTGCGTCATGGGATTGTGACTAAAGCGCAAGTTGAAGAAGTTATGCAGCGTATGGCGAAAATTGTTGATGAACAAAATGCCAACGATCCTGAATATAGCAACATGGCGCCTGGTTTTGATGGTTATGCATATAAAGCTGCTTATGATTTAGTATTCAAAGGTGGTGAACAACCGTCTGGCTATACTGAGCCATTATTACATGCATATCGCTTAAAGTTAAAAGGTTACACAGGCGATTAATTTTATCGTCTAATTTATTTTGTTTGATTATCAACAAAGCCTCTTCGGGGGCTTTATTCTTCTTATTGTTTATTTTAACTGTTGCTATGCTTTCATATATAAAATTTGTAGACGTGACTTTGAGTTTTAAGCCAATGATATAAAATCTCTGATACAATTTAAGGGAATTAATCATTAAGCTGAATTATAAATGACATCAATTCTGAAATTAGATGCGCTGAAGAATGCTGAAGTTGCGAGTACGCCATATCCGTATTTTGTAGTTGAAAATGCTTTGGCCGATAGTGAAGTCCAGGCAGTAATCCAAGACTTTCCTAAAATTGAACAAGGCGGAAGCTTTAACATCGAAGATGTAGAAATCAAGCCTAATTTCGATCGCTTTCTAAAATCATTGGATACACCAGAATTTCGTCAAATTTTAACAGATAAATTTGATGTCAATGTTATGGAACATCCGATGATGATTACTTTACGTGGCTACTCTCGTCAAAAAGATGGCCGGATTCACAGTGATTCAAAAAGCAAATTGTTGACGGTTTTAATCTATTTAAATGAATCTTGGGATGCGCCGAATGGACGTTTACGTATTCTCAATGACGATAAAGACATCAATAACTATGTGACAGAAATCAATGCAGGGCCAGGTTCACTGGTTGCATTTAAAGTGACTGACAATGGTTGGCATGGCTATATTCCTTATGAAGGGCAACGCCAATCCATTCAAATTAATTTTTTGACTAGCGAAAAAGCCAATGCAAAACATAAGTTTTTTCATGGTTTAAGCGCCAAAGTGAAAAAGATTTTTGGATAAAAGCAATGAGGGTAAACTTCGGTTTATCCTCAATTGAAATTGTGAATTGTTTCAATTTTTTATCAATGTCTAATGTTGTTATCAATAGATAGCGCGATAGATAAATTCAACAATTATAAATCAGTATCTTAAATCTTATTATCATGTGTGCTAATTTTAAACCGATCAGCTTAATACAAGTTCAGCAGCTTGGCTTGCCTGCAGTTCCTTTTCCGTATGAAGAAGAAATATTTCCCAGCTTTCAAACGCCGTTGCTATTTAAATCCAATCAAGGGATTGAATGGCGTTTAGTCAACTTTGGTTTAGTGCCAAAATGGGCTGAGGATAAAGATGTTGCAAAACATACATATAATGCAAGAAATGAAACTCTGATGGAAAAACGCAGTTTTGTTGAGGCTTTTAGCAAGTGCCAATTTGGTGTGATCGCCGTGACAGAGTTCTATGAATCCAAATATATCAATGGTCGACCACAACGATGGGGTGTACGGCGTAAAGATGGTCGGGCTTTTTATATTGCTGCACTTTATGAGATTACTCGATTAAAAACTGGTGAAGTTGTTCGTTCAGCCGCCATGATTAGTATGGATGCCCACCTGCATCCGATGATGAGTGAGTTTCATGAACCTCGGACAGACAAACGTTCGGTGGTAGTTATTCACATCATCGACTTGATGAATGGTTGGGCTTACAGCAGCCCAATATTTTGAGTTTTATTGAAGGGTTCCCTGTGGCTGAGTTTGAGTGTTTTTTTTGCCCCAAAAGATCGAATAACAAAAACTCGCCACAGTTGAACATCTTCGATGAATAGCCTTAAATATTAATGTGCAAGGTTCTTAAAAATAATTTTTAAGTTTTCCATGGTTTTTTCAATTTGAAGTGGTGTTAGACCTTCAAATGACTTTTCAAGTACAACACTCATTAAGTCATTTATTTTTTGCGTCATTTGTTGTCCAGCTTCTGTTAAATGTACTCTTGTGATACGCGCATCATTTTCACACGAGTAAGTATCAACAAATCCTTCCTCTTTTAAGCGATAAACAATTTTGGTTATCGTCGACATTTTTGAAACGATCATTTCTGAGAGCTCAGAGACACTTGCATCTGGTTTGGCTTCTAATGCAACCAACAATCGTCGTCTAGAATGGTCTACCCCATACTTTTTAAGTACGTGATCTAAATTTAAAACATACTGCGAATGTACTTGAGTGATCCAGTAGTATGGGAAATTTTCGATATTAAAATTTTCAGCTGCAGGTAAAAATTTTGCATATTTTTTAGTCATTTAAGGGTCCCTGTTTTTGTAATTATTGCCATATCTTAAGCGGTAATCATATTTTACTTTGAATACTTGAATCAATATGTGATAGATCACTTAAAGAAAAAAACAAGTAAAATCGACGAAATGTAAATTTTGCTTGAACTAAACTTAAGTTAAAGTATTTAGTAAAGGCATTGTACGACTGTCTATAGATAGATGGAAATCAGTAATACTTTGCGAAAACTTAGTCGCTTCTTCATGCAATTTAGAATGAATATAATTCATTCTCTAGTGTTGCCGTGGAATAGAAAGTTTTAAACCAACCCCAAAGGCAGATTTTATTAAATGTTAATGAAAGTCCTTGTGTCATAGTACGATCCTAAGTATTTCAGCTTGCCTAATTATGAAAATTACCAAGAAGATGTTGTTAAAAGCAAGCTCATTAGTTAAAAAAAATAACATCTTATGTTATTTTAACTGAAAAATAAAAGAAATCAACTTGGCTTAGCTCTAAATATTTTTTTTTGTTAAAATTTATTATATAAATTTATCAATTTTTTACTCTGTTAGTTGCCCTTATATCTAATTGAAAATAATTGATTAAATATAGTTATGATTAATATAGTCTACTAATTTAAAGGCTTCTACAAACATAGTTATACGTAATTTTTTACGAAAATACCAATGACATTTCTGTAATATTGATTGAAAAATAATTTGAATATGATGTATCGATATCTGTTAAAGACTATATTTGTAAAATGATGATTAGAAATACAGGGAATTTCCAGGTATCAGTCAGCTATACATATATATAAACTTAAATAAATGTAAATTTTTTATGAAAAATAATTACAAGCCTAAGATATTGTGCATAATTATAGCAATTTAGTTGAAAAGGTATCATTCATGGATCCGTCGTCTTGTAGGTCGAATTTATTTTTCTCCAATTTATATATTTATAATAATAAGCAGGAGATCTAATAATGGAATTTTTATTAGACCCTGGAATTTGGGTTGGTCTTTTAACCCTAATAGTTTTAGAAATTGTACTGGGTATTGATAACTTAGTCTTTATTGCCATTCTTGCAGATAAACTTCCTCCTGAACAAAGAGATAAAGCACGTATCATCGGCTTATCTCTAGCATTAATAATGCGTTTAGGTTTACTGTCTATTATTTCTTGGTTAGTGACATTAACTAAACCTCTGATTGAAATTGGTGGTCTCTCTTTCTCAGGACGGGATTTAATTCTATTATTTGGCGGGTTATTCCTCGTCTATAAAGCTGTCACTGAACTGCATGAAAAAATAGAGGGTAAGCCCGAGGTTAAAAGTTCAGGGGCTGTCGTTTATGCAAGCTTTTGGGCTGTTGTTGCCCAAATCATTGTTTTAGATGCTGTATTCTCTCTCGATTCAGTGATTACTGCGATTGGCATGGTCGATAATATTTACGTAATGATGGCAGCAGTAACAATTGCTGTTATTGTGATGCTGATTGCTTCTAAGCCATTAACATCTTTTGTCAATAAGCATCCTACTGTCGTGATTCTGTGCTTAAGCTTTTTATTATTGATTGGTGTGAGCTTAATTGCTGAAGGTTTTGGTTTCCATATTCCAAAAGGTTATATTTATTCGGGTATTGGTGTAGCTATTTTAATAGAAGCTTTTAACCAGTTTTCTAGCCGCAATGTTGAAAAACATCAGTCGAAAACACCATTGCGTCATCGTACTGCTGACTCAATTTTAAAATTGATGGGAAGCAAACTTGATGCAGATTTATTACAAAACCCTGAGACTTTAGCAGCACAAAAAGCCTTTGGTGATGAAGAGCGTTATATGGTCGGTGGAGTGTTAACGCTTGCAGAACGTTCAGTTGCATCAATCATGACCCCTAGAAATCAAATATCTTGGATTAATCTTGAGGATGATGCAGAGAGTATTCGTCAGCAAATTTTGGCTGTACCGCATAGTTTATTTCCTGTGTGTCGTGGACAATTAGATAAAGTGGTTACGGTTGTACGCGCTAAAGAGTTAATTGATGTACTGGATGAACCAGAGCAATTACAAGCCTTGCTTAAACGTAGTCGTCCGATTTTTATTTTTGAAAAAATGAAAGTGATTGATGCTATTCATACTTTAAGAACGTCTAAGGGTTCTTTAGTCTTGGTGAGTAATGAATTTGGTAATATCCAGGGTTTGATTTCTCCATTGGATGTGTTTGAAGCAATTGCTGGTGAATTCCCTGATGCAGATGAGCAGTTGGAATTAATTAAACTGGATGATACGACCTGGAAAGCCTCTGGCATGCTGGATTTGTATCAACTTGAGCTGGAACTTGGTATGTTGGATCTAGTTCAGGAAGACTCAGGCTATTTTAGCGTGGCAGGTTTGATTTTAGATAAAACCCAAGGCGAAGCAAAAGTAGGCACTCAGATTGAACAAGAGGGCATTTGGTTTGAAGTCATCGAAATGGATGAAAATCGGATCAAAACGGTAAAAATTACCCGTCCAGAGCAATTTTCGTAACTGTTTTGCGATTAAATCGTAAGCAGATATAAAAGACTAAAAAATGCCTCATTAATGAGGCATTTTTTTGAATAAAAAGAGCACTTAGATAGGATTACTGATCTAAGTACTTAAAACTAAAAATTAATTAAAAATATTTTTTGTCATAATTGGCCATAAATTTTGATGTGACTTCCTAAACATTAACATATGACCAATGGCTTTATGACCTGTATCTTTCGGTTTAAGCTCTATCATTTCAGTGGGGGCTTCTGGATACAAACGAAGTAGGTCTTTGACATTGGCTTCAGTGGCGATCTCATCGTCCGATGACCAATACACCGTAATTGGGCATTGAATTTCGTTGTGATAGTCCTCGAAAATAGTTTTACCTATAGCGTTCATCACATAACCGGGTTTACTGCAAAATTCCGCCCATTGTTTTGCAACATTTTTGGGTAAATTTTCTCCCATTCCTAAAAACTTAGTAGCACCATAGCCTTTGACTAAACTTGAAATAGGAAAGATCATGTTAAACATGACAGGTGCCATACGTTTGGTTCTCCCTCTAAGTCCTTTTACATGTCCTGTAGAGCCTGAAATTGCAATCACTTGAGCTACTTTCTTGTAGTTGGAAACAATGCCTAGTAATTGCCCCCCAGCACTATGACCTAAGAGTATGACTTGTTCTTTGCCTGTCTTATTCAGCAAAGTTTCAATAGCAGCAGGAATATCCAGTTGTCCCCAATCTTGGATACTTGCTGTGGACTGACGAATAGGACCATGTAAGGAGTCACCTATACCACGGAAATCGAAAACCAGTACATCTGAACCTTGTTGAGCAAGCCACTCTATAAAGTGATGATAAAAGCTCTGAGTAATACCTGTGGCAGGACAAACCAAAATAGGCAAACGATTAGTTGATTGTTTTGCCGGATAAAAACGTGCAGTTAAGCTATAGCTATCTGCACAAGTTATGGTTAAATTTTCAAATGTATTCATAACATTTCTATGAGTATGCTTTAATGATTACTTTACACAAGTTCCAAAAAGAAACTTGTTAAAAGTATGACTTCTGAGTCAAATGCAATAAAAAATATTTTAAGTAATTGGAATAAAGGTGTTTTAAATGGATTTTGTGAGTTTGGATTTGTCGGTAAAGTTAGCGTTAATATTTAGTGGAATTTATCTATGGGTAGGCATGTTGACAGGCGTTTGGAAGTATTACCAAATCAGCCGTTCAGAAATTGCCCGAGCGCATTATTATGTTGATATCGCACATCGCAGTAGTTTGCTTTATGCTCCAGCCACTTTGATTTTAGCGGTGATGGCCTATTGTTCAAGCTGGACTGAAACAATAAATTTGATATTTGTTTTGGTCAATTTATTCTTTTTTAGTTTTTCAATCGCCAGTTATGTTTTGCATGGTTTCTTGAAAGATACGACCAACCAATTTAAGCAACCACATCAATTAGGAACAGTGCAATTACCGAAAATATTGTTACGTATAGCAATGCTATTGTTGGTGTTAGGGGAGATTGTTGCGACTGGTGGATTATTACTTGGAATGTTTATTACTTTATTTTAATAGTTAATTTTTATAATTTTCTTATTTAAGATGGATGCATGGCATCCATCTTTTATTCTGTAATTTTCGCAAGTTTACGAGATTTATGGTCGACTACATCCCAAACATAGAAGGCAGCAGAAACGACTAATGCATAGGCAAAAAATTCAGGTTTTAAATTTCCTTGAATGAGTCCATGAATTAATAGTGTCATTAAAAGTGCAAGCGTTGTACTTAGATAGATGACCAGTTTCGTATTTGTCTTCAAAGAATTAATGAAGACTTGCTTATTGAAATGTATTGATAACATCTCCATCCCTCCTGTCTGCTCGACAAAAACCACATTGTTTTAGTCTGGATTGGTTTATTCAGTTGTACCATATCTAATAATTATTTCAAGAGCAAATACCTCTATTATTCAAAATAATTATGACATATTTATTACAAGTGATGATTATTTTATAAAAAATGAAAATATGTGTAATTTTTTTGATAAATGGCGTAATAGTTGTTGAAGTAGTGTGAGCTAGTTATCAAAATAAAATACAATAACTTAATAGGTCTTGAAAGTGTTTTCGACTAAAGTTGATAAAAAATTATGCAATATTTATGCAAAAATCGAAAAAAATGACTATTTTTTCAAAATAATTCAATTTTGGCATGGAGAACGGTTCACTCATTCAAAAAAAAGCAACAACGCGACTGAATTTATCTTTGTTGAATTAAAATTAAGTTTTAGTATTTTTAGCCAAATGTTTTTTATACGTAGAGCAAAGCTTGATTTGATCTATTCAGGTTCATTGATCACATGTTTGAAGCACTAAGATGGATCAAAGAACGCTTTAAAAATTGTGTCGCAAACAATAACGGCCTGTGGGGTAAACATGACAATTATTGATCACTGTTAAAATAAGATTTGGGTAAAATCAAATTTTAAGGATGATAATTAAAAAGCTTTATTTTTTAACTTTATCAATTACGACACAGATGATTAACACGATCAATGATGGGATCACCCATGCAAGGTTCTGTTCATTTAACGGTAAGTTTTGAATCATCAAAGGTAAGCTGTCTTTAAAGCTTGTGACTTTAATTCCTTCAATAAGACCAAATAAAAATGCAACGCCAGTAACAGGTGCGATAACCGTGGTTGGGTTATTGAATTTACCCCAAAAGAAGCTCAATAGAATGACCACAATTGCTGGTGGGTAAATTGCACTGAGTACAGGCACTGAAAAAGCAATCAGTTTGGTTAACCCTAGATTTGAAATCACCAATGAAAATAACACCAAAATAATCACTAAAACTTTATATGGAATTTTTGTCAATTCAGAGAAGTATTCAGCACATGCGCAGGTTAAGCCAATCGCAGTAACCATACATGCAATAAAAATCAAAGCTGTAAGGAATAAAGAGCCTAAGTCACCAAAAGCATGTTGAACATAAGCATGCAGGATCACTGCGCCATTCTCAGCATTTGGAGCAGCATCATGACTGCCTAAACCTAGTTTAAATAAGCTGAGATAAACCAGCGTTAAACCTACACCAGAAATCAAACTTGCAATAATGGCATATTTGGTTACGAGTTTTTTGTCTGTTACACCACGAGAATGGATGGCATGAATAATAACAATACCGAAAACCAAAGCACCTAAAGTGTCCATGGTTAAATAACCATTCACAAAACCTTCAGAAACAGGGCTGGTTGCGTAATTGTTGATTGCAGGAGAAATTGAACCAGTAGGGATCAGAAATGCTGCAATACCTAAAATTGCGAGTGCAACAATTTTTAGTGGTGCAAGAATATGACCCACTGTATCCAATAATTTATTTGGATAAAGAGAAACTAAAGTCACAAATGCAAAATAGATAACACTATAAATAAATAATGCTGTACCACCATTGCCAAAGTATGAGGAAAAACCAATTTCATAAGAAACAGTTGCGGTACGTGGTGTCGCGAATAATGGTCCAACCGAGAGATAACATACTACGGTCAGTATTAAACTTGCGACTTTACCTAAAGGCGAGCTTAAAATCGCAATAGAACCTTCAGTTTTAGAAAGTGCCATAATGGTAATAACAGGTAAGCCTACAGCCGTGATTAGAAAACCAAGCGCTGCGAGCCATACATGTTCACCGGCTTGTTGAGCAACAATGGGTGGAAAAATAATATTGCCTGCCCCAATAAATAAGGCAAAGGTCATAAAGCCTAAAGCAATAATATCCTTGGTACGGAGATTAGTCATAAACTGTGGTTGAAAAAGCAAAACAGCGATTTTAGTAGAAATAGCTTATTTTTTGTATTTTATTTTATGGATAATATTCCCATTTTTTATAAATTTTAACCAATTAGTTATATTGATTATATTTATGTGGATGATTCACAGTTAATTTTCAAAAATCAAAATTTTTAAAAAATATAGAGTGTGAAAGAACATTATATGGAGAAATTATACTTATTCTAAAATTTATGTGCTTGATTTTGCATTTTTATTGAATATGATAGGGGGTAAATTGCCCTAAACGTATTGAAAAGGCATATAATATTTTTTCACTTTTGCGGACAGATCCAATGAAAGCTTCTACAGTCACCATTAAAACCGAACAAGACCTTGAAAAATTAAGAGTGTCGGGGCGTTTAACTGCTCAAGTTTTAGCAATGATTGGTGAATATGTGAAGTCAGGGGTGACGACTGAGTATTTAGACGATATTTGCAATGATTTTATTGTCAATACGTTGAAAGTGATCCCTGCAAATATTGGATATTATGGTTATACCAAAACCACCTGTATTTCTCCAAATGAAGTGGTCTGTCACGGTATCCCATCAAAACACAAGGTTTTAAATGATGGTGATATTATCAATATAGATGTTGCGATTATCAAAGATGGTTATTTTGGTGATACCAGTCGTATGTACTATGTGGGTACAGTTAAACCTGAAGCGAAAAGACTGGTTGAAACGACTTATGAAGCGATGGTGGCTGGAATTCATATGGTTAAACCCGGTGCAACACTTGGGGATATTGGTCATGCGATTCAACAAGTTGGGCAACGTGAAGGTTATACGATCGTTCGTGAATATTGTGGTCATGGGATTGGTAAGATTTATCATGAGCAACCTAACGTATTACATTATGGTCAACCCGGGCAGGGCTTAGTGCTTAAAAAGGGTATGGTTTTTACCATTGAACCGATGATTAATGCGGGGAAATCCAGTGTCAAAGAGTTGAAAGATGGTTGGACTGTGGTCACTGCGGATAAGTCACTGTCAGCGCAATGGGAACATATGGTTGCAGTCACAGATACGGGCTTTGAGTTGCTTACACCGTGGCCTGAAGGCACTGGAAGCTACCCGGAAATTTGAACTTTAGACTTTAGTCTATTGAATGAATTGTGATCGATGATTTATTGTTTTTTTATCTTTAAAAATGATATTGTTATCAATTTATTTAATAGAAATGTGACTATTTCTGGGGATATTTCCGTTTAAGAAATATCCAATAAGTGTTTTTAAGTATTGGTTTAAATATTAACCAATCGCTAAGATGGCTTCCAGATTCTCGCTGTAGTTTCTATTGTTGTTCCAAGCTTTCTAGCTTACCCATCCTAGGGTAAGCTTTTTTTTGTCTATCGCTTCTCGATTTGCTTTGATTCGACAATTGAAAATTTAAAATAAGATGAATGAGCCTCCATTCATCTTATTGATCAAAATGCTATTTTTTAAGTTTAAAGTTTAAAATAAACGAAACAGCGAATCCAAATAGGAGTCCCCAAAAAGCGGAACCAATCCCAAAAAACTGAACACCTGATGCACTGAATAAAAAGGTGAGCAGTGCGGCTTCACGATCTTTGACTTCATGAAATGCAATCGCAATATTATGGCTAATCGTACCAAACAAGGCGATCCCCGCTAATGCCACAATAAAAAGATGTGGAAAAGACATCAATAGACTTGTCAATGTTGCCGCAAATAGCCCCATCAAAATATAAAAGAAACCACAGCTCATGCCAGCAATATAGCGCTTCGCAGGGTCTGGGTGAACTTGGTCATCCAGACTGACTGCAGCACTGATTGCAGCAATATTCACGGTATAACAGCCAAATGGTGCAAGCAAAGTCTGCGCTGTACCTGTCCAACCAATAAGTTGGTTAACATGGGGTTTATAGCCATAACTTTTAATCATCGCAATCCCTGGTAAATACTGAGATGCCATATTGATTACAAATAAAGGCAGTGCCAATCCGAGAATTGCAGACCATGTGAACTCAGGTGTCATCCATACTGGTTTTGCCAATCCCCACTGTAAGGCTGGAACATGAAACTCCATAAAAAATGGACAAATGATAATTCCTGCGATCACGGTAATCACAATACAATAACGAGCCCATAGCCGTTTAGTGACGATATAAACCGTCAAAAGGCTGAGAATAAATGCCCAGTCGTTTTGCATACTGGCAAATAGAGCAATACCAAACTTGAGTAATACACCTGCCAGCATGGCACTGGTCAAACTCTGAGGAATATACGAAATAATTTTTTCAAATATGCCTAAAAAGCCTAGTGTGGCGGTCAGTAAACCACTCACTAAGAAAGCACCAATGGCTTCATAGAGTGAGTAGCCGCTGGCAGTGGCAATGATGAGTGCAAGTGCAGCGGTTGACCATGAGGTGGCAACAGGATATTTGAATTTCCAAGAAAGAATTAATCCTGAAAGACCTATACCTAAACCGAGTGCCCAAAACCAAGAGGTAATTTGTTCAGGGTTTGCGCCAAGTAATTGAGCTGCTTGTATGACGAGTACAGCCGAAACACTGATACCAATTAAAAAGGTAATGAAACCTGCAAATACAGCAGGTATAGAGAAGTCTTGGAGTAACTTTTGCATGATCCCTTGCTTTTAAATTTGATTGAATGGTTGAAAATGCAACCATCATACAGGGATCATTTTAAAGCTTATAGGGTTAATTGGAATTAAATATAAAAAGTAAATATAAAACTGATTAGATTATCATTATGGGAGAATATGGCTTTTTTAATCTAGAACTATCTTAGTTGAAAACAATGTATAGTCAAACCACCTAATTATTCATATAAGTGATTTGCACCAATTCATTTTTGATACTTTTGAATTATAGTTGGTGATCCTACTGTGGGGCGACATGGATGTCGCCGTTGGGCGGGGGTACAGGACATAGCCTTCGCCCAGCAAAAGATTTTTGTCCCTTTTTATCTCTAAAAAGGGAGGCATCGCCAACGCAAAGGTATTTAAACGTTGAATGTAAGCTGTGGTATTACAAGCTTTTATAATCAAAAAAGTCTTTCCATGTAATTGATTTAATTAAAAAATAATTAATTGAGAGAAGTTGTATTCTTGTGTCTGATTTTTTTGACAGGTTGACTATAGATTACCCATTGATAAAGATTAGATATTGCCTTGAATAGAAAGCGCAGTTTATCCAAAAGAACGATTCAAAAAAGAATGTTTTAATTGGGAGATTTATTTAACTAAATCAGGTTACATTGTTGAAACAGCAAGCTTTATTCCAAAAGCACAGAACAGTAAACCTACACAGGCAACACAACCTGCAGCAATTTTGTAGCGTGTATTGAAAAAAGTGGCGAGCTTAACGCCTGAGAAGATCAAGATCGTCAAATAACTCATACTGATGATTTGCAGAATCACAGAAAGTGCCGCAAAGCTTAAAGCGGGGTAAGGGTAATCGGGATCAACAAACTGAACAAAGAACGAGAGATAAAATAAAATTGCTTTTGGGTTGAGTAAGCTAATGGTTAGCGCTGTTCGAAATGGATGGAATTGTTCGTGAGTTGCAGTATTGGATGTATTTGTTTGCAGCGTTTGTGGTTTGTTTTGCCAAGTTTTGATACTTGCGATCAGTAAACGAATACCGAGATAAGACAAATAGCTTGCGCCTACAACTTTGAGAATGATAAATAACCAGGGAAAGGCGTGTAGTAAAGAGGCAGCACCTAAAACAGTACAGAGAATCAGAATTAAATCTCCTGTAAATACGCCTAAAGCACCGATATAGCCCGTTTTAATTCCAAATCGAGAGGCAATTGACATGACATACAATGAGTTGGGACCGGGTAAAATGACGATAAAAATAGTCCCTAGTATATATGTCACTATATCGGTAATACCAAACACAACATTCTCACTGTATAAATAAGAAAAGCGAAATAAAAAAGCCGAGTGGTTATGATAACAAACTCGGCTTTAGAGTGTGAGCGATTTTAGTGCAATTTTACCCAAAAGCGCATCTACAATTTAGATTTATATAAATCATTCTAAATACATAGATTAGTCAATAAAATCAGCATCTAGACCAAAAGATTGGCGCAATAATAATGCAAGTTGTTCACGCGCTTTGATAAAACCGTCAATCCCGCTTTGCAATAATTGGAATGCCATTAAATCAGCTTCCAATTGTTGTTTAAATTCAGCTTTAGAGATCTCTTGATGTTCTTGAGCAGTCTGTTCAGTGTCTAAGCTAAGTTGAGAAACCACATGACGTTGATCATTTTTCAATTTTTCTAGCAGACCCGGTGCAACGGTTAAAAGGTCGCAACCTGCTAAACCTAAAACTTGGTCAATGCTACGGAAGCTTGCGCCCATCACTTCAGTTTTGATTTGATGTTGCTTGTAGTAATGATAAATTTGTTTAACAGACAATACGCCTGGATCTTTCTCAATTGGATAGCTCTCTACATTTTCAGCTTTTTTAAACCAATCTAAAATACGACCGACAAATGGAGAAATCAAAGTAACCCTTGCATCTGCACATGCTTTGGCTTGATGTAAACCAAAAAGTAGCGTTAAGTTACAATGAATGCCTTCTGCTTCTAGCACTTTTGCTGCTTGAATACCTTCCCATGTAGAGGCAATCTTGATCAGAATACGATCTTGGTCTATCCCATATTCTTTATACAACGCAAGTAGCTCTTTGGCTTTGGCAATGGTTTCTTCGGTATTATAGGAAAGGGCTGCATCCACTTCTGTTGAGACACGACCTTCTACAATATTTAAAATTTCGACACCCAGTTTGACGGTGAGAATATCGATGGTGCGTTCAACGAGTGCATCTAATTCATAACCTTCTTTTTTTGCTTGAGCATAGGCATCTTCAATCAGCTCACGACTTTCAGGCTGTTGTGCTGCTGCTGTAATGAGTGACGGGTTAGTCGTTGCATCCAAAGGGCGAAATTGTTGAATTGCGTTTAAATCACCTGTATCAGCAACGATAGTGGTTAAGCGTTTTAATTGATCTAATGCAGATTGTGTCATTACCGATTATTTCTTAGTTAAAATATTTGTGATTTATTTATAACACAATGCGATTTGAGCAAAAGAGGAAAATGTACTGAAAGGCCTATTATTTTGTATGAATTCTTTGATTTCGAATGTGATTAATCAAAAAACGAGCAGCTGAGCCTAAATTGCTCTCACGACTCCAGACTAAGTCCACAAAATATTCAAATTTTGGTGTGAAATCGAGCAAATCCAAGATTTTTAACTTATGTTTAAGCTCAGGATTTTCATTAAACATTTCTAAGGGAAGTACTCCCCAACCCAGTTCTTTTAAAATTAAAGCACATGCTGAGTGGTGATTGTCCGTCCGCCAATAGTTTTTAGAATAAAGCAGTTCAGGTTTAATGGTTCGATCACGACTTGCCACGACAATTTGTCTGGATTGTAGGATTTGTTCAAAAGTAACTTGTTTATGTGCTGATAATGGATGATGAATAGCTGAAACAGGAACCAAGGCTTCTTTTTTAAATTCGACAAATTGCTCACGGCTTTCAAGTATTTCACGTTCAAACATCAATGCCAGTTGTGCAGTCTGATTCATCAGCATTTTCAGCGCATCTTCTTGTGGTGCTGAGAAGATATTAATTTCTAAAGTTGGAAAATGCTCTCCCAACAGTGCAATGTATTCAGCCCAGTCTGTATGCAGTAATTCAGAAACCACCACGATATTTAATGAGGATTCCAAGCCTTCGCTAAGTGCAATCGCTTGTTGTTTCCACTGATTCATTTCTACTAGCAGTTGTTCAGTTTTTTCATATAAGCGTTGGGCTTGAGGAGTAGGGATTGGTTCACGTCCCACACGATTAAAGAGTTTTAGATTTAAGTCTATTTCCAAGTTGGCGATAGACATACTGACAGCGGAGGGGACTTTGCCAAGCTGTCGGGCTGCTGCTGAAAATGAACCTATTTCCATCACCGTTTTAAAGATGGTGAGTTGTTCTTGGTTAATATTCATGCGCTTGGCACCATTCTGTTTAATTCTTCAATCATTAAATTTACTCCAATTCATACAACCTTTCAATAAAATTGAAAGAACCTGACTCGATTGATCAATATTATAAAAATATAATGCATCCATCGAATCAAAAAAGAGTAGTTTTAAATGATGATTTCCAAAAGAAGGGTTATTCATGCATTAAGCTATGAAGTCATCCTGTTGGTGATCATAGCGATTGCATTAAGTTTTATTTTTGAAGTGCCAATGGAAGTTACTGGTGTATTAGGTGTTGCGATGGCCGTGACTTCAGTGGTTTGGAATATGGTGTTTAACCATTTCTTTGAACAATTTGAACGTAAGAGAAAACTTAAACGTACCATTGGTGTACGTATTTTACATGCCATTGGTTTTGAGGGTGGTTTGATGTTAGCCACGATTCCAATGGTTGCTTACGCAATGGATATGTCTTTGTGGCAAGCAATTTTATTGGATTTTGGAATGACCACCTGTATTTTGGTGTATACCTTTATTTTCCAATGGTGCTATGACTTGATTGAAGAGCGTATGGGGGCAAAGCCTGTACATTCTTAATTAAGCCTGCAACACATTTTAAATTTTAGTGAAAATTTCAAATGTGTTGCGATAGAGATCCCCTTAGTTTTTTTGAAAAGTAAGGGGATCTTTTTTATAAAAATTTAATTGAATAAATAACATATAATTAAAATAGATTTTAAATAATGAATAAAGAATGGATAAATTAGAATCAATAAAGATAAAACCCGTTACACGATCACAGCTCAGTTTAAACAAACTTTTGCAAAAGATAATTGGAATTCAATTTGTTTTGTAAAATTGTTCGCCTACAATAGGGTCTGTTAACATTTCATAAATGGCTTGCGTTGTAGGCTAAAATTGAGCAGGCAAGGCATGAAACGAAGAGAATAGCGAGACTATTTTCGAGTTTCATAACACAGACTGAGATAATTTTAACCATAACCCTTTGGGACTAGAGTTTTTTTGTCGCTACGTCGTTACGAACTACTCATTTAGCTGACTAAATTTCGTATTTCGTGCCTCGAATCGTCTAAAAAAACTCGTTGTCGCAAACATAGAAGAAGTGTCAACAGACCCTAATAAATTCAATATATGTAAGAGATGGATTGAGGCAAATATGGTGCAGACAGTTCAGGAGCAGCTGCCAGATAGACACCAGCTTGCTGCTCAAGAATTACTTCAGGTTTCAGCAAATTTAAATAAGATTTATCTTGATCAATTTGACTATTTGTCCGAGATTACTGCGCACAACTTTTTCCAGTTTGATCCACAGCAGCATAAATTCAGTCTGGCAAATCAGTTACTCAATATCTACTTTGATGAAGAAAAGGGTTTAATTTTTGATTTAAATTTTGAAAAGTTACCGCGTTGTTTAGAAAATAAAATCAATATCAATCGTTTTGTTCAATATTTCTCAGAAAATATTTATTTTTATACAACAAAATATCATGAGATACATCCAACTGATTTAAAGACCAAAGCCCAAATCATCCGCCAAACGCTGATTGAGCAGGTTTTTGAGTGGGTGGATGGTGAAAATCGGGTAGAGCAGTATTTATATAATATTAGTGAAGCAGATGCAGAGCGTATTGATCAAATTTTGCTGCACTATGAATATTTTGATTATGCCTATGTTTCTGATTTTGCCAAATATGGTAAAGCGATTCCTTTAAGTGTTGAAATTAACATTAAGCATTTAGTGCTGATTAATTCTGTATTGGGTCAAGAGTTTTTACCGATTCAGTCATTGGTACCCAAATTTCAACAGGCCATTTTTTCTTTAGATCAGTTTATTCCAGCGCATTATTTGCGTATTTTAAAGATTTTTCACCCAGAATCATTACGCTTAAAAGAACTCAGCCAGTATTTTGCAAGTTATCAATTGCTGGCGGTACATGCTCAACAACAACCGCAAATGCTTGCTTATGCAAAATATATGAAACGCGGTTTTTGGCAATATCAGGATTTATTGAGCAAGCAGCACTTTTTACAAAAAGATGCTGAATATTGGGAACAGGATCAAGTTCCACAAATTCCAATTTGTAGTCTTAAGCGCACTGCAAATTGGCTATTTAAACAAGATGAACAGGTCAATGATTGGATTAGCCGAAATATAAAGGACCCCAATGTCCGTATCACAATCACAGCATTAAGTTTGATTGATACTTCAAAGATTTATCCTGAAGTCACTGTAAGTGTTTTAAAGTATTTTAAAAATATTGCAGCACGGCTATTTTTAATTGAATGCCATTCCTTTGCAATTACAAATGAATGGCAAAAAAACCCAAAGAACAATCGTTATAGTTTTTTAAAAACAGAGATTGAAAATAAATCGAATAAGAAAACGATTTCTCATTCTTATTTATATATCGAAGAATGGTTGGATTTTGCTGCGTTGATGTTGGCAGATCAACCGCAGATGTATAAAAAAATATACCTTAAGATAAATCGAATCATTCAAGCATTTATGCTGTTTGTACAACACATTGCTCAGGGCTTGCCCAAACAACTGATTAAATTTATTGATCCGCAACGACAACAACATGCTGAATTCTTTATTCAGTTGCAAAAGCAAAATATAACAGTCGATGATTTTCGTAAAAAACTGAAACACATGCAGATCGGTCGTGCATCTAACCCTAGTATATACGACAGCTTTGTTTTGGACTATGTGATGCATTTATTTAATGATCATCACGATATAGAGCGAAATGTCACTTGGTCTGGTCTATATCAGCAAGCACAGCGTTGGCATCAACATCATTATTTTGTTGATACCTTATCGACACTTAAAGAAAAAATAGATGTAGATCATTGGGATCGCGTTGCACCAATGCAAAAGATTTATTTTGATGAGTGGTGCTATGAGGAACTGAATAGCCTAAAACGAATTATTCAAGAGTCGTTGGTGTTTAAACACTGTTTGGCATTGTCCTATTGTGCGCGGATTGTAGATCGAGAATATGTAGCATTTCATGTATCGAAAGTTGATGATGCGACGCAGGAAATGACTTTGGGTTGTTATTATAAATTAGGACGTTTGGTCTTTGATCAATTGCGTTTACCCAATAATCTTATTCCTGATGAGTTCTATATATTGAAAGCTCAAGCTTTTATTGATGATGTAAATCAGCATTTAAAATGGAAAAGCAGTATTCAACCCAATGAAGAATTGGGAAACTTATAGTTTGACGCAGATCATTTTTAAGTGGGCTGCTTGGCTTTAATTCACTTTTCGTGATGCATTTGGCTTAACTTTTTATACAAAAATCGTTAGGCTATAGCCGTCCCATCCTGTTTAGGTAATTCAAGGCTGTTATGAAACAAGAAACTGCACTCAAACTTATGAAAGCGGGTGAAAATGTCTTTTTGACTGGATCTGCTGGTGCAGGAAAAACCTATACGCTTAATCAGTACATCAATTATTTAAAAGCACGCAAAGTCCCTGTTGCAATTACAGCATCTACGGGGATTGCAGCAACACATATGAATGGTATGACGATTCATACTTGGGCAGGTATTGGGATCAAAGATACGCTGACTGATGATGATTTGAAGCGTATGAAAGAGCGTAAATACTTAAAAGAGCATTTAGAAAATGCCCAAGTCTTGATCATTGATGAAATTTCAATGTTACATGCCAAACAGCTAAATTTAGTCAATCAAGTTTTAAAATATTTTAAAGAATCTGATGATGCTTTCGGTGGAATTCAAGTGATTGCAGCCGGAGATTTTTTCCAGTTGCCACCTGTAGGTAAAAACAGCGAACTAAATCGAGATAAATTTTGTTTTATGTCAACCGCTTGGGTTGAAGCAAAATTTCGTGTTTGCTACCTGACAGAGCAGCATCGTCAAGATGATTCGGCATTGAATGACGTACTCAATGCGATTCGTGCCCAGAATATTCAGCCACAGCATATTCAAGCGCTACAAGATACCCGTAATCAAGACATTGGTGATACCTACACGCGTTTATATACCCACAATATGGACGTGGATAGCATCAACTTTCAGCATCTCAATGCGATTGAAGGGGATGATCATCAATTTGTAGCGGTGACAGATGGTAATGAAAAGCTGATCGAAACATTGAAATCTTCTGTACGTGCACCTGATGAGTTGACGCTTAAAAAGCATGCCAAAGTTATGTTCGTTAAAAATAACTTCGATATGGGCTATATCAACGGTAGTTTAGGTGAAGTTATTGGTTTTGAAGAAGACGATGAACTAGGAATGTTGCCTAAAGTCAAAATGACCGATGGTACAACCTTATTGGTTGCGCCAGAAACGTGGTCTGTTGACAATGAAGGTGGTAAAACCATCGCCAGTCTACAACAAGTGCCATTACGGTTAGCTTGGGCGATTACTATTCATAAATCACAAGGGATGACCTTGGAAGCCGCGGAAATCAACTTAAGCCATACCTTTGAAAAAGGTCAGGGTTATGTGGCTTTATCCCGGCTTAAATCGATTCAGGGTTTAAGATTGTTAGGTTTTAATGATCAGGCGTTGGAACTGGATAGTCTTGCAATTAAAGCAGATCGCCGTTTTCAAGAGTTATCCAATGAAGCTGAAGTGCATTATGCAGATTCAGACTTAACCACACAGCACAATGCCTTTATTCGTCATTGTGGCGGGACGTTAAATACCACTGAAATTGAACGTAATGAAAAGAAGCTGGCGCGTAATAGTGGTAAAACCAATTATGCTTCGGCAACACTTGATGAAACACGTGAATTGTTTGAAAGTGGCTATGAGATTCAGGATATTGCGGTTGAACGTGGATTAACTCCTGCGACGATTATCAATCATTTGGCTCGTTTACATCGAGAGCAAGGTTTAGATATCTCGATTGCAAATCCTGGTGAAGAAGTTGTAGAAAAAATTCGTGTGATCTATAAAAAATTGAAGAAACGTCAAGATCCAAGTCATTTTAATGATGATGGTGCGATTAAATTGCGTCCAATCGTTGATTTAACCAGTCCCAAAATGGGCTATGATCAGGTACGTTTGGCATTGTTATTTGTTGAGTGATAGATGTTTTTAGTGATGAATTAATGGCTAAATTTGAGAAAAAGTTATTAAGTCCACGTTTAGCTATTTTGTCTAAATGCAAATATTCTAATAGTTATAATCTCAGCTTTCAGTTGTGCCCATTTTATTATGCGCATGAATTGATAGATTCAAATATTTCTTTTGAAGGGTTGGAGCTACCATCTCCATTTTTAAAAGATTTGCTTGGGTTGACGTTGGTTTTTGATGAAAATGAATGTGATGCATTTAATGGGTGTTTTACCATTAAAAGTATCCATAATCCTGTCGATTTATACCAATTGGCATTTATTGAAAGTCGTGACGGTTATCTAAAAGTGATTGCGAAAATCAAGATCGATTTTGAGTTTGAGCAATTTGATGATTTTGAAAATCTAGAATTGGTGATCAATGCTACTGTTGCATCTCAGATCTTATGATTCAATCGTTTTAAGTGAAAAAGAATGCATTAACACAGATGTTTATTGATGATTTTGTTAAGGTCTATCAATAGAATACAATAGATGTCGTGCTTTGAATGAGATAAAGAACCATAAAGCGCCCTAGTCCAGAAATGTTTCATCTCATGGTTATTCTTATTCTAAAATTAAAGTGAATTTCAGCATCGTATAGCTGTGTAGTAAATTTGGATGCTATACTCGCACTTTAACTTCCTTCAAAACCAGTGCTTTTTTATGACACTTACGCCACCTTAAGTTTATTTACCTCTTCTAATTTGTAAATAACTCATCACTGTCTAGTGATGTGGTGTAGTCGTTTGTGTGTCGTATATCACATCACTAGCCTATCAAAAAATCAAAAAAATAGGCGCTATTTATGTTATCTAATATCCGAGAACAATGGTTCTCTAACATCCGTGGGGATGTGCTTGCTGGACTTGTTGTGGGGCTTGCACTCATCCCCGAAGCTATTGCTTTTTCAATTATTGCTGGTGTAGATCCAAAAGTGGGTTTATATGCATCATTTTGTATCGCCGTCGTGATTTCGTTTGTTGGAGGGCGTCCAGCAATGATTTCGGCAGCAACAGGCGCTATGGCATTGCTTATGGTCACTTTAGTAAAAGAGCATGGCCTTGAATATTTACTTGCTGCAACAATTTTAACGGGTGTGATTCAAATATTTGCAGGCTATTTGAAGTTAGCGAAGTTAATGCGGTTTGTTTCTAAATCTGTAGTGATTGGCTTTGTGAATGCTTTAGCTATCTTAATTTTTATGGCTCAGTTGCCTGAATTTGTGAATGTGACGTGGCATGTTTATGCTTTGGTTGCATTAGGTTTGGTAATCATTTATTTATTTCCGCTCATTCCAAAATTAGGAAAAATACTGCCTTCACCGCTTGTGTGTATTATTGCAATTACGATATTGGCAATGAGTCTTGGATTTGATGTGCGAACAGTTGGGGATATGGGGGCTTTGCCTGATACGCTTCCAATATTTTTACTTCCAGACATCCCTTTGAATGTTGAAACATTGAAAATTATCTTGCCGTATTCATTCGCATTAGCGGCAGTTGGTTTACTTGAATCTATGATGACAGCGACGATCGTGGATGAAATGACTGATACACCAAGTGATAAATATCAGGAATGCAAAGGGCAAGGAATCGCGAATATTGCATCTGGTTTTATGGGAGGAATGGCGGGTTGCGCAATGATCGGTCAATCTATGATTAATGTGAAATCAGGCGGTTTTTCTCGCTTATCAACATTCTCAGCGGGTATTTTTCTTCTTATTCTTGTTGTATTTATTAGTGACTGGCTCAAAGTGATTCCGATGGCTGCATTGGTTGCTATAATGATTATGGTCTCTATTAGTACCTTTGAATGGCGTTCTCTAACTAGCTTTAAAGCAAATCCTAAAAGTAGTAATGCTGTGATGATCGTGACCGTCATAGTGGTCGTGGCTACTCATAACCTCGCATTAGGTGTACTCAGTGGCGTTTTGCTTTCAGCGCTATTTCTTGCCATTAAATTAGAAGATGATATTCAGGTGAAGTCTACTTTTGAAGGTTCAGCACGTTTATATGATTTAAGCGGTCAGATTTTCTTTAGCTCTTCTGAAAAATTTATGCAAAGTTTTTACTTCAATGAGAAAATTTCAGATGTCATTATTGATTTGACTCACTCCCATATTTGGGATGTCACATCTGTTGCGATGTTGGACTCTGTTGTAAGCAAATTTCGTAAGAATGGAATCAACGTCACAGTACGTGGTTTAAATGAAGCGAGTTCAATTATGATCGATAAGTATGGCACACATGCCAGAATTTAAATTAAGGAGACTCTATATTTATGTAGAGTCCCTAAAATCGGTATAATCTTAATTATGCAAGTGCTTCGTAATATGAATTAGCTAAGATTCATTTATGGGATATATGCCACAAATGCTAAAACTAAAATAAGCAAGAGAGAATGGTTTTAGCTTGTGGAATATTGATACAGCTGAAAAATATAATCAATGTAGTGTAAAAAAATAAAATGTTTGAAATAATTAAGATGCTAACTTAAGCCCAATGTCTAGCTTTTAAAAAAGATTCAAACTTAAAGTAATATTTACAGATTAAAATCAACGAAATATAGATTAGTATTTGATTTATCTCGAATTCCTTATCATTTAGAAAATTTAGTATTTGGAAGTAAATTTGTAGAGCTAAAAGTAAGCTAAAAAAATAACACCTCTACGACTTGCTTTTTCTTTTACCGTTCTCATAAATCTAAGCGCTAAAATGTTAATTTAGCGTTAATTTTACAGTTTTTTTATATGTTAATGCTATAATTCTTATCAATATCTAGTGCTTTCAAACGGTTAATACCATGCCACAAATGTTTATTGATTATTCTGACAATATTCAAAATTTAGATAAAAAGAAATTGATGTTGGGCTTAAATCATGCACTGTTCGATACAGGGTTAGTGGGGCAAGCACATGATATTAAATCCCGTATTCAATCAGTTTCGGATTATTTGATTGGCTTTGGGAATGAAAGTGGCGAGCAGAGTAAGCAGGCATTTATTTTTGTACGTTTACAAGGTCTAAGTGGTCGTACTGAACCACAAAAAGATTTAATGACTGAAAATTTATCGCAATTTTTACAGTCATTTGAAGATTATTCTGCACAGGGTTTAGAAATTCAGCTCTGTGTAGAGTTTGCTGAAATGCCACGAGAAATTTATAAAAAAGTTTTCGTGCAAAAATAATCAGATTGGGCTTAAAAGATAAGCCCCAATCTTTTACTTATTTATTTCTAAGTTCGCATATTGCTTTAACCAGTTTTGGATATCGTGCTTGTAACTCAACACCATTGAGTAAATCTCTTTCAATCTTGCCTGCTGCAAAATCATAGTGATGTTCTGGATGTTGTAAATATACTGCATCACGAATCTCAGACTCTTCTTCATTTTCATAATGAACGCTATATGCTTCATCAGCAACATAGAGTAGACCCTCAGCCCAAGTGTCGCCTATATCAAAACTATATTTTCTGCTAACAAAGTTTTGAATATCTTCTTGTATGTCATCAAAGAAATCCTTGCCTTTGAGGATTAACCAACATCTAAAATAAATAAAACCATCATCTGATAGATAAGCATCAAAATTGAAAATACCATCTTTTTCCGTAAATTCAGATTCTAGAATTGTCGAGAGTTCTGCGATTTCAGCGCTATAGAGTTGTGAGAGTTTGAGCTGAAGTGTTTTTTCAAAAATAATCAGTTGTTGTTTATCCAACTGAGATAAATATTGCACAAGATCTTGTAAATGCTGGTCAATATCATAGTCAGACCAGTGAGCATCTTTGTTGTGGTTCGACTGGTCTATTGCGTCCCAAAACAATTTTTCTTCTTGTAATGACATATGTGGTTTCATAATCGGTTTAAGCTTAATTTTAATGATTAAAAGCAAGTTTATATTTGTACTCTAAAGACTTAAGACTTCTATATCAGCATATTGCCAAATTTTATCCGCACTCATTTGATGTATTTCATCTAGAAATGCGACATTAAAGCTCCCAACAGATTGGGCTTTTTCAAAAGCTAATTTTCCTGCAATCGCAAAATGGATATGTGCAGAGACTGCTGCGATCGTGACTGTTGTGACCGCACTATACGCTGCAATTAATGCGCCTAAAGCGCAACCTGTTGCCGTAACTTTAGGCTGTAAAAAACTTCCGCCATTAACCTGAATCACGCTATTGAGCTGTTTAGAAAGAATAAAGTCAGATTCACCAGAAATTGCAACACATTCAGTATGGGTTAAAAGTGCTAAAGCTTGCAAATAGACTTCATTACTCGAAACAGTACTGTCTACACCTTTGGATTCAACCTGATTACCGGCAAGTGTACTGATCTCTGAAGCATTGCCACGAATAATACTCGGTTTAAGCAAAACCAATTGATCGACCATTTCACTGCGCCATTTGAGAAATGCACCATAACCAACAGGGTCGAGAACCCACGGTATATTTTTACTTGTTACAGTTTGTGCTGAAATCTGCATGGCCTGCATTTGTTCAGACGTAGGCGTTCCCACATTGATACTTAATGCTGCAGCAATAGACGCAAAGCTTTCAGCCTCAAATGGGTTATCAATCATTGCCGGTGAAGCCCCAGCAGCTAACAAGACGTTGGCAGCATAATTTGCTGCGACACTATTGGTAATACACTGGACTAAGGGCTGTTGAGTTTGCAACTCAGTCCAAGCATCCACAACTTTTTGTAAAATGACATCAGTGTGCGTATGAAGTTGATCCGTTTGAGAATGGGTAATATTTTCAGGATGATTCATAGATGCTCCTTACTGAGTAAAGTAGTGGTCTTGGTGTTTGCAACTGCGACAAAATAATGTCACATAATTTTGTGCATCGTACTCAACTGTCAATTCGTTTGAGCCACAATACATACAGCGCTTTTGTGAATAGAAATTTAACCGTGGTTCGATCTTTTTCCATGATTTCCACACAGGTTGAAAGAAGATACCTTCATCGTAGCCTAAAAACCGATAAAACAGTATTTCACTCATTCTACTCAATGGAATATTCGGTGGGCGTGGCAGGGTTGAGGTTTCCCATTTTTCTGCAATTGCACGTTCTCTATATTGTTGTACTGTTTTTTTGAGAATATTGGTATTTATAAAGTTTTCGTTACGAACTTGTAGCGCCTTTTTTTGATATAAATATTCAAGCGCAGTTTGAATAAGATAGAAAATTTGCCCAACGGCCAATGTGTCGAGTAGGTGATAACAGAAGATTTGGAAGTTTTTATTACCCGAAATCTGGATACCCCACGTGCGGCAATAATGTTGGGTAAACTGTACAATTTCTTGATACAGCACAACATAGAGTGCATTTTTCACTTCATCGGATGTTTTAAATGGGATACCTTGGCTTAGATTCTCATAGAACCAATGGCGTAGTTGTGTTGCAATACTAAACATACTCGGTTCAGAATAACCATCCAAACGAACGTTGATATAGTATTGGTGGGCATCATCGCTAAAATCTTTGGCGACAAAAACATTATCTTTAATCAGCTGATTGAGAAGTTGACTTTGAAAATAGTAATTGGGTGTAATGGGATGATATTTAATTACTTCCCAATCAATAAACTCTTGATGGTTGGTATTTTCATGCACCTGATTGTCTAAAATACTCAGTAAAAATAATTTATGTAAAAAACTGAGCTGGTCTAAACCTAATTCAAAGTTATCTTTTTTCTTTAGCTTACGGGTTTCTTGCAAGCGAGTTTCTTTAATCAGTTTACGCCGTTTGCTTTGACATGTTTCACAATGACAGTTACGTTGATTGTTTTGAAAAACTTGATGATTGCAATGGCTACATTGGTGAAAACTGACTTCTTTCTCAAATTCTTCAGCTTCAACATAATACATACTTGCCTGACAAAGCGGGCAAAATGTACTTTCATCCAGCTGTTTTTGCAGAATTTGAAGCATAGAGATAAATGTATAAATTATTAAGGACTTTTCATTATACACATCTATATAGATGAAAGCTGATTGCTTAAATTGAATGTTTTATAAAATATACATATTCGATCATGATTGAAGCCATTGTATTGTTATTCAATGATATTCAAAAAACTAAATCTCAACGATTCAATCCAGTTGAGTGCAAGTTTAGATGTTTCTAAATGAGATCATTTTTTAATCTTTCCCTCTGGTCCGTATGTAGAATGCTGTTATGGTATTTTCTTGCTCAAAGAACTTAAAATATTCAAAATGACCCGATTGAGAACCGTTATATTGGTCGCTTCGTTGCGTCAAAACATATTGACCATTCAGAATTATTGCAGGACAAATAGCGCAGTCTGACTTGTATTATCATTTTGAAAAGCAAATATTTATAATCCCATTGCAAAAGTAACGATGTGGGGCCTTGGAGAACTGAAGCTTGTATATGGTTTAAATGCGGTAAATAGAACGTATCTATTGATTCTATTTACCGATAAAAGGTGATTTAAACAATAATCCTAATGGTTATATGCCTTAGTAAGCAGCAGGACACGGTAATTCAGAATCCTCAAAATGCTCCATTTTAGCTTGAAGCAATGCCTTGGCTTTTTTAGCTGGAACTTTGTGCTGTCCTAGCATTTCATATTCCTTTAAAAGCGCAGTCACTTCACTGCTTTTTAAAGGAATGCCTTCGCAAGTCATAAACATCGCAATAACTTGATGATCTAACTTAGCTTTATCCAGCATTTGCATCGTTTTAATGTTTTCAACACGAACTATATGGTCTTTAAAAATCATGTTGCACCTCATTTTTTGTTGAGTATTTTTATTGTGCGATATACACGATATTAAACAAGCAAGAACTGTGCTCAAAATGTAGTCGCTTTGAAAAAAGTGTAATGTTTTGCATTGTGGCGGTTTAGGATTTATCGTGCACCTAAGGGTTGTTATAAGCCATTACCCTTGCCAATATGCAACTGATGGTTGGATTCCATGACACAAAGAATATCTTTTGTTTCCATTTATTCAGTACATTGAAACCATTACGTACAATCGCAATACGATGTTGCACATTGGCCAGATTGGTTGCGGTGAGTGTTGCTGGAATAATGAGATAGGGGTGAACATTAATTTAAATTTATTGATGCCCACAAGGATATCACCACGTAAGCCTAAATTTTTTAAACAGAGTGACACTATAAAATCGTTAAGTTTAGCAAAATCGCGTATTAATGACTTATCCCACATCGGTTGTAGGATTTTCTCTTGTTCATGAATACCAAAGCTGATGGTGTATTTTTAGCCATTTTTTTAAATTTTGATGAATAAATGCCTAATCGAAGTGTTTCTTCATCCGCAATTTTTGTAATTGAAACGCTTGTGTCAGGGTAGGTCTATAGCCAGTCAGATATTGTGCGCATCATAATGTTGATGCATGATACTGAGTCCACCAGTATCTGCCATAACATTGGCTTGTCCATTAAATTCATTCATCATTGGCTTGGGCAATGGTGGCCTTTAATGTCGGTACATTCATCCCTCTAATAATGATGTTTTGACTATTGGTGACATTTAAAGAGGGGTCAAAGCATTAGACAATGAGGAGTTTGATTCATAGGTAGAACGGACCTTATTGACTAAAAAACACTCAGATTTGACCAGAAGAATTTTAGGTTATATGACTGAGTGCATCGTAATACATCAAAATAAAGGCATTGGTTGCTAGCACTATTTTTTATTTTGATTAGTGATGACTATATGTATTTATAGCTAATTGCCTAACTGTGGCCAATTTTGCTACGGGTATTTTTTTGAGCGTTGTACAGGGTTAGCTTGAGTGGCGTAACCGGTTGCTACTATATATAGTTTGTGTGGCATAAGCTACGACAAACAGCTGTAATAATAATGATATATCTCGTTATTATTGCTTTAAATCAGGATATGGTTTTCTTATTCATGGGGAACATCCTTTTAATTTGTTTTTAGAGTTATGCTTATTCTGAATGTGTGCTATTCAAAGGATCTAGTTTTAGATAAGAAGAAATAATTTTAAAATGTGATTTCAGGACAAGCAGATGAATGATTTTATTCCAGTAAATGAGAAATTATGTGATAAGTAAAATGAAAATATTTTCATTATAAAAATTAGAACAAATCACCATTGTCATAAAACTGTCATCACGACATTGCATAGTGCAATAAATTTTACATATTTTTGACATAAGAGTAGAGCAATATGGCATTTAAATACGGCGTTGCTGCATTAGCTTTAATGCTAAGCGGATCAGTTTTTGCAGCAGTCACCTTATCTGCGCCAGAAGAAATTGTAGTATTGGCGGTGAACGATCAAGAAGTGAATTCAGGTTTAATCCGTAAAAAGAATGAATATAAAGTCGATGCAGGTCAAGTTGCAGTAAGTGTTCGTTACCAGCAATATTTTGAACATTTAAATGGTGAACACGATATTTTAAAATCGGGTGTAGTCACAGTGACAGCGCCAGATTTAAAAGATGGTCAAACTTATAAAATTGCTTTAGTGAATCCGCCTCAGCGTTTTGAAGATGCAAAAAAGTATTCAGAACAACCAACGATTGCGATTTATGACAATAAAAATCGCCTCGTGGTACAACAGACTGGTGTAAATACTGAAGCGAAGCCTTGGTTAGGTTCTGGGTTATTTGGCAAAGTGATTGATTTAACTTCAAGTAAGAAAGCGCCAGTAAATCAACCAGCGGCTGTATATGCAACAACGACAAGCCAGTCACCAGCAGCAACCACAGTTACTAAGACCACTCAAGCCTTAAGTGATGCCAATCCAGCAGATCGCCAATTGATTCAAATCTGGCAAAATGCAAGTAAGGCGGAACGTCAGAAGTTTATGACTTGGTTAGCTGAGCAATAATTTTGAGTACATGTGAAAGACCATTTCGATGGTCTTTTTTTGTATTTAACTGAATAATACAATTTTATAAAAGTTAGTTTATAGTTCTGTGGAGTTTGCACTTCCCCATCTTTTCTTGAAAATTTAAATATCTTTGTGTAGGCAATGTCTCACTTTTGTAGGGAAATACCAATCTTGTGCTACAAACAAAACTGTACTTTGTTTTGCGTTTGTTTGGCGAGGGGGGACGTGCAATACCCCCGCATTTTCACAGATAATGGGCGACATTGATGTCGCCACATGATAGACACACCAGATATGATTAAATAGTGCAAAAGCATAAATGGTTTGATTGATATAATATTCATCATCTTGATGATTATAAATTATTTTATGGGTAAGACGGAATGGAGTGAGAATAAGGCTTTTCTCGCTACCATTTTCGTTTTATAAAGTACTTTACTCAGCTTTAATATGACAGAAATAAAACTTGATAAAATATCAACTTAATTTTAGAACAGTACGAATATCTGACATTACACATTTAGTTGATCTGATTAATTCTGCCTATCGGCAGCAAGAAGGTCGTAGTTGGACAAGTGAATCAGAAATTGTCGCGGGTGATCGTATCAATGCCAAGCAATTAGAACAAGCATTGACTCAGGATAATTTTCAGTTATTTGTTGCTGAATTGGAGGAGCAAATTGTCGCATGTATTGGTCTGACTTTTACCCAGCATGATGTGGAAATCGGCACATTTTGTATTGCAGCTCAATTACAGAATCAAGGTATTGGCAAATACGTTTTAGATTTTGCTGAACGGTATGTGCATGACAAAGTTCTATCCAACCCTTGCCATTTTACGCATTTCGTTATGTGGGTTTTAAGTGTACGTTATGAATTGATTGCTTATTATCAGCGCCGTGGCTATGTTCAAACGGGTGAAGTGGCGGATTATCCTTTAACTGCAAATGTAGGCCTACCTATTGTAGATTTGCATTTAATCGAAATGAGAAAGAGTGTTAAAAGTAGCGTTTCATCTAATTAAAATAAAACCCTAAATAAATCAGGGTTTTATTGTTTCAAATTTTGGATTTAGCTCAAGAACCAAGTGTAATAGCCCCATAGCATGAGTGGCCATGCAACATAGGGGCTAAATAACCATTTCCATAACCAAAACTGTGGTAGAAATCCTACCCCATGTATAAAGCCACCTGAAATACCAATCATCACCATCATGAGCGCACTATGGTTATAATGACCATTGGCATCAAGCATTGCGCCAGGGTGAATCAATAATACCGCAGCAAGAGGCAATGCCATCAAAAACGAAATGGCCATTGCAAACTTATTCGGCTTTCTTTCTTTTGTTGTCATTGCGATCTCTGTCATGGTTTATTCCTCATCCAAATCTTGATGATGTTCAATATAGAGTGCGCTTAACACACCTGCAAAACACGCCATCAAGATCCCAAGAATCCAAGCGAAATACCACATAAATATTCTCCTATTTGCTTAGACACAGCCTTAGTACAGGCTGTGTGAGTTATCTTGAACATGTTTGTTGGTGATAACGCCCCACATCTTGTAATAACACCATGTGGTATAGATTAAAATAATTGGCACAAATATAGAAGCAACCACAGTCATTACTGTTAATGTATTCTTACTCGAAACCGCATCCCACATGGTTAAACTTACAGTTGGGTTGATACTCGATGGCATTAAGAATGGGAATAGTGCAAAACCAGCAGTTAAAATTGAACCAGTCACTGCTAAGGTAGAACCTGTAAAGCTCACGCCAGCTTTGTTTTTACCAGCACCAAAGATAATCAGGATTGCACCAAGGATTGCAGAAATAGGTGCAAGCATGGTGATCGGGTAAATTGAATAGTTATTCATCCAACCATGGTTACCCGTTGTTAATACTTCTTTCGCAAGCGGATTAGCAACAGCATTGGTATTAAATGGTTGTACCAAAGTATATCCTTCGATGCCACCAAAATATAACCAAGCACCAACGCCCAAGAAGGTAACTAAGAAGAGAATGCCCATCAATTGTGTGGCTTTAGCAGAACGTTGACGTAATACACCATCTGTACGCAGCATTAACCATGCGCCACCATGTGCACACAGCATCGACAAGCTTACTATACCGCAAACCAAGGCAAATGGATTGAGTAGGGCAAAGAAGCTACCTGTATAAGTTGAACGTACAGTCTCATCTAAAGTAAACGGTACGCCTAAGAACATATTACCAAATGCAACACCGAAAACCAGCGCAGGTACAGCTCCACCGATACATAAGCCCCAATCCCAAGAATTACGCCATTGAGTATTTTGAAGTTTAGAGCGATAGTCAAAGCCAACAGGTCTAAGGAAGAGTGCAAATAAGACCAGCAAGAGCGCCCAGTACATACCTGAGAAGGCCGTTGCATAAACCATAGGCCAAGCAGCAAATAGTGCACCACCCGCAGTCACGAACCAAACTTGGTTGCCTTCCCAATGCGGTGCAATGGTATTGATTGCTGCACGGCGTTCATCATCAGTTTTACCTACAAATGGCATGAGTGCCATTGAGCCCATATCGAAACCATCTGTCAGGGCAAAGCCAATCAGTAGAACACCGACTAAAACCCACCAGATAATTTTGAGAAGTTCATATTCGATCATGATTGATTCTCCCCAGTTTGAGCTTGCTGAGCTTCAAGTTTCTCGAAGTGATATTTGCCTGTATGTAAAGAACTTGGTCCTAAACGTGAGAATTTGATCATTAAATACATTTCAATAATCAATAACACCGTATAGAACGCGGCTAATGCAATGATTGATCCCCATACATCGCCAGTGCTTAAACTTGATGCAGACAGATGTGTAGGCAACACTTCACCAATGGTCCATGGTTGACGACCGCCTTCAGCCACATACCAACCTGTTTGTGCTGCAATCCAAGGTAATGGCAGTGCAAACAATGCAAATTTAAGTAACCACGGTTTATTTTCTGCATTACGTTTTGCCACAGCAAATGTTGCAAGAATAAACAGGAGTAGCATCAAGAAACCAGAAGCGACCATTGCACGGAAAGAGAAGAACAATGCGGTTACATTTGGAATCGTATCTTTTGTTGCTGCTTGAATATGTGCTTCAGAAGCATCCGTTACATTTTCAGTATACTTTTTGAGAAGTAAGCCATAACCTAAATCTTTTTGGTTTTCTTTGAACGATGCCATAAGTTCAGGCGAACGGTCACCAGCACGAAGTTTTTCGAGTTCGCTATATGCGACCATACCATTACGGATACGGGCCTCATGCTGAACCATCAAATCTTTAAGACCTGTGACTTCTTTATCGAGTGAACGTGTGGCAATAATACCCATTGCATACGGGATTTTTATAGCGTAGTCAGTACGTTGTTCTTCCTGATTTGGAATACCAAATAAAGTAAATGGCGCAGGCGCAGGATGTGTTTCCCACTCAGACTCAATTGCTGCCAACTTAGTTTTTTGAACGTCACCAAGCTCATAACCAGATTCGTCACCTAGTAAGATTACTGAAAGTGTAGATGCTAAACCAAAGATTGCAGCGATGGCGAAAGAGCGACGCGCAAATGGTAAATCACGTTTTTTTAATAAGTAATAACTCGAAATGGCAAGAACAAAGATTGCACCAGTCACATAACCTGCAGACACCGTATGAACAAATTTCACTTGAGCAACTGGGTTAAAAATCAAAGCACCAAAATCGACAAGTTCCATACGCATGGTTTCAAAATTAAATTCTGAACCGACAGGATTTTGCATCCAACCATTGGCAACTAAAATCCATAATGCGGATAAATTCGAACCCAGCGCAACTAGCCATGTCACACTTAAATGTTGAACTTTTGAAAGGCGATCCCAGCCAAAGAAGAATAAACCAATAAAAGTTGATTCTAGAAAGAATGCCATCAATCCTTCAATGGCAAGTGGCGCACCAAAAATATCACCCACATAGTGAGAGTAGTACGCCCAGTTTGTACCAAACTGGAATTCCATCGTCAGACCAGTGGTTACACCTAAAGCAAAGTTAATACCAAAAAGTTTGCCCCAGAATTTGGTCATGTCTTTATAAATTTCTTTACCAGAAATCACATAAGTGGTTTCCATAATGGCAAGAATAAAAGCCAGACCTAGAGTAAGTGGTACAAATATAAAGTGATACATCGCGGTCATTGCAAATTGGAACCGCGAAAGATCGACCACGCTTTCAGAAATCATCAACGTGTCTCCTTGATTTGGGAAGGACTGCCAGCAATACGCTCAGCAACTTGGTTATCAAAATCTTTAGGAATAGTCGGAGCATCAAACCAGATATGTTTGATCGTCATTAGAAGAGCAATCTTAATTATTAATATGACTGCAATTTCTCTGACAAGCCGACGGTTTAAATCGTTAGGTTTTAAGCTCATGCGTTAAGCCTATTATTTAAATATGCTTATATTATTAAACAAAACGCAACAAGAAATAAATAGATAAAACAGTTAAAATAAAAATATATTATTAAATTTATATTAAACAAGTAGTTAAAAATTTACTTTGTTAAAAAATATACTAAATTTTATTGATTTTAAAGTTGATCAAAACACTTAGAATTAATAAAAATAAAACCAACTAGAATGGTATTGTTTAGATTTTATTAAACCAACTAAATTAGTTTGATTTAGTTTTTTCTTTAAAAATTAATCTGATTAAAAGAGTTGGTTTTAAATTTTTATAATTGTGCTGTAAAATAAATCAACCACTTGAATTCTTACACAAGTACGATTTTATGTTTTAGTAAATAATAGACCTTTTACTAGAATTTTACTTAAAGTAAGAGCCCCATTGGCTCATGTAAAAGATGAAAGAGTAAAATATCGGATTGTGGTTTCATGTTTATTCTAAAGAGTAAATTCTAATTTTTGCGATGTCGTAAATTAGGGGGGATGTTATGCAATATTTAGTGGGTTATAAAGTGGAGCTATCAGTGTGAAGGGTGGTTTTCATCTCGTAGAACATGTTTAAATTTAGCTATAGATCTCTGAAATTATTGCTGATTAAGTTTAGTTTTCGCTTAGACTATTGCATTAAATTCTGCTTCATTTCTTGATGTAAAGTTATTATTTTATTAAAGTTTATGGGGGAGAACAAGATATAAAAATATAGTGAGTAATTGTACTAATACGTCGCACAAAAGAATGTTGACTTAAATGAACAAATTATGAATTAATATTGGTCTGAACTAAATAGATGATTTGAAATTGAAATCTTCTTCGCAATATAATGGGATTTTCTAAAACGTATTAAGATAATTTGAGATTGAAATTCTAATTCACCAAATTCTGGTTCGACTTGGATATAGTGAAGCTGTCCATTTTCATCACGTACTCGTGCTTGAGCTGAAAAACCTGGGCGTGCATTACCACTAGAAACAGTAGCTAATCGTCCAAGCAAGTCAACTTGATTCAATGCAACTTTAGGTTTTATCACCTGATCCAAACAATGAATCATAAACACGGTAAAGAAGATTGCAATCACCAATGCGGGTAAAACCACATAATACCAAGCGGCAAAAACTTGTTTGCTGGCAAAGATAGATAGCTGTAAAAAATAGCCTGCAAAACTAAAATTCAATAATAAAAAAACGAAAATAAGAACTTTGGAAAATTTAACTTGTAGTAAGGGGGATTCGATGAGCCAATCTGGTGAAATTTTTTTCAGAAAGGTACTTGGCCGTAAGCCGATATAGTAGCCAAAAGTTTCTGCCATACTCAGCAGAATTAAAGCCAAGACACTGAGGTGAAAGGGCATTAATTCATGTTCAAATAAAAATCCAAGCATGGCAGTTTCCAATCTTATTCGTCCTCGATGTAAATACCACCATCTGAATGGACTGAAATATTTACTTTTTCAAGTTTATCACCCAGACATGGTCCTGAAATACATTCACCTGTTTCAACTTCAAACAAAGCACCATGTGTAGAGCATTGAATATATTCGCCATCTTGGTCTAAAAACTGATTTTCAAGAAATTCTAACTCAGTTTGTAGGTGTGGGCAGACGTTTTGATAGGCATAAAATGCACCATCACGTTGAGTGATAAAAATTGTATCACCTGTCATTGTGTCAAACGCACGTGCCTTACGCTCTTCAATTTCATCGGTCATTGCAATTTTTTCAGACATTTATGCACATTCCTTTTTGAACGTTTCGAGTAGATTTGCGTATTCTGCAACGTCTAGACGTGGCCCAAATTTAGACACCACTTCACTAGAAATAAGAATAGCAAGTTGTGCCGCAGTTTGTAAATTTTCACCATTATTTAAAGCATATAAGAAAGCACCTGAGAATGCATCACCAGCGCCATTTGCATCGACTGCATTTACTTTACGACCTTGAACATAAAAATGTTGTTTTTGATCTGCGACCAATGCACCTTTTTCACTCAAGGTGATGACCACATCAGTACTTAGCATTTTTAACTTATTGAGCGCAGCTTCTACAGAGTCAGTTTCTGTATACATCATAGCTTCTTGTTCATTACAGAAAATTAGATCTACACCATCATCGATTAATTCATTTAAACCTTGACGTGCATATTGCACCATAGCTGGGTCTGATAGAGTTAATGCGATTTTAACCTTGTGATCACGTGCAATTTGACGTGCTTGATTTACTGCAGCTCGTGCTGAATCACTTGTAGACAAATAACCTTCGATATATAACCATTGTGCTGTCTTTAAAGGTTCAAAATCCATTTGTAGATCTGAAAGCTCAGCAGTAATACCGAGATAAGTCTGCATCGTGCGTTCTGAGTCCCCACTGACTAAAACCATACAGGTGCCCGTAACGCCTTCACTGATGGATTTTTTAGAAGTTTTGATGCCTGCTTCATTTAAACCATCGAGATAAATTGTGCCTAGATCATCATTTCCAACACGACAGGCATAAAATGCTGAAGAACCTAATGCACTAAATGCCACTGTTGTATTGGCAGCTGAACCACCAGATGCTTGACCTTTATAATTTTGGCTAGCTTTTAAATTATTGTATAGCTGAGTTTGGGACTCACCATCTGCGAGTTGCATGGTGCCTTTTTGCAAATTTTGTTCAGCTAAAAAGTGATCTGATACTTTAAATTCTTGGTCAATGAGCGCGTTACCAATTGCAAAAAGGTCAACTGTAGCCATGTTCTTCATCACATCAATGTTAAAAACATAAAGTTTACACGAATGCTCAGCTTTACAGTAGTTTGTTGAAAAAAATTCAATTACATTTGTCAAATATGGTTTGTTGGAGTTTTATAATCTGCTTGTGTGCTGAACAAAACTGTTTTTGAGATGATTTTTGCTTCATTTAAGCCATTGTTTTTATCAATGTGCGTGATTAAATTAGATTGCTAGGTTAGGTTTTGTTTGGAAATAAACATAGGCATAAAGTTAAAACTGTCTACAGACCCTAAACATATTGGAGGTTGAGTGAATATTTTAATTCAACAGGTAGATCAATTGCCTGCGCAAATTCAAGATTTAGCTATAGTTGCTGAGAAAGAAGGGTTTCATTTTATTCAACGGTTGGTTGATGAATTTCAGAAAGGAACCAATAAATTTAATCGACATGGTGAATTTTTATTGGTTGCGTTTGATGGAGATAAACTGGTTGCATGCGGTGGTTTAAATATTCAAATCAGTGAAGATGGTGATACAAAGCATAACCCTGAAACTCAGCATAAAATTGGTCGGGTACGTCGTTTTTATGTATTGCCTGAATACCGCAAAAATGGATTAGGTAAAAGTTTATTGCTTGAACTTGAAAAAAGAGCAAAACCCAATTTTTCTGCATTGTGCTTAAATAGTGAAAAAGATGCAGCGCCATTTTACCAAAAGCAAAATTATGTTTTTGTCTCAAATCACCCAAATTATAATTACTTTAAATATTTAATTTAGTGAATTTGGAAATCCTTTGGTCTCTAATCTGTAATGTTACGCAACAACATAATTTGAAAATGCTGCTGGATTACAAAGATAGGCTTTAAGGTCATCTTTATTTTTGGAGACGAATTTGTATTGATCTCCAAAAATAGTTTTCTTGGTAAACATACTAAAAATAGCCTAAGTAATTCTTTTCTACAAAAACCTAAACATAGATAAGCCATATTTAATCAGTTTTTGTAAAGTCATGATAAGTACTAAATACAAATCTTACTGAGTCTTTAAGAGGGTTAAGTTACTTTTTTCACATTTTAATTCTATTTTAAGTCGAAGTATAGACTATAGCTTTTAACGCATAATTGCTGAATATGTGAAATGAAGCAAAATGATTTAGATGTGCTGATTGCAAAAGTTCCGCAAGTCACATTACTATTTTGGATCACCAAAATCTTTGCAACCACTTTTGGTGAAACGGCCGGTGATGCTGTGTCAATGTCGCTTAATTTAGGGTATTTGCTAGGAACCTTTATCTTTGCTTTTATCTTTATCGCTTTTGTCTATTTTCAAATTCGGGCTAAGGCTTTTCACCCCTATTTATATTGGTTTACCATTATTGCAAGTACGACAGTGGGGACCACATTAGCAGACTTTGTCGATCGCTCACTGGGTATTGGCTATTTCGGTGGAAGTACGTTATTACTCAGTTTGGTATTGTTGACTTTATCTGCTTGGTATAAGGTTGAAGGAACAATTTCACCACATATTAATCAGCCCCGAGCAGAACTGTTCTATTGGTTAACCATTACCTTTTCGCAAACTTTAGGTACAGCATTGGGAGATTGGTCATCAGATACAGCAGGACTGGGTTATAGCGGTGGGATTGTGTTATATGTGGTATTGATTTTAATCGTCATCACTTTGTATTTATTTACAAAAATATCCAGAGTTATTTTGTTCTGGAGCGCATTTGTGCTTACTCGACCATTAGGGGCTGTGGTTGGTGATTTTCTAGATAAACCAATTGATCATGGTGGATTAGCCCTGAGTCGCTTCATAGCATCAGCTGTATTGTTGATTGTAATTTTGATCTGTATTTTTATTGCTCAGCGTTGGGATACAGAAAAAACATAAGCATCACTAATTTAAAAATATTGAGTAAAAAAAGTGAAGTTTTACAGTGATGATCGAATCTTTTGATCATCACTTTTTTTATTTATCCCATTGCTCATTCTTGATATTTTGACAGTAAGTCGCGATTAATTCTGATTGATTTACTAAGAATTAGTTTTAGGAATGAATCGCATTTATTTAAGTTTCGGTTATACTTAAACGTATAGATAAATATTTAATATTGGAGATCGCATGACTGTAGATGTCACTGAAACCTTATCTCAAACTGTTCATCCTGCGTTTCAGCTGGTACGTCAACACCATGTAGAAGCTTTAGACATTTTAGTGTCTGAATATAAACATAAAGTGACTGGTGCGATGCACTACCATTTAGCAACAGATCATGACGAAAATGTGTTTCTAGTTGCTTTTCGTACTCAACCGATGGATTCCAAAGGTGAGGCGCATATTCTTGAACATACAGCGTTATGTGGTTCAGAGAAATTTCCTGTACGTGATCCATTCTTTTTGATGATTCGTCGTTCATTAAACACATTTATGAACGCATTTACGGCAGCAGATTGGACGGCTTATCCATTTGCAACACAAAATAAAAAGGATTTCCAGAACTTATTGGAAGTCTATTTAGATGCTGCTTTTGCTGCCAATTTAAATCCATTGGACTTTGCTCAAGAAGGTATTCGTATTGAGCTTGAAAATGGTGAACCTGTTTATAAAGGCGTGGTATTTAATGAAATGAAGGGAGCGATGAGTTCGCCTTCAGACCAGCTTTATCATCAGCTTGCACATCATTTGTTCCCGAAAACAACTTATCATTATAATTCTGGTGGTGATCCAAAGGATATTCCAGACTTAACTTATGAAGAGTTAGTAGCGTTTTATAAATCACATTATCACCCAAGTAATGCTGTATTTATGACCTTTGGTGATGAGCCTGCTTATAAATTGCAAGAACAATTTGAAAAGTTGGCGCTGTCCAAATTCAGTAAAGGTGAAACGATTTACTCTAAAGAAGAGCAGCGCCTCACAGCACCAATTGAAGTACAAGAAACCTATGCTGTTGATGCAGAAGATTTAAAAGACAAGACGTACCATATTTTGTCTTGGTTATTGCCGAAGACCAGTGATGTTAAACTTCGCTTGGGTATGCGTTTAGTTGAAGGGATTCTTTTAGAAAATTCAGCTTCGCCATTGCGCCATTATTTAGAAACATGTGGTTATGCGCAGTCTACGGGTCCAATCATGGGTGTAGATGATTCAAACTATGAAATGACGTTCTATTGTGGTGTTCAAGGTTCAAACCCTGAGCATACTGAAGAATTTAAAAATGGTGTACTCAATATTCTTCAAGATGTTGCTTCAAAGCCTATTGATAAAGAAATGGTTGATGCAATTTTGCACCAAATTGAATTACATCAACGTGAAATCAGTGGTGATGGTACACCGTATGGTTTAACGCTGATCCTCAATGGTTTGGGTAATGCAATTCATCATAATGATCCAATCCATGCCTGGGATGTAGATACTGCCATTGCAGAAGTAAAAGAAGAACTCAAAGATCCGATGTGGTTATCTAATTTGATTCAAGTTCATTTATTGGATAATCCACATCGTGTACAAATGACTTTAGTTCCAGATGCAAATAAATCTGCTCAAGAAGCAGAAGATGAAAAATCACGTTTAGCGAAAATTGGTGAGGCTTTGTCTGAAGCAGATAAAGCTGAAATTATTGCTCAGACAGAAGCTTTAAAAATCCGTCAAGAAACACCAGATGATTTGAGCTTATTGCCTAAAGTCGGTTTGGAGGATATTCCTGCTGAATTGGCCATTGTTCAAGGTCAATTGCGTGAAGTGATTTGCAATGGGGTAGATACACCATTACATCTGTACCATGCAGGTACAAACGGAATTTACTACCAACAAGTATTGATTCAAATTCCAGATCAAATTGTAAAATCGCCTTATTTCAACTTACTGTCTGTTCTCATGGGAGAAGTGGGGGCGGGCGAATATGATTATCTTGAACTTCAACAGTTACAGACTGCTGTCAGTGGCGGCTTGGGAATGGGCGCTTCGCTTCGTTCTAAAACCGATGACAAAGGTCAAATCAGTGCATGGTTGACTTTAACAACTAAATCTTTAACTGATAAATTTGATGCCATTCAGTTGCTTAAACTGGCTTTTGAGCAGTTACGTTTTGATGAAAAAGATCGCATTATCGAACTTTTACAACAACGTAAAACCCGTTGGGCTTCTCGTTTATCTGGTTCTGGCCATAGTTATGCGATGCAAATTGCCTCACGTCATATGAGTGCGTTAGCAAAACGCGATTATGACAATACAGGCCTAGGCGCATTGAATTGGCTAGGTGATTTGATTGCAAAAATTGAAAAAGATGATGCGGCATATGATGCGTTTATAGATGAGTTAAAATCAATTCATAAAGGTTTAATGCTTGCACCAAAACAATTTTTATTGGTGTGTGAAGAGCATCATTCAGAGCGTTTAGTTGAAGAGGTTCAAACTGTTTGGGATAAGCTTACGGTTGATCAATCTCCTGTTTATTTAACTCAAGTGGCTATGGATGAGAGCGATGCAGATCAAGCATGGTTAATTCAAGCCAATGTTCAATTTTGTGCTTCTGCTTACCAAGCTGTAGATGTTGCACATCCAGATGCTGCGCCGTTAATGGTACTTGCAGGCTATTTACGGAATGGTTTCCTACATAGTGCCATTAGAGAAAAAGGCGGAGCATATGGTGGTGGTGCAAGCTATGACGGCAATGCTTGCTCGTTCAGATTCTATAGTTATCGAGATCCGCGCCTTGCAGAAACATTCCAAGACTTTGAGGCAAGTCTAGATTGGTTATTACATAAAGAGCAGCATGATTATCAACTTGAAGAAGCAATTCTTGGTCTAGTTTCGAGTATGGATAAACCTGGATCACCAGCAGGTGAGGCCATTACTGCATGTTATGCATTGCTTCATGGACGGACACCTGCGTTTAGAAAGCAATTACGCGAACGCTTATTAAACGTTACTATTGATGACCTTAAGCGTGTCACACAAACTTATTTACTTGAGCAAAAGCCTGTAAGAGCTGTAGTCGCTCCAGTTGTAAAAAAAGACGTGTTGGAACAATTAGGTTTTGAAATTAAGAAAGTAAATTAACCCTATAAATTCTTTCTGGAGAATTCTATGTCGTTCAAAAATTTTGAACGTACACCATTAAATCTGAGCATCTTAATGATGCTCAGTTTTGGTTTGGTGACCATTGTACACGCAGATGATACTGCACAAGTAAATCCTGCAAGTACACAAGCCTGTGTTGCACTCGAATCTAACGCTGACCGTTTGGCTTGTTACGATAAAATATTTAAAACGCCTGCGGTTGCTCCGCAAGTTTTGGTGTCAGAGCAACGTGCTGCCTTAGATATTCAAAAAGCCAATGTTGAACCTGAAACACTAAAAGACAAAATTACCCAGACAGCTGAAAATTTATTTGCAATTCATGGTGATAAAATTGATCCCAACACCTCATTACTTGATCGACGTTGGGAGCTTTCAGAAGATAGTAAGTTAGGTACATGGAATATTCGGGCGAATCAACCTGTATATTTACTTCCTGCATTTTGGACCAGTAAGAAAAATGAATTTCCACAGAGCCCAAACTCCCAAAATACAGTGGAAGAAGATCAAAATTTAAAGTCTATGGAAGCAAAATTCCAGATTTCTTTAAAAACCAAAGCTGCTGAAAACGTGTTTGGAAATAATGGTGATGTTTGGGTAGGATATACACAATCTTCTCGTTGGCAAGTTTACAACAGTGAAGAGTCCCGTCCATTTCGTGAAACAAATTACGAGCCTGAAGCAAGTTTAATTTTTCGAACCAATTATAATTTATTGGGTTTAAATGGACGTTTATTAGGTTTGACGTTGAATCATCAGTCAAATGGACGTTCTGATCCACTTTCACGTAGCTGGAATCGAGTAATTTTAAATCTTGGATTTGAAAAAGATAATTTTGCTTTGATGGTGCGTCCGTGGTATCGCATTGAAGAAGATTTTCAGGATGACAATAATCCTGATATTAAAAATTATATTGGTCGTGGTGATTTAACCGCATTCTATCGTTGGAATGACAATGATTTTTCTTTGATGCTACGTCATTCTTTAAAAGGTGGGGATGATTCACATGGTGCAGTGCAGTTTGATTGGGCGTTCCCTATTAAAGGGAAGTTACGTGGTCATTTTCAATTGTTTGATGGATATGGCGAAAGTTTGATTGATTATAATCACCGTGCGACCTATGTTGGTCTAGGTGTTTCATTAATGAACTGGTATTAATCATTTAAAATAGCGTTGATTGGCTAGATTTAAATAAGAAGCTGTCTTTATATAAGGCAGCTTTTTTGTTTTTGATTTATACGGAAAAGTTGTTGTTTTATCTGGATAAGTAAGCGGAAAGCTCAAGAGTACTGTTTTTATATACTAGTTTAAATATTGCAATAACATAAGTAATAATTTGAGTACAAATGATGGAGGGTACTTAATCATATCAAAATAATCAATTCTGTTGCCTCGTCAAGCCGATTAATTCTTGATTCTAAAAATATAATCATTGAACTGCATGTTGTAGCTAAAATATATCCAAATAAGGCTATGATGTATACTTAATCAATAGAATAGACGCAATAAAAAACCACGCAATTTTTAACGTGGTTTTTATAATTTGGCTATTTAAATGCTTTATTTATGAAGCGCTGACTGTTGAGTCTTCATCTTCAGTGGTTTTCTGTTCAGGTTCAACTAAAAAACCACCCGTCTGCCTATGCCATAAATGCGCATAAATACCATTTTGTGCAATAAGCTCTTCATGGGTGCCTTGTTCTGCAATTTGACCTTGATCTAGCACAATCAAACGATCCATTTGTGCAATGGTTGAAAGACGATGGGCAATCGCGATCACGGTTTTCTTTTGCATTAACTCATCTAAGCTTGATTGAATTGCAGCTTCAACTTCGGAGTCTAAGGCACTAGTTGCTTCATCTAAGATTAAAATTGGCGCATCTTTTAAAAATACACGTGCAATGGCAATACGCTGACGTTGACCACCCGACAGTTTTACTCCACGCTCACCAACATAAGCATCATAGCCAGTACGACCTCTTAAATCTGAAAGTTGTGGAATAAACTCATCTGCTTTGGCTTTTCTTACTGCTTCATACATTTCTTCATCAGTCGCATCAGGACGACCATATTTGATATTTTCCGCAACTGTACGATGTAGCAACGAGGTATCTTGGGTAACAAGCGCGATATTTTTTCTTAAACTGTCTTGAGTGACTTCCTCAATATTTTGACTATCAATGGTAATTTTTCCCTCATTAATGGTATAAAAATGTAGAAGTAATTGAATTAAGGTGGATTTTCCCGCACCAGAACGTCCAACAATACCAATTTTCTCACCGGGTTGAATGTTTAAGTTGAAGTGATCAATTACTTTTTTGCTATTATAGGCAAATGTGACATCACTAAATTTAATATTGCCTTCAGTCACAACAAGTGGTTTGGCATCTTCTTTGTCTTGGATATTGATCTGACGGCCTAAGGTTTGCATACCATCTTGAATTGTTCCGACATTTTCAAACAGGGCAGAGGTTTGCCACATCATAAATTCAGCCATACTATTGAGTTTAAGAATCATGGCTGTTGTTGCCGCAATGACACCAATCGCGGCTTGCCCCTGTAACCATAACCAAACAGCAGTACCTAGAACTCCAAAGAATAAAACGGCGGTCAGCAAATTGATGCAAAGTTCGTATGCAGTGCCTAAACGCATTTGTTTGAACACAGTACGCATAAATTCTTTCATTGATTCTTTTGCATATTGACTTTCACGGCCAGCATGGGCAAAAAGTTTCACTGTCTGAATATTCGTGTAGGCATCTGTTACTCGTCCGGTCATCACCGCACGCGCATCGGCTTGTTCTTTAGATATTCGTCCTAATCTGGGAATGTAAAATAATGCTGCACTCACAAACAGTGCCAACCACAATAAAAGTGGAATCAATAGAATAGGGGAAATTGAGCCCAATACTATACTGATGGTGATGAAGTAGATGACAACATAAGTCACCATATCGCCTAAAATCACCCAAAACTCACGTACTGCTAGCGCTGTCTGCATAACTTTTGCAGATAAACGACCTGCAAAGTCATTATGAAAGAAGTCTAAGCCTTGGCGTAACATAAGATTATGAAATCTCCAACGCAAACGCATTGGAAAACTACTGTATAAAATCTGATGTCTGATAATAGATTGCATACTGGCAAAAAAGATATTTGCCAATAAAATACAGCTTAAAAAGATCAAATTTTCACGATGATTCACTAAAAAGTCTTGAGGTTTTGACTGAGTCAACCAATCGACTAAATGTCCGATTTGTGAAAAGAATAAGGCTTCAAAAGATGCTGTTGCAGCAGTGAATAATATTAAAATCAATAAATAACGCTTAACACCAGTCGCAGCTTGCCAAACAAATGGAAAGAATTTAGTGGGTAATGGTTCGTTTAAACCTTTCGACGGATATGGATCTACTAACTTTTCAAACCATTGCAGCATAGTTTACCTAACTTTATGTGAATTACTTTAACAATTATGAGTTTGCAAAAATTTACTTTCTAAACAAGATCTTACATGAGATGCAAGTTTAGTTTTGAACATGTGAAAACCTATGTGAATAATAAGTTTATTACGCCAATATTTACGCCATAATTAATAAAGTAGGAATGGCGTAAATAATTATGGGTTCAATTAGACAAAGAAGTCTTACCGATGGCACTATTCGTTATCGAGCTGGAATTAGAACTAACAGAAAAGTCTATCTAGTTTTCATTGAAAGCAAAACATTTAACCCTCGTAGAATAGCAGAAAAATGGATTGAAGATCGTAAAAAAGCGATTAACCTTAATCCTAATATATTAAATGGTCATTCTGATCTGATAAAAATGAGTTTAGGAAATGTTATAAAAATATTTAGAAGAAGTAAAAGGTGTATATATTATCTCAAAAATAAATACTTTGAAGCAGATACAGAAATTTGCAATTGCTAAGTTAACTATTTCAAACTTAAGATCAATTGATATATCAAACCATGTTAATTTGCGAAAAAATGGTAATGTCGAATACATTTGATAACTGTTGCTTGAAGTACAATTCAAAATGAACTAATACTAATAAGGGGAAATCTGACTCATGCAATGATTATGTGGGAATCGGTAATATATTGATGATAAAAATGCCAATCAAATTGATTGGCATTTTTGAAATAGCAAATTAATTTAGGTAAAGCCTACAATGTTTGCCACTGATTTCTTACTTCTTCTGAATTTTTATTCAAAATTACATTTCCATCTTTAATTTCACTCACCCAACTTAATGGAATCAGGTGATGTTCATTATGTTCATCATCACTTCGTGTCAATTTAATGGAATCTTTTCCCTCAAGATGATCGACTTTACCGATCTGTGTACCACATGAAGCAATTACTGAAGCATGTTCTTTAATATCGTTAGCATTAACGTTACTCATAATGTTTGCCTATTTATTGTTCAAGTTGAGATACCAGTCTAAAACTTAAAAAAAGATAATGATGTAAGTATTTTTAAGCTTTAAGTTTTATTGAGTTAAGAATGTAAGGTTTAAAGAGTTATTTAATTTAAAAAATTATATTTGTAAACAGATATAAAACTAATGGTAATGTGATTTTTTTCTCACTTGCTTTGATATATTATGTTTGGTTCCTTTATTTTTTGTGATGCAATTATAATTTAAAAATTTTATTGAGAAGTATATGATTATTCGCTTTGATTTTAATGATGTTGTTGAGATATTTTATTTTAACTTTATGTTTTATAATTATTTATTTTTAATTTATCAAAGTGAGGTTTTAGTGTTTTATATTGTAATTTAATGTTTTTTATTTAAGAAGTTTTAAAAACGATAATATTCAACAGTGCTGTGGTTTTGAACATGTTTTATTTTAATTTACTTAATTCTGTTTTATACAAACTGTTCTTCAAACTATAACAAATAGTAATATTGAATGAAAATAATTAATCTAGGATGATTATCGTTGACTGAGTATCTGGATTAATAATTTTTATCAAATAGAGGATTAAATATGTCAAATTCTAATATAGATAATGAAGTTGTTCAAAATATGAGTAAGGAACAACGTAAGCAACTAAATGCTGACCCTATTTCAGGTGAGCCAGGAGCTCACCCAATTGGCACAGGTGTTGGTGCAGCAGGTGGCGCAGCAAGTGGTGTAGCTATTGGAGCCGTTGGCGGACCTGTAGGTGCTGCAGTCGGGGGAGTAGTAGGTGCAGTTGTTGGAGGATTAGCAGGGAAAAGTATTTCTGAAGCTGTAAATCCAACAGATGAGGATGTTTATTGGCGTGAAACTTATAATACGCGGCCTTACTTTAAAGACACGGTTAACTTATATGATAATGTAGATTACGATCGTGATTATCGTGATGCCTATCAACTAGGGTACACTTCTAGAAGCAATTATCCTTATGAAACAAAATTTGAAGAAGTTGAAGCTGATCTTAAGCTTCAATGGGAAAAGACTAAAAGAGAGTCGCGTTTAAAATGGGAAGAAGCAAAACATGCAGTTAAAGATGCTTGGGAAAGAGTAACACGTTAACAGATGCTCGAAAAAGTAGTCCTTCAATGTAAGGGCTATTTTTGTCAAGCATTTTTTTTCTAGCAACATTTCATATTTTCACCTACTTCTATAAACAAACACAAGTAATCAGGATGTTTCTGTGCCATGCTTGCTAAATCATAATCTCCATTAAATCGCTTTCCCTTTTTTGCTTTCTGATTAGCGATATTTGCTTCTGTTTTGTTGGAACCAATTCATACTGAGACAGGCAATCCGCTTCATTGTTGAATACGTTCGTGCATTCCTTGGCGATAATCAATCACCAAGATTATAATTATGCTTAAAACTTGATAGATCTAGAAAACACTCATCAATTCAATAAATCTCGAGTTCGGGTGGTGCGAAATAACTGGCAAAAAATGAATGAAATCGACGTGACATCTCAGCATATATCGCATAGTTACTTGAAGGAACTTGAAAACAATTTTTCTGGACAGCATCTTTGATTTGAAAAAATGGAGGCTCATTTTAATCCCCATAGCCTTGACTTAGTTACTTCGAGCTACTGCGCAACCATTGTTATTTAATAAAACTATCACCAAGACATTATTTAGCTTCGGGTTAAAGAAACGCTCACACCAGACATAGCAATTATTGATATCAATAAGAACAAATATCTTTTCTTCATGTATCATTTAAAGTTCTTAATAATTTTGGTGACAACACCCCAAATTACTAATTCTTGTTCATTGCGGGGGAGGATTGGTTTGTACTCAATATTCTCAGGTTTGAGCCACACTGCAGGCAAATTTCTAAGATCATTTTCATTATGAAAAATATTAAACAATTCATCATGTGACATCCGTTGTGTAATCATCATTCTTTTCACAGTGAAATCATTGTCAATGAATGCGATAACAATATCTTGGTGCTGTGATCGAATACTTCTATCGACAATCAAATAGTCAGTGATATCAATTCCAATGTCTTTCATCGAATACGACTCAACTTGAACAATGAATGTAGCTTCCTTATTTGAAATAAGCAGATCATCCATGTCAACAGTTTTGTCTATATAATTCTCAAATACTGAGGAGGAATCTGCAGTAATTTTATTTAAAACTAATGGAATAGAATACTTAGTGATTGCCTGAAATGACGATATTCTAGATAGGTCAGATGGACATTTTAATTTAGATGAATGTGCTCTGATATCAATAACTTTAGAGCTTTTCAAGTGATCTAGACTTGCATCTTTAAGCTTTTGAAGTTTAGCTTTCGATAATTTTGAATTTAATTCAATATTCATAAAAAATACCACTTGAATAAGTTACGTATTCAAAATATTAAATGTAATAGTTTTTAATTTCAAATTTAAACTATGTGGATAAACAGTCTTAATTTAAAAAAGGTCACTTTGTTTGGCTACTTCAGATGAGTGTTCACGAGGGAAAGCGGAAAATCATCACGCATTTCAAAGAAATTTTCGTGTGCATTTTCTTTATCAATATTCAAGCAGTCTTTTTGATATTCTCTTGATATGACTATGATTGATCTTTTTTCATCGGTAGGCGCATAAAATTGCTTCATGAAAGGATGATTGTCAGAATTGATTGTAATCATTGAAAAAATATTATTATTTTTTAATTAACTAATCATCGTGAGTTTCTGCAACAGCGAATGGTAGTCGTTCTTACGGTGAATTCTGTACAAATGGCTTTTACCATCGATGCACTTGAGATCATCAAATTCTTGAACCGGCACAAAGTAAAACTTGCTATAAGTCAAGCATGTCGAAAGTTAGGCTTCTCAACTATAGTTTCAGTTCAAGTATTATAGGTGTGTCCCTAACTTTGTATCCTCAGCCCATTTTGGAATTAGTGCAAATCTTCATAAATCTAGGTTAAACTCTTTCATAATAATTGGAGCAGGGTATAACGGATAAACGTTTGACTTTAAAGGATAATCCATTGCATTGAGTTCGATTCCTAATTGAACAAATGCTGTTATTTTTGGAGTTTGATAGTTTGAGCACATGAGTTAATCAATTTATTATAAATTTTAAATTTCGTTTTTAATTGTATTACAATAATTTATTGGTTAGTTATTTAATATATAAAAATTAACTGGATAAAATAATTTCATAAGAGTTAATTGATATTTAATATCAGTACATTGAACAAAATTAAGAAAAATTAGTTTACATATTTTATCTGAAACCATATTTAAAAAAAAATTAAAAATAGGTTATATTCCTAATCAATTAAGATCGACGGAAATCTTCTATTGGATATTCAAGAAATAGTACTTCAAGATGAAAATTTTCATTTACATAAATTGGTAAAAGTTAAAGATACCACTTATGACCCTATAAAAAAGGATAGGTCTATTTTATGGTTTTGGATTTACTCTGAAACTTCTGATTTTTTTCACTTTGAATTGTGGGATCAATTAGACCGTGCTGTGGTAAATCAAAATATTACTCATAAAGATTACCAGTTCAAAGTTGTAAGCATCAATGATAACAAAAAAATAAATTATTCATGAATAATAATTTTTTATCATATAATTAAAATATTTAATTAACACTAAGAAACTATTTAAATTTTTATATTGAGGAGATATTGGTATTTCAATTTACATGAGAATGTTAAAATTGGAAAATTTAAAAAATGATTATGTCTCAATTAATGGAATTGCAGAATGTGTCCAAGATTAAGAGGTGCTTGATCAATTGTGGTCCGCTTTGTATGGAACTTTTTTTGAACAAGGAAAGTCGGATCCAAATATTCAATTAGTACGTGTAATATGTAATGGTGCACAATACTGGAAAGGTGCAGGAAAATTTGTAACTCTTTTCAAAGTAGCAAAAGCGTCAATATCACGTGAAACAGAGCAGCTTGGAACAAGTCATTCTGTTAAGCTATAAATTTTTGTAAAAAAGACGAACTTACGTTCGTCTTTTTTTATTAAAGAAAATTAGATATTCCACGTTGGTTTAAACCAACTCGCTTTCGAAGCCGAGTCTGCTTTTCATTTAAGAGTTCATTTAAGAAGGCATCTAAATTGTCTTCGGTTAAAGCAGTAGGAGTGAACGAGTCGTAACCTAAACGATTAAAGAAGACCTCTGCTTTTGAGCACTTTTGAACATATTTCATTGACCAGTTTTTAAAACTAATTTGGTCAATTTCTACATTTTCGAATTCAATAATATCTTTATGCCTAGCGTCATTTCTAATGTTATGGAATAGCTCTAGTACAGTTGATCTTTCACCTTCAAGACACTGGAAAAAAAAGTTATTAGCATAGTAAAGCACACCAAAAACATTGTTCTTCGAATTAAAATCTCGAGCAGTATTCAAAATATCATTTAAATCTTCTATGAGGTCATTAGTTGATTCATTTCTTGTACTTGCGTAGCACAAACGAATCATGATTTATCATCTATATTAACGTTTTCAAAATAGACTAATGAATTACTCATCGATTTCAAAATTATATGGTTCATGAGCATACTCCGAAGCTAAAAGGTCTATGAATGAAGGAATAGTGTTACTTGAAAGAAGAAATGGGTTAAAATCATCAAGATGGTGTTCTTGAAAAAAGTCACCTAATCTTTTGTTAACAGGTGCAAATTTCATATTCCAATGTTTGAATAATCCAACATCGCATTTCTCATGATAGAGAATTTCACAATTTTGATGACGTGGATCTTTTAAAATGCGGTTATAAAAAAGATCATTAACTTTACTCTTGCTACCTTCAAGACATTGGACAAAATATCCATGTCCATAGTAAAGAACTCCTGTAATCTCATGACGAGAATTAAAATCAACAGCAGTGTTAAGAATATTAATTAGATCAGATTTAAGTTCAGGGTGCGCTTGTGTCGCTTTACTAGCGTATAAAACCCTTACAAATTCCATTATGAATTCATCCAGTTTGATTTGTTACTGATGGTGTGTGATAACTATTTAATTTTATTAGTAAACTTTATGTTTCCACATAGAAAGAATAGTAACTTTAAAAGTTTACAACATAGTTAGGATTGAAGCCAATTTAAAATAAAAACGATCAAAAAAAAATGTAATGTAAACTTTTTTTACTTTTACTTAAGCTAATTGTTAATATATTGTGTTGAAGTAATAGTTTATTAAAATTAACTTTATGAAAATAAATGAAATAATTCTAATTTTTTAAATATTAATAGGTTAAAAAATAAACAAATGTACGAAATTTCTCACAATCATGTAAGCCAGAGATTACAGCCTGAATTTTTGATTTATATATACTGCGTTCATACACCATACGTGTTCATTATTATTAATATACAACTGAATATTAGTTTAAGATGTGGTCGCTTACACTTAAATTAGAATAAGAAGTTATAAAATTAATGAGCATAATAATAGATGGTGTATTGGGGTAGTCTTCCCCCTTAGTTGCTCTACTAAGGGGGAAGCATTTTATTAAATCTAAAGTAGAGGAAATGAAATGTTAATTTTAAAAAATTTTTTTATATTTATTATCTCAGTTTTAATTATATGTTTAATAATCATAATTTTTGACAAGTTAGGAATACATAAAAAGTTTAATGTATTCTTTTCGGCAATGTTATATGGTCTTATTATGACCTTATATCTAAAAAAAGTATTTTTAAGTCTTTTATTTTTCTTTGGCTTTTATAGTCTATTATTCATGATTAGTTATTCAATTGAAGTTATAGGAATGCTTCTTATTTCCTGTTCAGTTCTTTTTTTAATTAAGATTGTTATGCCAAAACTAAAGAATCAAGAAATAAATAGGTTTTTTATTTCTGATAAGCTATATAAAGAATAGGTTTTTATATAGATTGATTTAGATAAATTTTATTTAAATCAAAAAAAAATTAAATATTTTAGGAGTAATAATGTATGTTTCGTTGGGCGATAATTTTTGCAGTTATAGCATTAATTGCTAGTTTATTAGGTTTTGGTGGAGTTGCTGGTCTATCGAAAGATTTTGCTGTAATTCTACTAGTTGTAGCTGTTATTTTAGCAATTATTGGTTTTATATCTCGTGGAAAATCATAGTATTTTATATAGCCAACTATCGAATATATTTGTTCTATAGTTGGCTAATTTCTTTACAGTAAATTATCTCATTAATAATCTATAATTAAGGTTTTTATGAAAAGTAGTAACTATATGTGTGTTTTAGAGCAGATCTATAATTTTTTACTTTTGACACCGGACTTCAAGAGTAAGACCAAGTCCGAGAAAATTGTTGCATATTTCAAAGCTTTAAATGAAGGAGATGAAACTGACTTTAAATTTAATAATTCTAATAAAGTATCCGGTAAGTTTGGAAATAAAAAAAATATTTTAATAATGAGTGCACCTGAAATAAGTAATAAATACAAATTCTTATCTTGGGTTGATGAGCAAGTAAATTCATAGTTTTTAAAGTAAGGTGTTTATATGCATCAAAGGCGCAAGCGTAAAAAAGTTACAATACTTCCTGAATGGTCTACAGATCAAGACTGTTTTTTAATTGAAAATAGTTCATTGCCTATAGAGTTATTGGTTGATTCATTGTCATTTACTGAAGATGAAATACTTGAGAGAAAGATACTTTTAGGGTTAGTAAGGAGGCACAGACAGATGATGAAAAGCTCTTAAATCAATTAATTCTGTCTATTTTAATTTTTAAAAATCTACTTCGATTTAAGCTGAGTGCAGAATTTCTAAGAAAGGGAATTTCATAGTTTGAGTACACTCACGGCTTCATTCATTGTTAAAATATAATTATTTTCAATATCATCAAAAAATTGAAATAAATAAAAATAATTTTACGCTATTTATTGCACTAAGATTTGTTTAAATTTTTTAAATCATTGATTGTAAATTAAAATTGAATCAAACCATTGCAGCAACATAAAATCCTCGGGGAAATTTTATAGATTGATTAAATTGTAAAATATTGAAATGCAGTTACAACCTGAACAGCTTAAATTATTTTAAGACAAATTCTGCAGAAATTGGGAGAATAGCGGTGTAATGTAGATTGTGTATTTTTCGTGGAAATACACCAGTTATTTATATCGAATAAAAACGATTTATATTGCGCCTAAACCTTGTTAAAAAAAATTATCGGTTCAATCAGGATTGCCCAATGAATTATAGCTTAGCCATTGAGCATCCTAAAAAACTAATCAAACTTAGCTAGCAGTATTAAAACGCTAGATGTCTACTTTTTAATTTTGGGTTTTAAGTCATTTACAAAGAGTATCAATCCAAACAGTATTGGGCTACTCAGTATACATAAGGCCACAAAAGAGATGCTATTGCCATAATTTACACTGAATAAAAATAAAGCCGAGATGATCAACGCAAACGCGATAACTTTTACCAGTTTCACATGTTGCGCTAAAACAGACAATTTACTTTTCTGAGTCTTGGTGATCTGCTTTGAACTGATCAAATATAAGCTATAACTGGCAATCAGGATCAGGAGAAATGCAAATGCCAATATCATGATACAGATTCCTGTGATTGTTTTTGTTCTAGCTTTTTCTTGATCTTCGCCACAGCTTTGTTTTGAATCGGTGTGATTCTTTGATGTAAAAAAATCGCTAAAATGGCAAATAACCAGATCATTAAGTCCACACGTAAAAATAACCAATAGTCCTGTAATGAATGAATATATTGATTAGAAATCAGATAATAGACATTTAAAATAGGCAAGGCTAATGTCATGGCAATTAGCAGCTTGAGCTGAGTTTTCCAGAGATATTGTTGTTTTGTGCAGAGCGCAATAATAAAACTGAATAACCACAAAGTAAAAAATGTATAGACTTCATAATTCGGTGTATCTGATTGAAGTTGTACAAAACGATTGGCATACAAATAACCCAACATCGCAATGGGTAAACCAATAATCATCGTGGTATTGAGTCGGTTTACCAGATAATGCCCAACGTGAAAATGATCATTTTTCTTTTGTAATTGTCGTTTTAAACTCCAGAGCAATAAGCCAGAAGCAATCATTGCACAACCTAAGAGGCCAGAGAAAAATAAGCCTAAACGCAATAAAGGTTGGGCAAAATTCGCCATATGCAGTCCGTACATACTGGCATTTAATGTTGCAATTGCACTGTTATTACGGGTATTCCCAATTAAACCACCTGTAGCGCCATTAAAGCTAAGTTGTGCTTGATTACGAGTAATCGAATGATCTTCTAAGGCAGTAATCGTGAGCTTAGCAAGCTGTGTATTGGGTTGATCTACGGTAAGGTTATCAATATTAGTTTTTCCCCATTGCTGTTGGGTTTGTTGCAGGAAATGTTGAATAGATAACATATTCTTCGGCTGTGCGTGTTGAGCCTTGTTTGCAGTTGAAACATGACGAATTTCATCAAAATACTGATATGGATTATCTGGATAGGCTTTTTTCATCCCTGCGGGGAAAAGCAGATAGAAAAAGATCGCTAAGCCGGTAAATGTAATGGTTAAGAAAAAGGGCAATGCTATTACCGAACTTACATTATGAAAATCTAAATATGAACGCTGACCTTTAAATACTCTTAAGGTAAAGAAATCTGTAAATATCTTTTTATGGGTAATAATGCCTGAAATCAAGGCTATAAACATAATTAACGCTGCAAAGGTGACAATCAAACGACCAATCGAGTAAGGCATTCCATAAAGCTGATAATGAAACCCATAGAAGAAATCACCGCCTTGTGTGGCAGAAAGACTCAATTCTTTACCTGTATTGGCATCTAAAGTTTTACTTTCATAACCACCATCGGCTTTTTGCCAATAAATTTTATTTGCAGGGGTATTCTGATTTGCAACGCCGATATACCAACTTTTTGCATCTGGGGCATTTTTTTGCAAATAAGCAAACGCAGACTGTATAGCGGATTCCTGTTTGATTTGCATACTTGCGAATTGTGGTTGCATCCACATACTAATTTCATGGCGATAATATGTTGCAGAACCTGTCAAAAAAATTGCAAATAACAGCCAGCCGAAGGTAAGCCCGATCCAAGAGTGTAACCATGCCATAGATTGACGAACAGATTTATGCATGAGTTAACCTATAAACTTGGAAAATAGGAAAAAAGTAGCGACCAGAGCTAGGCTGATCAGCGTAAGCTTCTTTAAAGAATGAATACAAAAGCTTAGAATCACAAAAAAAATGTAAAAAATAAGTGCGCTAAATGCTGCCAAATAAATAGATTCAGCCTTGGCAAAATAAGGATAAAACACGTCAATTAAAGTTAAGGATACTAAATAACTGCACAGATAGCCCATACCAAAAGCCAGTATAAAACGAAAGAGCACTGATAAAGGGTAGAGCACAATCTGCATAACGATCACTTTCTTGCAATTGAAAACGCCTTAATCATAAAAAGATTAAGGCGAGTTCAGATTAGTATTTAAATTTTACAGCAACACTATAGTTTGTAGATGGGCCATAAAAAGCCTGACCATCTGGAAAGCTATATAAATATTTTTTGTCTGTCACGTTGTTTACATTTGCCTGTAGCGAAATATGCTTATTCAAGTCATAGCTGCTCATCATATTCACTAAAGCATAAGCATCTTGGGTAATTGTACTCTTTACCGAAGAATCATACTGCTTAGTAGCATCTTGCCATTGTAAAGCTGCACCAATTTTCAGCTTAGGTATAGCAGGAATAGTATAAGTCGTTAAAAGATTAATGGTTTGGTTCGGGTTGTAAGTACGAGCCTCTCCACCATTTTTTAAATCTTTTAAGCTAAATTGGCTATAACCAAATGCAATATTTAAGTGATCTGTTAATTGCCCAGCCAAACCAACTTCTATCCCTTGAGAGCGTAAATCACTGGTTTCAACTTTTCGATTGAGAATATTTCCATCTGAATTGCGCAAAGGGTAATTACTTTGTTCTGTTCGAAACACCGCCAAAGTTCCAGTGAGTTTGTCATCTAGCCATGAACTTTTAATACCTGCCTCATAGCTTTCACCTTCAACTGGTTTGAGTGCTTTATTATCAGTACCCACTCCAGATTGTGGGCGGAAAATAGAGGTATAGCTTAGATAACCTGTGTATTCAGGGCTAAAGTTATAGGTAATGCCAGCATAAGGAGATACTTTGTTTTCATCATAGGCCATTGATGAACCGTAACTTTCACCTTCACTTTTAGCTTGAACATAATTTAAACCGAGTAAAAGTTTCAAATCATCGTTTAAGTGTAGTCGTGTTGCCGCATATACAGAATTGAGCTTTTGGGTATAGTTTGCCGCATCACTAAATGCTGACCAAGTGACTGATTGAGGTGTCCAGCTTGCCCAGTCTGTGGTTTGATTATTATTGATATTGCTGTCATTAATTGTGCCTGACGTCTGTTGATCATACTGTTTATTTTGTAGATAACTATAACCCAGTGTCGCTTCGTGTTCACGGCCAAATAATGAATATGAGCCTTGTAGATTTAAGTCGGCAAAATGACTTTTTAGACTTTCTTTTCCGCCCCAAGCGGTGAGGGCTACACCTGCTCCATTTTGATCAGGATAACCGAAATAATAGAGTAAGTTACTGTTATGGTCGGTTTGGGTGTAGTTATAACTCAGCTTAGCTGTCCACTTGTCATTAATTTTTTGCTTTAACTCAGCAAAAGCATTTTGTGACTTATTATCCCAATATGTCCAATCTGGATTGGGATTATAATTACGCTCATAGGAAAGTTGTTTCCCATCTGCACCGAGAAGTGGTAAAGCACCCCAATTATTTGCATTAGGTTTATTCTGTTGTTGGCTATAACCGACAGTTAATAACGTGCTATCACTTAAATCCGCATCAATGATGCCAGAAAATCCATTTTTCTCAGATGAATAACGGTCTAGATAAGAATCTCCAGTTTGCTCATAACCCATCAAACGTCCGCGGATGCTGCCTTCTTTATTTAATGCACCTGAAACATCTGCTTCATAGCGTTGGGTATTCCAAGAGCCATAACTTAGCCCAGCATTGGCTTGAAATTCTTGAGTAGGACGCTTACGGATATAATCGATTGTTGCGCTTGGATCACCAAAAGCATTGGTTAAGGCATCTGCACCTTTAATCACGTCAATACGATCATAAAAATATGTATCAGGATTGGTATTATTATAATTGTAGCTGCTAGAAGGGAAGCCAACGCCATCTGTTAAAATATTTGATATTTCAAAACCACGGGCAGTGTAGGTTGAACGTTCGGTTTCTTGACTGCTGACAGTAATACCTGGGGTATTACTTAAAGCTTCACGTGCACTATTGAGTGCAAAATCATTTAATTGCTGACGTGTAACAACATTCACTGTTTGTGGTGTTTCTTTGACAGGAATATTCAGCTTGGCAGCACTTGCAGATTTTTTAACGATATAAGATTTTGATTGTTCGGAGCTTAATTCAGTTTGATCAGCTGTGGCTTGAACTGAAATTGTGGGTAGATTTTCAATATCTTCAGCAAAACTCTGCTGGGCAATGAGTACCGCTAAACTAAGAATAGAGAACTTAAAACTGTGTGGGAGAGGATTTAGCATTGCTTATCTTAAATGATAATAATTATTGCTTAGTTTATTGTTAGTGAGGTGGGCTTACAATAGTCGTGCAATTGAAAATATAAATAGAAAATAAAATAACGATAGAAAATTAGATGAATTGTTATATAAATTTCCCCATTTTCCAAGCCAGCATCCAGTTTGAGTATTCACGATTAAATCCTATGAATATGCTATGATGCGCTTATAGTGCTGATCAGGAAGAATATCTTGCAAAATCGAAAGCTTAAAATTGGAATTGTCGTAGGTGAGGTATCAGGGGATACTTTAGGCGCAAAACTTATTCGCAGTTTTCGTGAACAGGGTATTGATGCTGAATTTGAAGGGATTGGTGGTCCTCAAATGATTGCAGAAGGATTTAACAGTTTTTATTCAATGGATATTTTATCTGTGATGGGGATTGTTGAAGTACTTAAGGATTTAAAAAAATTATTTGCTGTACGTGATGGTCTGGTCGAGAAATGGTCTGCCAATCCCGTAGATGTTTTTGTCGGTATTGATGCACCAGACTTTAATTTACGCCTTTCAAAAAGCATAAAACAGAAAAATTTGCCGATTAAAACGGTGCAATATGTCAGTCCATCTGTATGGGCTTGGCGACAAGGACGGGTACATGGCATCAAGGCCAGTATAGATTTGGTGCTTTGTCTATTTCCTTTTGAAAAAGGCTTTTATCAACGATATGACGTACCAGCAGCCTTTGTTGGACATCCACTGGCAGGTCAATTACCATTACAAAATCCAATTTTGGATGCAAAGCAAGAGCTTGGTTTAGATATCAGTCAAAAGCATATTGCCTTGTTACCAGGAAGTCGGCGTGGTGAGATTGAACGACTTGGGCCGTTGGTTTTGGATGCCGCAAAAATTCTTTATCAAAAATATCCAGATTATCAGTTTTTAATTCCTGCAATTAATGAGTTACGCAAACAGCAAATTCAGGAATTATTAAAGCATTATCCAAGTGACTTAGTCGCAAAAATTCATTTACTGGAAAATACCGATAAAGAATCAAAAATTGGTCGTCAGGTCATGAATGCTGCCAATATTGTGGCTTTGGCATCGGGGACAGCGACACTTGAAGCATTATTGTTACATCGTCCAATGGTGACTTTTTATAAGTTGAATTGGTTAACTTATGTAATTGCTAAATTTTTAGTGAAAATTCCGTATTATTCATTGCCGAATATTATTGCGGGCAAAAAAGTGATTCAAGAGCTTATTCAACAAGATGCCACATCAGAAAATTTGGCCAATCAAATTGAAAAATTAATGAATATTGAAACTGCACAAATTCAGGTAATGCAATTAATCACCATGCACAAACAACTTTTGGCTGGAAATAGTGAAGATCCGGCTCAGGCGATTTTAGCAATTTTAACAGCTTGATTTTTAATGCTAACAACTGATTAAGCAAATATCCGTTTGCTTATCGAGCTGCTGGAAATTTTTATTAATCGCCCTATTGTCAAAGCATCTAATTATTCAAGCCAGTGATTTTCATCAAGTTAGTGGGGGATCGCCTACGCAAAGGTATTTAAACTTTGAATGAAAGGTGTGGCATTGCAGTTTTTTTAATCAAACAATTTTTTTATTTCATCCAATTGATTTAATTAAAAATATTAATTAGGAGAAATTATATTCTTTTGTCTAAGTTTTTTGACAGATTGGATATAGAAAACCTTTAACCAATAAAAACTCCTCTAAATCTAGGATAAAGAGGAGTATGTATAAATCAATTTCTGGGTTTGGGTGTGAAAAATTATTCCGCCCGAACTTTAAGTTCATAACCTGTATATTTACGAATATTGATGACACCGGTATCCATAATCAAGTATTGGCCTTTAATTCCTTGTAGCTTGCCCCGAATGATTGGGGTTTTATCTAAATTGTGTGATTTAACTTTTTCAGGATAAATGTCGACAGGGTAGATGAATTCACGGGGTAATTCATTTTCTAACAATTCGACCGTTTCATTAAACTCAAGATTTTGCGCAAACTCATTGCGAATACTTTGAATCTTTGGGGAAAACTCTTGAATCAATTCATTACGAATTTCAATTAGATCAATCGGTTCAGCTTCACCTTTAAGCAGTTTACGCCAATCTGTTTTGTCCGCAACCTGCGTTCCAAACATGACTTCAAGCTGACCAGAAAGACGCCGCGAACCGACTTTTAAAATAGGTAATGCTTGGGTCGCACCTTGATCTAACCAGCGTGTTGGCATTTGACCTAAACGAGTTATTCCGACTTTTAAAGCGCTTGAATTTGCTAGATATACAATATGCGGTTGAAAGCAAACTTCATGAGCAAAATCATCTTCACGGCAAGTACCTAAATGATAATGACAAGTTTCAGGCTTCATGATACACATGTCGCAAGATGCCTTGGTTTTCATGCATTTAAAGCAGTGGCCTTGAGAGTAAGACTTTGGTGTTTTAGCTCCACAAGAAACGCAATAAATATTTCCTGTCGCTTCAATCTCGATTTCCTGGCCTAAACTAAATGGTAGCTCGGTTTCTGAGCGATCTAATATAAATTTATATTCAACATTTGCCTTATGTGTTTGTTGATCAGTTACACTAAGGTCTTTAAGACCTGCATGCATTTTATGACAAATGCCTTGTAGTTCCATGTTTAATTACTCGCTTCAAAAAAGGTGCAGTTATGGCTGAGCAAAATGTCATCACTTCAATGCTAGACGATTTATCGCAAGAACAGCCAATTCAAACTGCATTATGTATTGGGCAAAATTTGGCGCAATACCCAACAAATTATTCGATTCAATGGTCCTATTTTAACGTATCTGAGTTTTTAAGTCTGCCTTTTACGCAACGATATGATTTAGGATTTGTACTTTTAGATACAGATGAAATGTCTGGGATCACCGATTTACAGAAATCCCAGTTATTGGTCAAGTTACGTGATTTACTGGCAAAACGAATTGTTGTCGCATGTCAGCTAAAAGATGAACGGTTGCTCAGATCGCTTGGTTTTACCCAACTGATTGATAAAACATTACATCAAAATGATTTTGCACTTTGGCAATTTAATATTTTGACCTATAAACATGTACCAGATTGGTTTAACGCTAAGTTTTGGGCCAATCCAGAAAACTGGAATAAATTTCGTTGGTAGTGGGTTTATTTTGCCTATAAAACTAGCCTTAAGCTATTGCAAAATTTAACAATTCCAATTTTGGTGAATCTGATAAAGCCAAGTATGCTGTACTTGTCTCATAAAACTTAAAAAAGGAAAACTCATGACAGATTTAACCAATATTGTGGAAATTCTGGCAAAGCAAGCACTTGGCGGACAACAACAATCACAAGGCGGGCTAGGTGGTGGATTGGGCGGGGTACTTGGTTCAGTACTCGGTGGCTTGGGGGGACAGCAACAACAATCACAAGGTGGATTGGGTGGCGTACTTGGTTCAGTTTTAGGTGGTTTGACAGGTGGACAACAACAAGCACCACAAGCGGGTGGCTTTAATGCCTCTTCTTTATTGATTGCAGTTGTGCCATTGGTCTTAGGTTGGATTCAACAAAATGGTGGCCTACAAGGTGCTTTAGCTAAATTGCAAGGCGCAGGTTTAGGTGGGCAGGTTCAAAGCTGGGTCGATCCGTCACAAGGTAATGGAGCGGTAAATGTAGAGCAAATCCAGAGTTTATTTGGTGGTCAGCAAGTTGAACAAGTTGCCCAACAAGCCAATGTTCCGACCAATGAAGTGTATGGCGCAATATCTACTGTATTACCGCAAATTATTGATTCACTGACACCACAAGGTGATGCAACAGATCACACTGAAGCCAATGGTGATATTCAAAATGTTATGAATTTGGTATCAGGTTTTTTAAAGTAAAATCGAACATAAAAATGTTCAAAGCCAGTCAATAAATGTTGACTGGCTGATTTAAATTAAGGTTGTGGGTCATCACCAATTGCTTCGCTACTTTTTACGTCACCATTCTGTTTCTTTTTAACGTATTTAATTTGTCCATACCCTTCAGCATACCATTCATCCAATGTTTCATCTCCAATTTGAGAAATGAAATGACAGGCATTATCAAACTTTAATGTATTGTTATCGTTGTCAATTAAAGTCAGATCTTCAAATCCTACAAATACTAAGTCAATCGTCTTATTGTTTACAGACTTATCATTGTTATCCATTTGCGATTCAATAACCGCGTTATAAGTCATCTGGAATTTTTGCTGTGGTTTAAGATTAGATGGGAATGTTGGGAGCGGGGCTTGGTAAGTGGTTTTTACCAGCACATCATTTGGATTTGATCCGAGTGCGGCAATACCATAATCCAAGTTTGCAAGCATGGTACGCCCAGTTAAATCGTAGATATAATCTGTACGCACACCTGCACCTTGTCTAACGATTGATATCACATTTTGATTGTTGAAGGTTGTGGGAACAATTTGTATTTCTGTTTCTTCATTGTTGTTCAGGGTAAACTGTTTGTTGGGTTCTAATTTAAAACAATCATCTGAATTAGCTACTTTATGTGCTTTTTTAATCGCTGGTGCTTCTGCTTGATGTTCAGAACTGTCATGCGGTTTATTTTTAGAGCAAGCAACACTAAAAATAGAAAGTAAGCTAATTGCAACAACAGTTTTCTTCATTTTTACCCTAGACGATAAAGTTTAAATTTCACGAGGCTATTTTTCACTATGAGCCAATAAAAAACAACCATATTCTTACGAAATATGGTTGGAGTAAACTTTATATTTATGAGTCGCTTATTATTCTGCTAAGACGGTTTTATCTTCCTCTTCATCATCTTCAGCAGAATCCATACCTAATTCTTTGAGTTTGCGGGTTAAAGTATTACGCCCCCAGCCTAAAAGTTCAGCAGCATGACGTTTACGGCCACGGGTTTGTTGAAGCGCTGCTATGATCAAAGTGCGTTCAAACATTGGTGTGGCAATGTCTAAAATTTTCATTTCACCATTTTTAAGCTTTTGAATTGCCCATTGTGCCAGTAACTCATCCCAATGATGTAACGCAATGCGGTCAATACCAGCTTGCGCTTGTCCCTGATCATCAGATTTATTGATTGGAATTTGTTTTAATTCAGACGGCAAGTCTTCAGGATAAACTTCACGGCCTGTGATCATTACAGTTAACCAGCGGCAGGTATTCTCTAGCTGACGTACATTGCCGGGCCAAGGCAGTTTTTGAATATATTCTTGCGTTTCTGGGCGTAAAATTTTCGGACTAACCCCGAGTTCTTTACCCGCACGTGCCAAGAAGTGTTGCGCCAACATCGGAATGTCTTCAGAACGATGTGCAAGTTTAGGAATATGAATACGAATGACATTTAGTCGATGATATAAGTCTTCACGGAAACGCCCATCATTGACTAATTTTTCTAAATCTTGATGTGTTGCTGCCACGATACGAACATCAACACGAACTGGAATATGCCCACCCACACGGTAGAACTCACCATCAGCCAAAACACGGAGTAGACGTGTTTGGGTTTCAAAAGGCATATCACCGATTTCATCTAAGAATAAGGTACCGCCATTGGCTTGTTCAAAACGACCTTGGCGTTGAGTATTGGCACCGGTAAATGCACCTTTTTCATGGCCAAATAATTCAGTTTCAATTAAATCTTTTGGAATAGCAGCCATGTTTAAAGCAATAAATGGTTTGCTGCTTCTTGGTGAGTGTCGATGTAAAGCATGTGCAACTAACTCTTTACCTGTTCCAGATTCACCGTTGATCAATACGGTAATGTGCGATTGAGATAAACGTCCAATGGCACGAAAAACTTCCTGCATTGCAGGGGATTCACCAATAATTTCCGTAGATTGAATGGGGGTGACTTTGGCCGATTCTTGTTGTTGCAGTTTGTTGATGTGCAAAATGGCACGATTCACCAGTGCAAGTGCTTCGTCAATATCAAATGGTTTTGGAAGATATTCAAAAGCACCCGTTTGATAGCTCGATACCGCAGATTCTAAATCTGAGTGTGCTGTCATAATGATCACAGGCAGATCAGGATAACTTCCTTTGACTTTTCCTAGGAAGGTTAAACCATCAATGCCGGGCATACGAATATCAGTGAGAATGACGTCTGGGGCATTGCTTGGAAGTTGATCCAAAGCCGATTGTGCCTCTTCAAAACTGGTAACATCGAAGCCTTCCTCTTTAAAGGTTTTTTCTAAGACCCAGCGCATAGCACGGTCGTCATCGATCACCCAAATTTTATTATGCGACATTGTTAGACTCCCAAGGTAGATATAAGCTAAATACTGTTTTTCCAGGAATGGATTGGCATTCAATCATTCCATTGTGTTGATGCATGATATTTTGAGCGATGCTTAAGCCAAGACCTGTTCCTTTGGCACGGCCAGTCACAAGCGGATAAAACACGGATTCTAAAATTTCTTCAGGGACACCAGGACCATTGTCTTCAATATCAATACGAATGGCTGATTTATTTAGTACACCATTAATCGTAACCAAACGTTGAATGCGTGTACGCAACATCAGTTCAGGTTGATGATCAATAAAAAACTCACGATTCTCAGTCATCGCCTGTACCGCATTGACACTAATATTAAGCATCACTTGAATTAGTTGATCGCGATCTGCTTTGACATCAGGCAATGAAAGGTCATAGTCTCGTGTGATTTTAATTTTTTTCTTGGTCTGATTTACAATTAAAGAGCGAACACGTTCAAGCGGTTCATGTACGTTGACCAACTCGTAGCTGGGAAGTTGACGCGAACCCAGCATAGTATCAGCAAGGTTTCTTAAACGATCGACTTCACTGATAATAATATCGGTGAATTCTGCGTATTGTGGATCATTTAAACTACGAGCAAGCAGTTGAGTCGCACCACGAATTCCGCCCAAAGGATTTTTGATCTCATGTGCAACACCTCGAATAAGTTGACGTGCAACTTGATGTTGTTGAATTAAGTTTTCTTCTTTAGAGATTTTAAGCATCCGATCAATTGGATTTAACTCAATTAATAGTAATGGATGATAAGGTCTTCCTGTATTTAACTGCGACACTGAATAATCAACATGCATGTCTTTAAAGTTAACATTGATAATTGCTTCACGGCGTGTATAGGCTTGACCTGTTTTTATTGAGTTGTTTAATGCTTCCAATGTATTAAAGCTGTCATTTGGTGCGTGTAAAATATTAATCACTGGCTGACCTGCCGCACGAAGCAAGCTAATATCAAACAATGCTTCGCATGATGAATTAAGATAAAAAATATTTAAATTACAATCGACCAAAAGAATTGCAGTGGTTAAATTATCCACAAGCAATCTATAATCAATTGTTGGGTATTGATCCATTAGCAGAGCTTTCCTGTCTTTAAATAGCGCAATGGCATCTGCACCTCGTTTTCTATTTTCCCGAACAAGGGGATTGAATCGGTATAAATCGTGCTGATGTAAAGCAAGATGTACGCCAACTTTTATATGTTGCGCAGTTTTCTTACATGAATGATAAAAATTGCGCATTTACTGCGCTTTATTCAAGTGTAAAAACTAGCATTCATATTACGCTATCATCATATTGTTCCAAAATAGTGCATTGTAGTAATTTAATTATTTGATTGGATGTATTTTGGTGCATTATACAAAGAGTGCAGTTTCCACCTGTTTTTATCTCTTGAAAAGTCATACAATACGCGGATTATAGTGGAGCGCAGATTCATGAAGTCCCCCAAAGTCGGTTTTGTATCTTTAGGTTGTCCTAAGGCATTGGTAGATTCTGAACGTATTTTAACGCAGTTAAAGACTGAAGGTTATGATGTTGCATCAGATTATGAAGGTGCTGATTTAGTTGTTGTGAACACCTGTGGTTTTATTGAATCTGCAGTACAAGAGTCTTTAGACGCAATTGGTGAAGCCATGAGCGCCAATGGTCGTGTGATTGTCACAGGCTGTTTGGGTAAAGATGAAGATAAAATTCGCCAGATGCATCCAAATGTCTTAAAAGTGACAGGTGCGGCGGCGTATCAAGATGTGATGGAAGCTGTCCATCAATATGTTCCAGAACCACCTAAACACAATCCTTTTGTAGATCTTGTGCCTGAACAAGGTATTCGTTTAACACCTAAGCATTATGCTTATTTAAAAATATCAGAAGGCTGTAACCATCGTTGCACATTCTGCATTATTCCAAGCATGCGTGGTGATCTTGTGTCACGTCCTGTTGGCTCTGTATTAAATGAAGCACAGGCGTTAAAAAAGGCGGGTGTAAAAGAGGTCTTGGTGATTTCTCAAGACACTTCTGCTTATGGTGTAGATACCAAATATAAGCTTGATTTTTGGAATGGTCAGCCTGTTAAAACCAAATTCTATGACATGTGCGAAGCGCTCGGTCAGTTAGGAATTTGGGTGCGATTACATTATGTTTATCCCTATCCGCATGTGGATGCAGTTATCGATTTGATGGCACAAGGTAAAATTCTTCCGTATTTAGACATTCCTTTTCAACACGCCAGTCCGCGCATCTTGAAATTGATGAAGCGACCAGCTCATAGTGAAAATACCTTGGAACGTCTAAAATTATGGCGTGAAAAATGTCCTGAATTGGTCATTCGTTCGACATTTGTCGTTGGTTTCCCTGGTGAAACTGAAGAAGATTTTCAAATGTTATTGGATTGGTTGCAAGAGGCAAAACTTGATCGTGTGGGTTGTTTTACCTACTCACCTGTAGAAGGTGCAACAGCCAACGATTTGCCTGATCATGTTCCTGAAGAAATTAAGCAACAACGCTATGAACGTTTTATGGAAGTTCAACAAGCGATTTCTGCTGAAAAATTGCAAAGTCGTATTGGTCAAACCATGACGGTTTTAGTCGATGATCTTGAAGAAGAATTCCCGGTCGCAGTTGCACGCTCTTATGCAGATGCACCTGAGATTGATGGTAATGTTTTTGTTGAAGATATTGATAAGTCAGTGATTAAAGCTGGTGATTTACTTGAAGTCGAAATTACAGATGCAGATGAATACGATTTGTTTGCCAAGTTGATTAGCGTTAAATCAGCTTAAAAGTTGCCGATTTCGATTTGATTAAATACGAATAAAATTGTAGATATAAGTATTGGAGTTTCGTGATGTTAGATTCTAAAAAGCCACGCTATGAGCGAATTTTGCTGAAACTTTCGGGTGAAGCGCTTGCGGGTAATAAAGACATGGGGATTGATGCCCAAGTCTTAGATCAGATGTCTTTATCTATTGCTCACTTGGTTGGTTTAGGTGTGCAAGTGGGTATCGTGGTGGGTGGTGGTAACTTATACCGTGGTAGTCAATTACAAAAAGATGGTTTGGTTGGCCGTGTAACGGGTGATCAAATGGGTATGCTTGCTACAGTAATGAATGGTTTGGCATTACGTGATGCTTTGGTTCGCCGTAACATTAAAACCCGTTTAATGTCAGCACTTCCAATTGGTGCAGTAGTTGAAGCATATTCAAGTCGTGATGCAATTCGTCATTTAACCCAAGGTGAGGTGTGCGTATTTGTTGCTGGAACAGGAAATCCATTCTTTACAACGGATACAGCGGCTTGTTTACGTGGCATTGAAATTGAAGCAAACCTTATTTTAAAAGCAACTAAAGTTGATGGTGTCTATAATAAAGACCCAAGTAAATATGATGACGCTGTTAAATATGATCATTTAAGTTTCGATGAAGTTTTAGATGAGAAACTTGGTGTAATGGATTTAACTGCAATTTGCTTATGCCGTGATCACAATGTGCCACTTCAAGTATTTGATATGAACAAGTCTGGTGCTTTGCTTTCTGTAGTAATGGGCGAAAAAGAGGGCACTCACGTTACAAACTAATGTACGTGAGTAGTAAAGCTCTTTATACTACTGCAATTTTAGATTAGGGTGTATTGACACTTCGTCTGTTTATGAAATGTCACTAGACCTCATACACATTTAGATAAATAAGTAAGGAAGATCATATGATTAACGATCTTAAAAAAGACGCAGAAGACCGTATGAACAAGTCATTGGAGTCTTTGGAACATGGTTTTGCAAAGGTTCGTACAGGTCGTGCGCATCCATCTATTTTGAATGGGGTTATGGTTCCTTACTATGGGTCTGACGTGCCGTTAAATCAAGTAGCTAACGTGGGTGTTGAAGATTCGCGTACCTTATTGGTACAACCATTTGAACGTTCAATGGTTTCTGCAATTGATAAAGCTATCCGTGAATCGGATTTGGGTTTAAATCCAGTAACGGCTGACGCGATTCGCGTGCCAATGGCGGCTTTAACAGAAGAAACACGTAAAGATATGCAGAAAGTTGCGCGTAATGAAGCAGAAAATGCCAAAGTTGCGATTCGTAATATTCGTCGTGATGTTTTAGGCGATATCAAATCATTGTTAAAAGATAAAGAAATTTCTGAAGATGATGAGCGTCGTGCAGGTGATGATATTCAAAAAATTACGGATAAATTTGTTGCTGAAGTAGACAAACGTCTTGCTGCGAAAGAAGCTGAATTGATGAAGGTCTAAGATTTAAATGACCACATCTGAAGACAATCATCTTCCAAAACATGTTGCCATCATCATGGATGGCAACAATCGTTTTGCAAAAAAGAAACAACTGCAAAAAGGTGACGGACATCGTGAAGGTAAAAATGTCCTTGATCCGATTGTAGAGCATTGCCGTAAAGTGGGTGTTCAGGCGCTTACTGTATTTGCTTTTTCAAGTGAAAACTGGAATCGACCACAGTATGAGGTTGATTTGTTGATGAAATTGTTGGAAGACACAATTAATGAACAAATTCCACGAATGGAAAAATTTGAAATTTCGTTGAGATTTATTGGTGATCGTAGTCGGCTTTCTCCACAGCTACGTGAATTAATGTTGCATGCTGAACAAAGGACTGCTAAGTTCAGTAACATGACTTTAACGATTGCAATTAGTTATGGTGGTATGTGGGATATCGCAGATACTGCTCGACAACTTGCACAACAGGTTAAAGATCAACAAATTGATGTGAATCAAATCAATACTGAGTTATTTGCACAACAAATAAGTTTGGGGGATTTGCCACCCGTGGATTTATTGATTCGTACAGGCGGTGATTACCGATTGTCTAATTTCTTGCTGTGGCAGGCTGCATATGCTGAGTTATACTTTACTGAGACATTATGGCCAGAATTTACAGTACAAGAGTTGGATCATGCGTTCAATATTTTTTCAGGGCGTGAAAGACGTTTCGGAAAAACCTCTGAACAAATTCAACAAGAACATATAGAGAATTTATAATGTTAGAGCGGATTATAACCGCATTGGTCTTGGTTGCCGTTGTGCTGAGTTGTATGTTTGCAACTAAATCTCAATATCCAATGTTAGTGTTAATGATTATCGCAGCTGGGGCAGCAGGTTATGAGTGGTTTAAACTCATGCCACATGAGTCTGACCATGTGAAGAAAATTAAAGCTGCCGGATTTGGTTTATTGACCGCTTTTTTTTCGGGGTTAGCATTATATTTTAATGATTTGGCGCTTATTCTTTGGAGTGCCTCTATTCTCACTTGGTTGTGTAGTCTGTATTGGGTTAAACATTATCCTGAATACGATGGCTGGTATAATATTACTTTAAATATTGTTGGCTTGGTTTTAATCAGCGCAGCAGTTACTGCTATTTTTGAAGTTTGGAAAAGCTCGCCTTGGTGGTTAATGTATCTGTTCTTGTTGGTTTGGGGCGCAGATAGTGGTGCATATTTTGTTGGGCGAAAATTTGGTAAACGTAAACTTGCACCCGATGTGAGTCCAAACAAATCAATTGAAGGCTTGTTTGGTGGGATTCTCACTGTTGCGATTGTGATCATTGTTGTTCAATCAATTTACCTACATTTAACGCTTCCACAACATATTCTTTTCCTGGTTTTGTCTATTGTGACTGTGTTTAGTTCTGTGTTAGGTGACTTGTTTGAATCTATGATCAAACGTCGTGCAGGAATTAAAGACTCAGGCCGTATCCTTCCAGGGCATGGTGGGGTGCTTGATCGTATCGATTCATTGCTTGCTGCGGCTCCGTTCTTTGCAGCTGGTATGTATGTTTTAAAACTTATTGGTGTAGATTTATAGATGTCACAATCTGTTTGTATTTTAGGTGTTACAGGTTCTATTGGGCGCAGTACTTTAAAAATTTTACAACAGCATTCGGACCAGTATTCTGTTTTTGCGGTAACTGGATTTAGTCGAATAAAAGAACTTAGTGAAATATGCAAACAGTATCGACCGAAATGTGTTGTTGTACCATCAGATAAAGTAGATGAGTTACAACAACTACTAAATACACATAATATTTTTGATATCGAAATACTGACTGACGAGGCAGGGCTTATCACCGTATCGGAACATCCTGATGTGGATGTAGTGATGGCTGCAATTGTTGGTGCGGCAGGTTTATTGCCTACTTTAGCCGCAGTGAAAGCAGGTAAGCGCGTTTTACTTGCAAACAAAGAGGCTTTGGTGATGTCTGGTGACATCATGCTTCAAGCGGCTAAAGAGCATCATGCTTTATTGCTACCAGTGGACTCTGAACATAATGCTATTTTTCAATGCCTTCCTCAAAACTATTTACAGATTCAACCCAATGGTGAGCCTCAATTAGGGGTGAAGCAAGTATTGTTGACTGCTTCAGGCGGTCCATTTTTAAATTTTAGTTTAGAACAATTAAAAACTGTAACACCTGCACAAGCCTGTAAGCATCCAAATTGGTCTATGGGGCAAAAAATTTCGGTAGATTCTGCAACCCTGATGAATAAAGGTTTAGAATTGATCGAAGCATGTTATTTATTTTCAATTAAAGAACAATTTGTTACAGTTGTTGTTCATCCACAAAGTATTATTCATTCAATGGTTCAATATGTGGATGGTTCAACTTTGGCACAAATGGGTAATCCTGATATGTGTACGCCGATTGCGCATGCACTTGCATGGCCTGAGCGGATTCAAACTCATGTCCCGCCTCTGGATTTATTCGTCCATTCACAACTCGACTTTCAAGCGCCAGATATTATTCGTTTTCCATTGCTTAAGCTGGCTCGACATGCGATGCAGGCGGGCGGATTAGCACCCTCTATTCTCAATGCTGCAAATGAAATTGCTGTTAGTGCTTTTTTACAGCAAAAAATTGCATTCTTAGAAATTTCACAAGTGGTTGAACATACATTAAATCAAGTTCAAAATGGGTTAGCAGATTCGATTGAGACGATTTTGCAGACAGATCAACTTGCACGCCAAGTTGCTTCACAACGCATTACACAATTGGGAAGCTGATCATGAATGTTTTATTTATCATTGTTGCTGCCATATTTTTACTTGGTCCACTGATTGCGATTCATGAGTTTGGGCATTATTGGGTTGCGCGTAAGCTTGGTGTAAAAGTACTGGTCTATTCTATTGGTTTTGGTCCAACTTTGTTGAAATGGACATCGAAAAAATCAGGTATCCAATATCAACTTTCGGCATTACCACTGGGTGGCTATGTCAAAATGTTAGATGAGCGTGAGGGTAATGTTAGTGCGGAAGATTTACCGTTAGCATTTAACCGTCAAGCACCATGGAAACGTATAGCGATTGTTGCTGCAGGACCATTGATCAATTTAATTTTTGCAATTTTCTTGTTTTGGATTTTATTTCTTCCTGCGCAAGAGCAATTAAATACTCGTGTTGGTGCTATTTTGCCCAATACCCCTGCTGCAACAGCTCAAATGCAGATTGGTGATAAAATTGTTGCTGTAGATGGAACAGATACCACGACTTGGGAAAAACTTAATTATGCAATCGTTGATCGTGTTGGTGAAACTGGTCATATCGATGTTCAAGTTGAGCGTAATGGTCAGCCTCAAAGTTTTGCTCTACCCATCAAAAATTTCTTAAAAGATCAAAGTCAGTCACCTTTTGATGTACTGGGTTTTACCCCATATCGTCCGCAAATCCCTGCAACTGTTTATAAGTTAAGTAGCGATGGCGCTGCGTTTCGTCAAGGAATGAAAGAGGGTGATCAAATCATTTCAATCAATCAAGTGAAAATGAAAGATTGGTTTGATGTGGTAGATGTGGTACAAAAATCACCTGAAAAGTTACTTAAAGTTGATGTGTTGCGCCAAGGACAGATTGTACATTTACAAGTAATGCCACAAGGTAAACGTGACAATATGGGAAATGTAACAGGTATGTTGGGTGTACAAGCGCAGACTGATAAACTGACAATTCCTACTGAATATAAACAAACAATTCAATATAATCCTGCTGAAGCATTTGTTGTTGCTGTTGAAAAGACCGGGCAACTTTCTGCAATGATTTTGAATTCTATGGTGAAGATGGTTCGTGGTTTAATTGGCTTAGATAATTTATCAGGTCCAATTACAATTGCCAAAGTCGCTGGTCAAAGCGCTGAAATGGGATGGCAGACATTTATTTCGTTTATGGCTTTGATGAGTGTGAGTTTGGGGATCTTGAATTTACTACCTATTCCAATGCTAGATGGTGGTCATTTGGTTTATTACATTATTGAATTAATTCGTGGTAAGCCTGTTTCTGAACAAATACAATTGGTTGGGTTAAAAATTGGTATGGTACTGCTAGGTAGCATGATGCTTCTAGCAATATTTAATGATTTTATGCGTTTATAACGCAATTGTGGATTAACTTACTGGAAAATAATAGGCATGCAGCACTCACATTTATTTATGCCATTAGCGCTCGTTAGTGCGATGGCAGCTGTACAGCAAGTACAAGCGGCAGATGAGTTCATTGCACGTGATATTCGTGTGGATGGCTTGGTTCGTTTAACGCAACAAAATGTTCTTGCACTTTTACCAATAAATAGTGGTGACCGTGTCAATGATCCTGCAATTGCGGATTCAATTCGTGCTTTGTATGCTTCAAATCTTTTTGATGATATACAAGCATCTAACCAAGACGGTATCTTGGTGTTTAAAGTGATTGAACGTCCAGTAATTTCAAAAATTAATTTTAAAGGCAATAAACTGATTCCCAAAGAAGCTTTGGCGGATGGTTTAAAGAAGATGGGCTTGGCTGAAGGCGAAGTGCTTAAAAAGTCTGCATTACAAACCTTAGAAACTGAGTTAGAGCAACAATATGCTCAACAAGGTCGTTATGATGCAGATATTAAAGTTGAACAAGTTGCTCAGCCAAATAACCGCGTCGAATTGAATATTAATTTTAATGAAGGGAAACCTGCAAAAGTTTTTGATATCAATATTATTGGTAATACCGTATTTAAAGAAGACGAAATTAAACAAGCGTTTGCGGTAAAAGAAAGTGGCTGGTTATCGGTAATTTCTCGAAATGATCGTTATGCACGCGAAAAAATGTCAGCCAGTCTAGAGTCATTACGTGCGTTATATCTCAATAAAGGTTATATCAATTTTGATATTAACAGTTCAAATTTGAATCTTAGTGAAGATAAAAAACATATCTTTATTGAAGTTTCAGTGAATGAAGGCGAGCAGTTTAAATTTGGTGAATCTAAATTTTTAGGTGATGCACTTTATAAAACTGAAGATTTGAAAGCGTTGCAAATCTATAAAGATGGGACAACTTATTCTCAAGAAAAAGTGAATGCTGTAAAACAGTTACTTTTACGTAAATATGGTAATGCAGGTTACTATTATGCAGAAGTAAATGTAGTTCCTGAAATTAATAATGAAACGCATGTAGTTGATTTAAATTATTATATTAATCCTGGTCAACAAGTAACTGTACGTCGTATTAACTTTACTGGTAATACCAAAACTGCGGATGAAGTATTACGTCGTGAAATGCGTCAAATGGAAGGTGCTTTAGCGAGTAATGAAAAAATTGACTTGTCTAAAGTTCGTTTAGAACGTACTGGTTTCTTTAGTAAAGTTGATGTTAAGCCTGTTCGCGTACCGAACTTGCCAGATCAAATGGACTTGAATATTGATGTTGAAGAACAGCATTCTGGTACCAGTACATTGGCAGTGGGTTACTCTCAGAATGGTGGTATCACATTCCAAGCAGGTTTAAGCCAAACTAACTTTATGGGAACAGGTAATCGTGTTGCTATCGATTTATCTCGTTCAGAAACTCAAGATTATTATAACTTAAGTGTGACAGATCCATACTTTACCATAGATGGTGTTAGTCGTGGTTATAATATGTACTATCGTAAAACCAAGTTAAATGATGACTATAACGTTAACAACTATGTGACGGATAGTATTGGTGGTGGTATTACTTTTGGTTATCCAATTGACGAGAACCAAAATATTAGTGCGGGTCTAAACATTGACCAAACTAAAGTAACTACCGGTGCTTATGTTTCAACTTATGTACGTGATTATTTGCTAGCAAATGGTGGCAAGCAAACCCATACTTCAACATATTGTACAGTTGATTTAGAACCACTTTATGAGGACCCAAAAGATCCTAGTAAAATAACTGGTTATAAAGACTGTCCTGCTGATAAGTTATCTCCATATGGTGATGCATTTGAAGGTAAATATCTAACTTATAATTTAAATTTAGGTTGGTCATATAATACATTGAATCGTCCAATTTTCCCTACCAATGGTACAGCACATCGTATCAATGCTGAAATTGCATTACCAGGTAGTGATGTTGAATATCAAAAAGTCACATATGATGCGCAAACTTATTTCCAATTAGGTCGTGATTTTGTATTACGTGGCTATGGTAAGTTAGGTTATGGTAATGATTTACCCTTCTATAAAAACTTTTATGCAGGTGGTTTTGGCTCGGTTCGTGGTTATGACAATAGTACATTGGGACCCAAATATCCTGGTGTAACGTATAATGAAAGAAAAACCAAAGATTACGATCCTGAAGAAGTCGGTGGTAATGCTTTAGTACAATTTGGTACAGAGTTGGCTTTACCAGTGCCATTTAAAGGTGATTGGGCACGTCAGATTCGCCCTGTGATTTTTGCTGAAGGTGCGCAAGTTTTTGATACAAATTGTAGTACTGCTACAGGTAAATTATATTGGCAAGGTGGTGACACTGATCAAGGTGTTGATGCTAAAAAGTACTGTAAAGATAACTATGATTTTGACTTTGGTAACATGCGTTATAGCGTGGGTGTAGGCTTTACTTGGATTACCATGATTGGCCCGCTTTCGTTGAGTTATGCATTCCCACTGAATGACAAACCGGGCGATGAAACTAAAAATATTCAATTCGAGATTGGTCGTACTTTCTAAGTGTGATCTTTTTACGAGATTTAACTTAATATAAGGAACAATGATGAAAACAATGAAAATGGCCATTATGGGCTTGGGTTTAGGTTTTGCTGGATTGGTTCAAGCAGCTGGTTTTGGTGTAGTTGATCTGGAAAAAGTTGTAGAAAGTAGTAGCTACTTAAAGCAACAGAATGCAAGTTTAGAACAATCGGTTAAACCGCAAACCACGAAGCTTGAACAAATCACCAAAGATATTGAAGCATTGAAACAAAAAGCACAGGCTCAAGGTGCAAATGTTCAGCAAATTAATGCGCAGTATCAAGCAAAAGTGAATGAATTCCAAACGATTCAGCAAGGTGTTCAGGCTAAAGTACAAAGTACAATTCAAAATACTAATGCGACTTTTGAGGCTCGTGTAAAGCAAGTTGCTGAACAATTGCGCCAAGAAGGTGGATTAGACTTTGTTTTGAATAAAAATTCAGCACTAGCTTATGACGCAAAGAGTGATTTAACTGCTAAAATGATCCAAAAGGTTAATGCAATTAAATAATCAATGAAATCAAATCGTTTTCATCTCGATGAATTAGCTCAGCTTGTACAAGGTGAGCTAATTGGTCAAGCCAATTTTGTTTTAGATGGGCTTGCAAGTTTAGAACATGCGCAATCCAATCATATTTCTTTTGTAAATAACGACAAATATTTGAATGAAGCTCAAAACTCTAAAGCCGGTGCTTTGATTGTCACGGCTGAGTTAAAAGAACAGCTCACAAATTGCCAGAATTTTATTGTTGTTGCCAATCCCTATCTCGCTTTTGCAATTTTAACCCATCAATTTGAAGTTAAAATAAGTAAACGGGGGATCGAAAGTACTGCACAAATCTCTCCTTCAGCAATTATTGCAGATGATGCGTATATTGGTCATTATGTTGTGATTGGTAATGATTGTGTGGTGGGTGCAAATACAATTATCCAATCGCAAAGCAAAATTGACGATGGTGTTGAAATTGGCAAAGACAGTTTCATTGACTCTCATGTGCTGATCACAGGTCAAACAAAAATCGCAGATCGTGTTCGAATTCATTCTAATACCGCTATTGGTGGAGAGGGCTTCGGTTTTGCTCCCTATCAAGGAAAGTGGAATCGTATTGCTCAATTGGGTTCTGTACGTATTGGAAATGATGTCCGTATAGGTTCAAATTGTAGTATTGATCGTGGTGCTTTGGACGATACAATCATTCATGATGGTGTCATTATTGATAACCTTGTGCAAATCGCCCATAACGTGCAGATTGGCGAGAATACTGCCATCGCAGCTAAGTGTGGTATTGCGGGAAGTACCATTATTGGCAAAAACTGTGTTCTTGCGGGTGCTGTTGGTATCGTAGGGCATATAAAAATCACGGATAATGTTACGATTACTGGAATGTCAATAGTCACAAAAAGTATTTCTGAAGCGGGTTCTTATTCTTCAGGTACTGGACAGTTTGAAACAAATCATTGGAAAAGAACGGTTGTTCGCTTAAGACAATTAGCAGATGTGCCATTGACCAAACTGGTGAAACAAATAGATCATATGCAGGCTCAAATTGAGTCCATTGAATCAACTTTAAAGTCGCGTAAATAATTATGACTGAGTCTAAATCTCTACCTTTTACGGTTCCTGAATTACCAATGCAAACCCAAACGATTCGCGAATATTTGCCACATCGTTATCCATTTTTGCTTGTCGATCGTGTAACTGAAGTTACAGAGAATGGGATTGTAGGATACAAAAACGTTTCAATTAATGAAGAATTTATGCAGGGTCATTTCCCAGGCTATCCAATTATGCCGGGTGTTTTGATCGTTGAGGCGATGGCACAAGTTTCTGGTGTGCTCGGTTTTATCATGAATAATGAAAAGCCAAGACCAGGTTCCTTGTTCTTATTCGCTGGTGCTGAAAAAATACGATTTAAAAAACAAGTCGTACCAGGTGACCAACTCGTGCTAAAATCTGAATTACTCATGCAAAAACGTGGCATTTACAAGTATTTATGTACTGCCAGTGTTGACGGCGTGGTAGCAGCAACAGCTGAAATTATCATTTCTCATCAGAAATTAGAGCAGGCATGAGCAGTAACGACTTAATCCACCCAACCGCTATTATTGACTCTTCTGCAGTGATAGCACCAGATGTCCAAATTGGACCATATTGTATTATTGGTCCGCAAGTGACGATTGGTGCTGGTACCAAACTTCACTCACATGTTGTGATTGGAGGTTATACACGTATTGGTGAAAATAACGATATTTTCCAATTCGCAAGTGTAGGTGAAATTTGTCAAGATTTAAAATACCAGGGTGAAGAAACTTGGTTAGAAATTGGCGACAATAACAAAATCCGTGAACATTGCAGCTTACATCGTGGCACTGTTCAAGATCGAGGTCTAACCAAAATAGGGAACAATAACCTATTGATGGTGAATACACACATTGCACATGATTGTTTGATTGGAAATAACAATATTTTTGCAAATAATGTAGGCATCGCTGGTCATGTGCACATTGGCGATTTCGTCATTGTGGGCGGGAACTCAGGTATCCATCAATTCTGTAAGATTGATTCTTATAGTATGATTGGTGGCGCATCATTGATTCTTAAAGATGTTCCCGCTTATGTCATGGTTTCAGGCAATCCTGCGCATGCCTATGGTATGAACGTAGAAGGGATGCGCCGTAAAGGCTGGTCTAAGAATGTGATTCAAGGCTTAAGAGAGTCGTTTAAATTGATCTATAAAGAGAGTTTAACCACTGAGCAAGCCATTGAAAAAATTCGTCAAGAGATCCTTCCAGAAGTTGAAGAAGTCCAGTTATTGATTGATTCAGTATTAGAATCTAAGCGCGGTATCGTGCGTTAATTGTTAATGATTCCAAAAAATGCCTCATAGTTGAGGCATTTTTTTTGTTTAAGCTATAAATAAGATTGTTAGCCTTTTTTGAAAAAACCAGCTTCTTCTGATTTAGGGTAAGTGCTTAACAGTTTATTTTTATAGACATTCGCAGTTTGGGTATTCTTGTTGACATCTTTGGCAATACTATAAAGTTGGTATAAGGCACGTGGTGCTTTAGATGAGTTTGGAAATTTAGCTGCCACAATTTCATAGTTTTTCTTGGCGTCATTATAGTTTGGCGGATCAATTGCCAATTGAAACTCAGCTAACCAGAAATAAGCATTTCCAGTATAAATACTGTTTGGATAGTTTTTAATAAAGTTTTGCATAGGAGCAATGGCTTGTTTTGCACCGCCTTTTTTATACGCATCTAAAGCGATAGTATAGGCAGCTTTTTCGAGTGCAACAGGATCGCTGGTATTATTGCCACTATCGGTGGTTGGTGTTGCTGAATTTTGTGCCGTTGTCGGTACTGGGCTATTTGTCGTAGCTTTCTTTGTCGAAGTTGTTTGATCAGTTGTGTTTGAACTATCGACAGGCGCATTTTCAGCGGGGGCTTGTTCTGGTTGATTGCTCTCAGGTTCAAGCTTTTGATTGAGAAGTTCAAGACGCTGGTCTAAATCGGTATAGCGGTTGGTGAGTTCTTTGTTTAATTGATCGATGGCATGATCTTGTTCTTCAATCTTGCCACGTAATTCACGAATTTGATTTTCTAATTGTTGATTCTTTTGTATTAAATCCCAATTCATATTTCCAGCAATGGGTGCTGGTGAATTTGCTACATCATTTCGCGATGATGCAGTATCACTTAATCCACGAGATTCTATAGGAATTGCATATAAAGATGCTGAACTGAGTAAAGCAATAGAAAACAGAGCATGCTTTTTTAGCATAATTTAAAATCCATCAAAGTCAAAATTTTTCAAATAGGTTGATATGGGCTATTTGAAAATCAATAATTGTTATCATTAAAAACGGCTAGGGGCGGAATTGCAAGATGCTTTTACAATCTTCAGCTAATTCTAATGCAATATGAAGCTTTTTTGTATTTTAACGCTTGTAATTTATGAAGTAGTGCTGAGAAAAAAATCAGTAAAATATTAACGGATGCTTGATAAGTTTAATGGGCTATTGAAAAGAAAGTTAGAATTACTGTTAAAAATTAACTATATTGATGATGAAATAAGCAAACGAATGAATAACTTGAGAAAATCACAATGTTAGGCTTGAAAGAAAATTAAAAATCTCTATACTCTGTTCTTGCAATGGTAGCCCTGCTGGTGGTTTCGCAATTGTACTCTGAAAACCCCGCCAGGACCGGAAGGTAGCAACGGTATCAGAAATACGATGTGCCGAGATTTTGCTAGTAGGGCTGCCACCAGATTTCTAAATTTACCAATAATAATAACTCAATATATCCATTCAATTTATATGCTACATTTTAAAATTATCTCTGTTATTTAATCCCTGAAAATTTATATTTTCAATCTTTAGACCCTCTTATTTAATTCAACCATCATTTTTTAGTCGTGATTAAAGATCTATCATCCTTATTGAGCTTGTATTGAAAATACGCATATAGTTTTATGGATGAATGAAATGCTAGCTTGTGCAGGGCTAAAAGATATTGCATCTGCTTAGAATTTATAAGAAAACAAAAGTGAGAAGGGAATTCTATCAATAGATTTTCAGTCTAAGATTTTCAACCTACCTTTAAATGAAAAGTTTATTTGGAATTGTATCGACTGACCATCATCAATCATCACTTGGTTTTTTTGAAATTGCTTTCATAATCGCATCCATTTCAAACCCACGATATTGTAAAAAGCGAATTTGTTTGGCTTTAATTTTTGGATCCTTGCTGACCTCCGTACCATATTTCTTAACTTTCAATTGATAGGCTTGTTCATACCAATCAATTTCTGCAATATCCTCTTGAACCAAGGCTTTATCCAGTTGTTTGGCACGTAAAGCCAGTTTGATTCGATTCGGGCCTTTACCTCTACGGACTTGGCTACGTACAGTCATTTCCGCTACGCGTTGGTCACTTTGGTAGTTATTTGCTGACAACTCATCAACCAAAGTTAAAACCTCTTCACGGCTTTGTGCATAGGTCATCAGCTTTTCAATCAGATCAGCTTTAGAATATTCTTTTCGAGTCAACACAGCAAAAGCATAAGAACGCAAACGAGTACCGGTCAAGCCCTGTGGTTTGGGTGCAAGATCCTGTGCGGCATTAAAAGCGTGTTCATCATTTGCAATATTAGATTCAGGTTCTGCAGGTCGAGATGTAGAATGCTGATACTCTGTTGCTTCCTGTTCACCAAATTGCTGTTTGAGTTTTTGGTAATCTAACAATTTGGGAAATTTTGCTCGGCTCATAGCTATTGATAACAATCTATTTATTTCAGAGATAAATGCTAGTTTAGCTTTAATTCATTTTTTTAACAGTGCAAATGCTATACAGATGAATTTTACTCCTCCTAAATATCAAAGAGTCTAAGCAAGTATTAGAGGGGGAAGATAAACAGATATGAGGATTTAAATTTTTATTTAAAACGCTTCATGTCGAAGCTTAATAACGCCTAAACTGGCTTACCGATACTATCCGTTTCTATTCGGTCAATGATTCGAATTGATTTAGGGCGAAGGTAGCGAGGCGTTTGGCCACTAATCCATAATTGTAATTCTTCAATATTCAGTACCTGATAGAGAATAATGTCTACTGCCAAGCATTGTCCAAGATCAGTATCATCTATAGCATAAGCGCGTGCATAGCTAATTGCGCTATGGGTATATAAAATATTTTCCAAGTCAATCGGGTAAACATTGACTCCACCGCAAATTAACATATCATCAGAGCGACCTTTTAAATAATAATAACCTTCAGCATCTTGTACGGCTAAATCTCCGCACTGTAGCCATTGATTCGGTGTAATTGACCAAGCACATTTGCTCCATAAGATACCGATATTGCCATTTTCTAAAGGCTGACCCGTAGAGTCGGCAATTTTAATTTGTACACCTTGAATAGCTTTTCCTATACTTTCTGGATTTCGTTTTAAATCAGTTGTTTTTGCCAAGAGGTTAATACCACTTTCAGAGCTGCCATAGAGATTGAACAGTTGTAGCTGAGGATAGTGTAGTAGCGCGTGTTTGACCAATTTCGCGCTTAAAGGCGCGCTACCTGTAATGATGTATTGTACTGAGCACAGAGGAGCATTCAGTTCAATTAAACGGTATAAAATAGTGGGCACTAAGTTTAAACAATCAATTTGATGGTGTTTAATCAGTTGCTTGGCAGATTGTGGATCAAAACGTTTTTGCAAAATCACAGTTTTATGAAAGCTCAGTGCCATCAAACTGGCAGTTAAACCTGCCGCATGGCAGAGCGGTGTCATCACAAAAATTTGCTTAATTTTAAAAAATTTTAATTTTCTGAGCATGAGGTCTAACAAGGGTAAACTTTGTAGTGGCTTAGATTGCCTTGTGGCAACTTTGGGAATCCCTGTTGAACCAGCAGAGCAGACACTTATTTTATTAAAATAAGTCGGTTTTATACGAAATTTCTGCTGGGTACTTGGTGCAGGAATAAGCGTAAAATTTTGGATATTGACTGGAGTAAATACTTCTAAACTGCCAACAAGATGTAGTTGTCTCTGGTCAATTAAAGCCTGAAGTTTATGCTGTACGAGGTTGGGGTTAACGATAATGATATCTTTACCTAAACGGCTCAGTGCAAACAAGGCCGCTAAGCTATCTAGGTCTTGCTGCATCATTAAACCAATTTGTTGTGGAAGTTGCTTCGGACTATGTGGGTTTTGCCATGCACAAATAAGTTGGTCAGTTCTGTATTTTAATTCTAAAAAGCTAATTTGTTGATCATCAATAATAAATGCTGTTTTATTTTTTTGAATACGTGTTTGAACATCTAAAATACTATATAAATGAATACCATGTTGAATAGTGCTATAGCATAAACTTATGCACCATCTTAACCAAAAGAACCATTTCATCTTATAACTTTCGCTTGAGTAAATTTTTATAGAAATAATAAATCGGTGTGATCAACAATATTGAAGCAATCTGTGCAATTCCTAGCCACCATGGTTGCCATTGTCGTTTACGATAAATTAGGCACGCAAGAATTGCTTGAGCGGCGTCTTTTGCTTGCATCGCTGGCATTTGCTGATATTGTTTAGTGGGTAAAATCATTCGTGTACGGACTAAGGGTAAGTAGACTAAGCCTGCGTGTACTTCATAAACCGCCAATTCTGGTTGAATGGCAAGAATCCACTGTTGCATTGCTGTTTTCGAGGCTTGATAGGTTGACCAAAATGGCGGGGCAAATAGTTTGGTGTTGATGGTTGAAACCACAATAATTTGCCCTTGCTTGAGTTTTAAATCAGTTAACAATAAACGGGTAAGTTGGGCAGGGTTGATGTAATTAATTGCAATGGTTCGATCGATATCCTGTGGGCGATCTAAGCTATCCCAAATAGAGCGCTGAATTGATTTTCCTGCATTATGGATCAATACATCAATCTGAATATTGCGCGCTGTTAGGCTTTGAAAAATATGTTCTGCGGCATCGGATTGATATAAATCTGCACAGATGATTTCAATATGGCACTGATTAGATTCTAATTCACTTTTGAGTTGTACAAGCTTATCTGTACTACGTGCAATCAGCACAAGCGTGCATTGTGTATTGGATAACAGCCTTGCACATGCTTCACCAATCCCAAAACTTGCACCTGTAATTAAAATCGTTTTATTGCAGAAATGTTGATCCAGTATATTTTCTTGAATTTGTGGGGCTCGAAAAAATAAAAATTCAGTGATTGTTCTGATTTTTTTATACATGATAATGATTAAGTCTGATTTATAGGGCTTTCGTTTAGTTATAACTGAAATTTATCTTAAATCAAAATGACTGTTGTTTAATTTGGTTTTTAGCATAAAAAAGCGCCTCGAAAGGCGCTTGATATACTTAAAATAAAGTTTTAATTTAAACATCTAAAAGATCAGGTTCTTCTTCTTTATCTTCTGCAGGTGCAGCATTGGCAGTGGTTAAAAGTTTTTCACGAATCATACGATCAAGATCTTGAGCCAATTGAGGATTTTCCTCTAAATGTCGAATGACATTGTTTTTACCTTGACCGATTTTGTCACCTTGATATGAATACCAAGCACCCGCTTTTTGTACGAGTTCTTGTGCAACAGCCAGATCAACTAATTCACCTAAATGGTTCACACCTTTACCATACATAATTTGGAAAAGTGCTTCACGGAAAGGAGGCGCCATTTTGTTTTTAACAACTTTGACTTTGGTTTCAGAACCTACAATTTCATCGCCTTCTTTAACTTGTCCAATACGACGAATATCTAAACGTACAGAAGCATAGAACTTCAATGCGTTACCACCAGTTGTGGTTTCAGGGCTACCAAACATAACCCCAATTTTCATACGAATCTGGTTAATGAAGATAACCATACAGTTTGAACGTTTGGCATTACCTGTGATTTTACGTAAAGCTTGGCTCATCAAACGTGCTTGTAGACCCATGTGAGAGTCACCCATTTCGCCTTCAATTTCGGCTTTAGGGGTTAACGCTGCTACAGAATCGACAACGATCATATCGACTGCACCCGAACGAACCAACATATCTGCGATTTCAAGTGCTTGTTCACCATTATCTGGTTGTGAAACTAAAAGGTTGTCTATATCTACCCCAAGTTTACGTGCATATTGTGGATCTAAAGCATGTTCCGCATCAATAAAGGCACATGTTCCACCTGCTTTTTGGCATTGCGCAATGGCTTGTAGCGTCATTGTCGTTTTACCAGAAGATTCAGGACCGTAAATTTCAACGATACGACCTTTTGGTAAGCCCCCAATACCCAATGCAATATCAAGTGTTAAAGAGCCTGTAGAAACTGCTTCAACCGCTTGAACAGTGTTATCACCTAAGCGCATCACTGTGTTTTTACCAAATTGTTTCTCAATTTGGCTCAGTGCCGCATTCAGTGCCTTGCTTTTGTTATCATCCATCTCGTAAACCTCAAACGATGTAATATCACTAATATCTTAAGTGGATGTCATTAAATTTGATCTTTCGTCCACGGCAGTAATAGTGACAGAAAATAAAAAATGGTTCTATATTAAAAAACATTAGTACGACATAAGATGTCGTACCCAACCTAAACGAATTCAGTCATCATCATAGGACCAAGATTGGTCAAATTGTTGATCATTTTCTTGTTTAAATTTGCTAATTTGTCGTCGATCTTTTTTACTTGGTCGATGATCAGGGCGTGCTAGATTATGCAATTTTCTTTGGGATGAAATCAACTCTCTACGTGCCACACTCACCTCAGTTTCTTCATAAAGTTGTTGGGCGATCGGTGCGCCGCCACGAACAAAGGAGAGTGCTTTAATCACTACCGTTTTACGATCAAAACCTTGTTGTATGGTGAGCTCCATTCCAACACGAATCTCTTTTGAGACTTTAACACGTTCATTATTATGATGAACTTTACCACCCTCGATTGCATCTTTGGCAATAGAGCGTGTTTTAAAAAAACGTGCAGCCCAAAGCCATTTGTCTACACGCATTGTTTCAAGTTGTTGTTTCTCAGGCTGTTTTGACATCGACATCCTTATGTTCTAAATCTGTTGACTGTAAATTTGCTAACACTACGTTTTTCAGTAAAGGTAAAAGCTCAGTTAAATGATTGATTGCAGGATATTCCAATTCTAATTGATGACGCGCAGTACGACCACTGGAAGGTTGGGTAATCGTGATTAAGTGTGCTATACCAAACTTTTCAGCACCTTTTAATACTGGGATAGTGTCATCCACAAAACATGCATTTTGTGGGTCAAATGGATGCTTTTGCTGTAGGATTTGCCAAAACTCAATAAACTCTTTGGAATAGCCAATTTCTTCACTACTGATCATTACTTCAAAATAAGGGCTGAGATCAACATTTTCAAGTTTAAGTTTTAAGCCAGCACAATCTGCATTGGTCAGTAACCAACAACGATAACCTTGTATTTTTAATTGTTTTAATAAGTCAAAACAGCCCGTTCTTGGGGTGATTTTATCTTTAAAATCATATTGTAACTGGAGGACATCAACCCCAACTTTTTCAGACCAATATTTTGAAGAATACCAGCAGAGGGTATGATTATGTTGTTGATAAAATGCATTTAGAATATTTTGACTGTGCTCTAAACTACATTGATGGGTTTCTGCATGACGTTCGGGGAGTTTGGTATTCCAGATCAGATCATCGAAAGCTAAATCAAGGAGTGTGCCGTCCATATCAAAAAAGATGATCGGTTTTTGCATTCAAGAAACTCCTAAGTTTTTTAAAGTTTAGCAAAGACACGATGAGTGTGTAAATTTTAATAAAATAAATGTGGGATGATGAACTGGATAGCTTACTATTTTCGAATTTTTTTATTGGTCACTAATCGCTAGCGATGGTTTCAAAATTTGAGCCAACTACATATATTGCAATCTAAAGCATTAGATCTAAATGCTATAACACTTAGATCCAAACGATATAAATGAGAATTAAATGAACATATTAGATATTATAAATTCTGAATTACATTAAGCAGCGATGCTATTAGATAATATTTCAGGAAAAATCCAAGAAGCACCAGAATTGGAAAATAGGGAAAATATTTTGCTTATCGGCAAAGTGCTCAGTCATATTTTTGAACTGCAAAAAAATATATATGAACATAGACCCGATTTAAAAAATATTCATGAACAAAACAACGATTAAAATTCAACGCATCTGAAGCCTGAATTTTAAAGTTGTGAGGAATTATATAAATACAATTAATAAAAACAATATGTTATTGGTTAATTTATCCATATTAAAATGGATTTCATTGGATAAAATTTTAAATAGGTTGAATAGACTTGGAGTAATCTAAATCAAATGAAAATTTAGAAGTCTATATAGTGTTCGAAAAGCACATCTAAGCTCAAGATATTTATTACTTAAAAGTTATTGTTTTCATGCACTCAACATAAAAAAATGGTAGGCTTGTGGACAAAAATCAGACATCCTACAGGTCGGATCAATGTTTATTACCACTCAAGCACCACAAGATGAACAAATTTTAAAATTAGTTCCAGTTTTGGCATCTGCAAGTCAGATCTTGCTCGAGGAATACCAAAATTATTGTGCTGGAAATGCGTTTAATATTGATAAAAAGGATGATCAGTCACCAGTTACCCAAGCTGACTTAAAAGTAAATGCCTATTTAATTGAACAATTAGCTAAAATTACCCCTGAAATTCCAGTTCTATCAGAAGAGAGTGATTATTCTCAACGACATACATGGAATATTTGCTGGATGCTGGATCCTTTGGATGGAACAAAAGAATTTATTCATGAACGTGATGAATTCACCATTAATTTAAGTCTAATTCACAATCACCAAACCATATTCTCAATCATTGCTGTACCTACTGAACAAGTGATGTATTTAGGTTATTTAACAGAATTGCCTTATAAATATTGCTTTATTCATAATACTTGGGAACGTTATTGCAAATTTAAAGCGGTAGAGGAAGATGCAATTCAAATTGGGCTCAGCCATAGCAGTAAAAACCCAAAGTATCAGCAATATATTGATTATATTGAGCAAGAGTCACCTGTAATTAGACGCGAGGCTGGCAGTGCCTATAAGTTTTGTATGATGCTTGAAGGTGAAATCGATATTTATCCAAGATTCCATCCTACCTCTGAGTGGGATACCAGTGCAGGACAAGGATTATTGGAAAGTATTGGTGGCGGATTACTGAGTTTAGCTGCGGTACCATTTACCTATAATCAACGTGATACCGTTTTAAATGATGGATTTATCGCATTTCGGAACATCGAAAATAAAGAAATTGCTTTAGAAGCATTAAGCAATGTGAGCTTTTAATCTGATATACATATGCATTTTATAGATAATTTAACACTTTGAGATTAGATTGAGCGTTTGGCTGCATATGTTATAGTAAGCTTGTATAAAAATGAGTTTTAAGTTGATATGGCCTTAGATTTATTGCCGAACAGTATGCTAAAAGCAATAGATTTATTGCCCGATGCGAAAACACCTGTAACCTTATTCACGCGTCATTCAATTCGTGAGGTTGTGAATGGGCAGGGGCTGGCAGGTTATGATCTGCAATTAACTTCCCAAGGTCGTGATCTAGCCCAAGCTTGGGGCTGTTATTTGATTGAAAATACGGATCGAGTGATCCAACATTGTATTTCAAGCCCCATTCAGCGTTGTGTCGATACCGCGGCTTTGATGATTCAAGGCGCTGACGGAATTTCTCCTTATCCGAATACCCATCATATCGAAATTGTAGAAAAGGGCTTATTGGTTGAGCCGGGAAGCTTTGTGCTGGATATTAAACAGGCTGCTCCCTATTTTAGAGCACAAGGTGCTTTAGGTTTTATCAACAGTTTTGTCAATAATGCCTTACCTGGTATGAAGCATCCGATTACGGGTGTGGTGGATGTGCTTGAATTAATCTATGAAACACATCCTACGCTAAACAACGGTATTAGTTTGGCTGTGAGCCACGATACGATTCTTGCTGCGATTATTGCGGTGATTTCAAAACGTACCTATATCAGTCAAAGTGATTGGCCTGAGATGATGGAAGGGCTATTTGTTTGGTTTGAAGGTGAACGTTTTGCAGATAGTCGTTTAAAATGGATTTGGCGAGGCGAACGTGGTGAATTGTCGATACGAGATTTTCAGCAATAGTTGTTTTTAAATCCAAAAATAATTATGTTGAGTGAATCATATTGATCTTGAAAGTTCCTTCTCTCTTTGTGTAGGTGATGCCTCATCTTGCACTACTCAATCTGTATCCCCGCATACCCACACACAATGGGCGATACCCCCAATCGCCACGCGATAGCGCCACGGTGCCGATAAATAACAACCTAAGACTCAATAAATCCATAAAAGTAAAATTTAGGGCAATCTGTCCTTTTTATATTTTTTAAATAAAAAAACACATGATTATAATCTGTGTGATATATTTAAACTATTGAAATATATAATTATTTTAATTTAATCTCAAAAACCAAGGATAGAGATAAGTCGTTATAAATATGGGGAAGATATGTGATGCAATTACGGTTTAAATATTTAACAATTTGTACGCTTTCAGCAATGCTTATCGCATGTGGGGGTGGTAGTGATAGCCATGCAACAAATGATCAGCCATCGAATATACCGCAAAACCCTGGCGATGGTACAAATGAGTTACCTGGAGATGGTACACCAGAAACCCCAGACAACGGTTCAGGGGGGTCAAATAGCGGTACGACTTTGCCTCCAGAGAATGGTTCGGGGGGTTCAAATGGTGGATCAACTGAGACTCCTCCTGAGAACGGTTCAGGCGACTCAAACGGTGGCACGACTCAGCCTCCTGAGAGTGGTTCGGGCGGTTCAAACGGTGGCACGACTCAGCCTCCTGAAAATGGTTCGGGTGGTTCAAATGGTAATACAGGGACAACACCACCTATAGTAGAAAAATATCCAGAACCAGTTAAAAATAAAATCTCAAGCAGTGTATTAGGCTTTTATGATTTTAATGCACAGGGTGGAAATCGCTTATTGCGCAATGATTTAAATGGTGACTTTGCTGCAATGCTACAGTTTGCCCAAAGCCATGTGGTAAATCCGAAGAATAATGAACAGGATAAAATGCCACGCTTAACAACGCAAAAAGATGCATTGTTATTGGTTACACCTTTAGTTTCAATGGGAGATGTTGATAAATTACAAGCGGAAATCTATCAAGGTAACCAACTGATACGTACCGTAAATCTAAAAGAGCCTTCACGTCTTGCTGCTTCCGATCAATCTAATCAGGATGATCGAGCGCGGGTGATGTACTCTAAACAGGCATGGTCAGCAGCATTAAAGTGGGATGAGGTACGTTCAGGATTATCCATCCGTATTATAGATCCTGTAAACAATCGCAGTGGTTCTTTAGCTGGGGCAGATATTGATTTTGCAGCACCAGGCGAGTTGGTGGTACAAAGTATTCGTTTAGGTTTATTGACTGATGCACCTAAATCCAATGGTCACTATATGCTGTTGGAACCTGAAAAAGCAGGAACCGATTATTTCCAAACCATCCCTGCTGCAAAAATGATTGTCAGCAAATACGATGAAATGAAGCTTAATCGGGTCATGGTTGCAAGTGGTGTCATTTACGATTCTGTCAGTGCAACCAATGGTGGTGTCTATGATGGAGATATGCGTGAAAATACTGCTAAATCAACATTTAGTGTGGGAATTAACTTAGCGAATTGGGGTGTCACCAGTTCATCGATGCAAAGTCAAGAGCAACCACAAGTGACTCAAAGTGTGGTGATTCATCATGCCAGAGGTAAATATGCCAATGGTGAGTCCAATCACGGCTTAAGTGGTGGAAATGGTATTTTGACATTGATCGATTCGGTGGGGAATGAATTTAGCCATGAAATCGGGCATCACTATGGTTTAGGGCATTATCCTGGCTCAGTCGAAACAAGTGGAAGTCCTACAAATTATTTCTGGTCTGCACATCATGCTGATAGTGGCTGGGGATATATTGCATTTCGAAATAAAATGCGTGGCAATTTAAATTGGGGCAATACCAATTTAGGTGATGGTAGTAATGGTGTACCAAACTTCCAAAATCTCTATGCTTATGGTTGGGATGCCATGAGTGGTGGATCTAGCGCCAGCTCGATTTCCAAATATACCCACTATACTGGTTATAGTATGTGGTTAAAAATTCAACCTGCTTTTGATAAATACGTTTGGGATCCAAATTCTACGACAGGTTATAAAAAATGGAATGCAGCAACGCGTGAAATGGTAGATGCACAACCTAAAACACCAAACTCAGGCAATGTTTGGTATAACAGTGCCGATGGTAACTTTTTAAAACCACGTTTATTTAGTGTGCCTGTTTATACGATTTTAGGTGGCTATGATCCAATCAATCAGGTGGGGATTATTTATCCTGCAGCACGAGGTAATTGGGGCAATGTCTTTAATCTACCTCAGGCCAACTCGGCTGGCACTGCTGCAAATTGTTGGTTAAATGTGCAGTATGTCAATAAAGTAGAAAATATTGCACTTGCACCACAACGGGTAAACTCAGGTAGTAATGCCAATAAGTTCCATATCAATCTTGCGCAAAGTGATGCGCCTCAAAATATTGATCTTTACTGCCAAAAAGCAGGCCAGCAAGCAGTGAAATTGTCGAATATCAATATCCCAGTCACTACACAAGCAATGACACCTTTTGTTTCTATTGGTAAAGAAGCAGAGTATTCGGCATTAAGAACACTTGAAATGCCACAACTCGAACAAGCTTTGCTGAATAATAAAGGTAAAGAGGTGGTCAGCCTAGATGCGGATTCACGCTTATTATTTGACTCTTATCGTCAATTTAAAACTGAATTGTCAGCGGACGCGCAAACAGAAATGGTTCGTTATACCCAACAGCAAATTAAACTTTATCGTTTAAATCGTTGGATAAATGCATATCGAACTGATCTCGAAAGTGGCAATGTTGAAGCGATTGAGGCATTTAATCAGTTTATGGCAAAGTTGGAACTAAGTACTGATTTCAATTTAAACCATGTTTCCAGTATTAAAAATGGGACAAATTGTTTAAAAGTTGAAACACTGGCTAATGGCAAATTGAATGCCTATATCAGTGGTAAGAGTGGCTGTACGGGTGATGACACTGAACAGTGGATCTACGATGCAATGGGTAAAATCCACAGCAAAAAATATATGGATCAGTGTTTAGCCAATCAGGGTGGGGTGATTAATCTAAGCTCATGTAACCATGATGCAGCAAGCCAAGTGTGGGCGATGAATGCCACACTGCAACGTATCGAGCAAGGTTCAAAATGTTTTGATTTGGAATATGGTTATTTAAGCAATAACCGAGCACGTTTGATTAGTTATAATTGCGGTACTGGTGGGAATCAAAAATGGACAAATCTTACTGCCAATAACAGTTTGATTTTGGCTGCAACCCGTGCTGAAAATTTAGCTTTGATCAAGCAGCTTCTAATCAAGTAACCATTGATCAAATAAGCAAATCAAACATTAAGTTATCACAATAAAATAAGCGCCATAAGGCGCTTATTTTTGTTCATGTTGATGATTTTACTTAAATACATCAATGATTGAAATGTTGTTAGGCTGGTTTAAGAAAACTGATCCGCATTCATCAAAGAGTGTTGTAAATCTTCAGTGGCTTTACGCCCTTGTAGTTGTAAGGCAACAGCATGTATTAAACCAGTCCAAGTTTCATTGGGTTCCCAAATTTGATGCATCAACTCTTGTGCGGCTGGCATATCGATATCCATATAATATTGGCGATATAAATACATCAAACAACTCACCTGCATATTCTTCGCACAATGTACCCAAACGATTTTTTCCTGTACCAAATGCGCGATCAAATCTAACACAAATAAGCATTGATCATCTGCTGGTGTATCCCAATGGATTGGAATTTGAATGTAGTTGAGTCCAAACTCAGCACAGATTTTATCTTCATGTTCAAGGTGTAAGCTGGCATCTGTAAATGCCAAATTGATGATTGTATCTACGCCGTATTCTTTAATCTGTTTCAGTTGTTCAGCACTCGGCTGACCTGAAGTCAGTAAATGTTCGTGGACAAACTGGAAGTTTGCGATTTGACAGAGTTCTTGTTCAAGTTCGTTCATAGCATTCTTACAGAAAATGTTTAATAACATCATAAACAAAAACGCCATCTATGTAGATGGCGTTTTTATATTAATTAACGATTTGGTAAAATTTCTTTTAAAGCTGCATCCATTTCCAGAAGTGCTTTTTCAGTGGTTTCCCAATCGATACAGCCATCAGTCACAGATTTACCATATTCTAAATCAGCCAGATTTTCAGGAATATCTTGGCGCCCACCTTTGATATGGCTTTCAACCATAATGCCGACAATAGATTTGTTGCCATCTAAAATCTGTTCGGTGATATTTTTCAACACAAGCGGTTGTAAATACGGATCTTTATTTGAGTTGGCATGACTGGTATCAATCATGATTTTATTGCTGACTTTGGCTTTTGCTAATGCATTTTCCGCTTCAGCAACAGAACCCGCATCATAGTTCGGCTTACCATTACCGCCACGTAATACAACGTGTGCATAAGGGTTACCACTAGTACGAATCACTGAAACTTGGCCTTCGTTATTTAAACCCAAGAAACTATGACCATGTTTAACAGACTGCATAGCATTGGTTGCAACGGTTAAACCACCATCTGTACCATTTTTAAAGCCTACAGGTGACGAAAGACCAGAAGACATTTCGCGATGTGTTTGGCTTTCCGTTGTACGTGCACCAATTGCAGACCATGAAATAAGATCTTGGTAATATTGTGGTGAGTTTGGGTCAAGCGCTTCAGTTGCACAAGGTAAGCCTTTATCGTTTAACTCAAGCAATAGTTTGCGCCCTAAACGTAGACCTTTTTCAATATTAAAAGAATCATTCATATCTGGATCATTGATCAAACCTTTCCAGCCAACGGTGGTACGAGGTTTTTCAAAATAAACACGCATGATGATATATAAAGTATCTTTTACTTTTTCACTTAATACTTTTAAACGATTTGCATAATCATGTGCTGCAACAGGGTCATGAATAGAACAAGGGCCAATCACAACAAATAGACGTTTATCTTTACCATCTAAAATATTACGAACAGTTTCCCGACCATGAAGTACAGTTTGGTAGGCATTTTCATTTAATGGTAATTCAGCTTTAAGTTCCGCTGGGGTTACCAGCGTTTGAATGCTTTGGACATTCACGTCATCAATATCTGATTGAGTAATTGGATTTGAATTTAATGTATTCATTGCCGTCACTGGGTATTAGAAACATACAGAAAGTATTTTTAGTGGTCAGAATATAACACGAATTGGCCGAAGTTTTGTCATAAATAAATCATTAAAACTTTGCGGTCAATTCATAACTATTAGTTATTAATAAAAGCTTAATTTTAAACCTGTGGTTGTTGGACGGATGGCGTCACCATTGCAACCTGTGGTTTTTCTACAGGTTTGGATTTAACTGGGTTTAAGATAAAGTTAATACCCAAGGCAAATAGGGTGATCCCCAAAACCTTGCGAATCATTTTTTCTGGCATTTTAGAACTGATTAAGGTTCCCACCACAATTGCAGGAATTGAGCCCACCAACAACCATCCAAGCAGATGAAAATCTACATTGCCAGATGTCATATGTGCAAATCCAGCAACAGAGGTTAATAAAACAGCATGTACAACATCAGAACCAATGATACGAATCATGGGTAAATTTGGAAACATGAGGATCAGTGCCATGATACCAAATGCGCCAGCACCTACAGAAGAAAGGGTCACAAACACACCCAGTACAATCCCCATAATCACCACATAAGTGCGTTTGCCTTCAATGTTGAAATTATTGGCTTCATGAAAATCTTGCTTTTCTGCACGAAATTTGGCAAAGAATTTTTCAATTCTAGAACGGAACACGATAGACAAGCCTGTTATGGTCAGCATAAAGCCTAACACCATGGTTAAAATGGATTTGTAGTGCGTTGAACTGCTGAGATAATTGTCTAAAACCCAATGGGTGATAAATGAAGCAGGGACACTGCCTAAAGCTAACCAGAGAACAATCGGCCAAACGATATTCAGTTTTTTAGCGTGAACCATTGAGCCACAAAATTTAGAAATAGTTGCATAAAGTAGGTCTGTTCCGATTGCGATGTGTGGTTCTATTCGAAATAAACTAATCAAGATGGGGGTCATAAGTGAACCACCGCCTACACCAGTAATACCTACACAGAAGCCGACTAAAACGCCAGCTAGAATAAACTCAACAGGACCAAACATGACTTATATTGCCAGATATCAAAAAACAGGCATATCTTATGACTTTTTTGTATAAGTGGTTGTCTTGATTGTTGATTTGCTTATGCAAAAAAATGCTAAAGTCTTTTAACTTTAGCGTAATGCAGGTTTTTATATCTATCTAATTGATTATTATTCTAAATTTTGATTAGGTCTCTTTTGTAGCTTGAAGATGATCATTTGAATTAAATCATATTAGTATGAAACTTCTTCCTTCCTTTGGGAGGAAGGCTAGGATGAGGGTGCTTTTACATCGATTTATGCTTTTAAAAAGACTTGTGAAAGAAACCTAATAAATATACGAATTATATGATTTATCTTACAAAAGTAAACTTTATAACTTGGAACTTATACTTCTCTATGGAAATGAATATTTATGATTGAAAAGCTTACAATGCCCTACTTTACTATTGGCGCTTAAATAGGTTCACGTAGTCGATGCCTCACTTTTGGCAAGGGCTGCCAAACCTCGCACTGCAAACAAAGCTATACTTTGTTTTTGCTCATGTTGTGCGAAGGGTACGTCCTGTAACCCCCGCATTCCCACGCTCAATGGGCGAGAGCCGTCGCCACGCAATAGCCCGATCATGTATAATTCATCAATATAAAAGCAACTCATTGCATACTAGTTCAAAATATGACTGAGTATTGAATGCTCATTTTTTAGTAACTCAAAATCTAATAATCAGCTCTAAAATAAGCCTTATTCTGAAATAAATATTCACATCAGTACCCGATGTTTAATGGGAATATTCAAGCAGATAAAATTTATAATAGAATGCTTTGATATTTAGATGCCCAAGGTTGCGCCTGCTCTAATTGTGCCGCCAGTTGTAATAACACATCCTCACGTCCAAAAGGGGCAATAAATTGTGAACCTAAAGGTAGATTATCTTTATTCCAATATAAAGGTACTGACATGGCTGGTAAGCCCGTGATATTGGCCAATTGAGTAAATGGAACCCACTGCAAATTATTTTTAATCATTTGCTCAACTAACTTACCTTTTGCCAGTAAGTGGGCTTGATCAACTTTGAGCAAGGCTTTTAAAATCGGAACCTGCCAAGATGGTGTTTTTACCTCACCATTTTTCGGTGCTACTGAGGCTGTAGACGGGATCAAAAATAAGTCATAATGCTCAAAGAAATGGTTCATTTTTGCAACATAAACACCCCAGTTATTGAGGTTGTTAATATAGTCCACAGCAGAAGCCTTGGCCCCAAATGCGGCAATTGCCAGTGTATCTAATTCAAAATCTTGATCTGTTGCGCCAAATTTCTGTTTGACTTGATTGACCGTATAAGCGCATTGACTAAACCATGTGGTAATAAAGTCTTTGGCAAGAGACATACCGTCAATTTGAGGCGTTGCCTCTTCAACAATATGTCCTAAAGATTCTAAAAGTTTGCTAGTCTTTTGGATAGCTTGAACTGCATCTTTTGAAACTTTGGTTCCAATTGGGGAAACAGTGGAAAAAGCAATTCGCAGACGCTTTGGAGCTTTTTCAATGATGTCTAAGTAGCGTTCAGTCGGGCTTTGGATGTTGAAAAGAGCAGTGCGATCTGAGCCTTGAGTGGCATCTAACATGGCTGCACTATCACGGACTGATTTGCACAAAACATGTTGCATCGCAGCACCATGCATTGCTTCACTGATTTCAGGTCCCCAAGGCGTACGTCCACGACTTGGCTTTAAGCCAAATAGGCCACAATATGAAGCTGGGATTCGGATAGAGCCACCTCCATCACTTGCACCCGCAATCGGTACGATACCTGCTGCAACCCCAGAAGCGGAACCTCCAGAAGAGCCGCCACTATTGTGTTTTAAATTCCATGGATTTTTGCAACTGCCCCAAGCTTCAGGTTCAGTGATACCTTTAATGCCAAATTCAGGCGAATTGGTTAATCCGAAAGTGACTACCCCAGATTTCACCCAGCGATTGACGATTTCTGAATTTTCTTTAGCAATATATTGCGCATTTTTAAACGATTTGGAACCAAATGAAGTTGCGACACCTGCATATTCTTGATGTAGATCTTTGAGTAAAAATGGTACACCTGAAAAGGGACCAGTCGCATAATTTTGGGTGTTTTTTAATGCATGTTCATAAATCGGAATAACGATCGCATTAATTTTAGGATTAACTTGTTCAGCACGTTGAATTGCGATTTCTAATAATTCATGTGCTTGTACTTCCTTGTTTTTTACAAGTTGTGCTAAACCGATACCATCATATTGAATATATTCTGAAAACTTCATAGCTTTTCCTTGCTGTTTTGAGTTATTGGGCAAATATGTTTTGGTTTTGTTCGATGGTTTTTTCTAAACAAAGCTGATTTCTACCTTTTTCCTTGGCTAAATACAAAGCATCATCAGCTCGTTTTATCAGCTGTTGAAAAGGTATGCAATAGGGTAAAGTCTGATAACTTAAGCCAATACTGACGCTGATATTTAAGCTACGTTGATCATCTAAATGAATCGGGGTATTGAAAACGCTATTACAAATTCTTTGTGCAATGGCAATACTTTGATCTAAAGATAGATCTTTTAATAATATAGCAAACTCTTCGCCACCTAAGCGACCAAATAGATCATTCGTGCGAATTTGTGCTTTGACTTGATGGGTAAACTCTTGCAAAACATAATCGCCGATCACATGGCCATATTGATCATTAATTTTTTTAAAATGATCTAAATCTAAAACTAAAATTGTGACGCTGTGTGCTTGTTGTTTTTCAACATCCTCAGCAATGGTGCGTTCACTTTCTTCATAGAAATAACGACGATTTAGTGTGGTGGTGAGGCCATCATGATTGGCTAAGTATAAGATTTGGTGATAAAGCTTTTGTCGATTTAAACTGATAATAGCGAGGGTTAAAGGCCCCAAAGCCAGCATCATTAAACCGATGCGTACAGACAGTGTGGTGCCCAAATAGGCATCGGGTGACTGAGCAATATAATATGCAGTCAATGCATTATAGAGCAGCATACACACTATACAGTTAATGATAGAGACAAAAAATAAATTATAGCTTAGTGCAGCCCAGACTAGCGCTGCAATTGGGAACATGATTGCACCTGGACCCAGAAAAAAATGAGTCAGAATGACGGAGAAAATCACGCCCAATAGCGGAAGAAATTTTTCGTATTGAAAAGGCTGTTGTTTAAATTGTTGGATATGGTTTTGAATGGCTTTTTTATCTGGGATTGCCAATATAATCGGTAAAAAGGCAATAACATTGAGGATTTCACCCGTCCACCACATACCAAAATCGACCCAGATTCTATCCATAATCATAAAGGTGTTTGGTAAATAAGGGACAGTTAAACTTGCGACGATTGGCGAGGCTAAACAACCGCCAAAGGCACTGATTGCAAATAAGTATAAAAATGTTAGACCTTTATTATATTGTTTATAATCTAGTTTAAAAAAACGAATCAGGCCTAATGTGACCACGGCGTGAGTTAGATTGGCTAAAGTCAGAAAGAAGGTGATTAAAAATGAATTGCCAGTAAGCAGATCTGCAAGCATAAATGCGATAAATGCACCAATCCATCCACCTATATTTTTTAAGCGATGAAACCTTAAAAAGAGCCCAAGTAAAACAGCATTTGCGGGCCAAAAAATGGCAAGAAAAGATAAGGGTCTACCCAATATTCCAGCCAATGCACAGACAAAAATAATCATTGCAATAATAAAAAATGCAGAGATGTTGTCTTTAAGCACTTGACTTAAATATGCGAGAGCTCGAGGCAATTTACTAACCTATTCTAAAGAGGGATTAATCTCTAAGCCAATATTTTATCTGGCTCTGCTAAGGTATTAATCAGTAATCATATCTATTTGTATCGATAAATCAATAGTTTTAGTTACCTTAATTCGGGCTCGTCACAAAAATGTTTTTTGCATAGATCACACAAGAAAGATTGTTCATATATGGTTAATTTTACATGTTTTATTCTAAATCTATGCTAATTTATGTCTGATGAAATATTACATACAGACTTGGTATGAAAAAAACAGCACTTATAATTTCTTTATTGCTTAGCCTTTCACCTTTTGTGAGAGCTGAAACAGTTCAACCTCAAGCAACCAATCCTACGACTGTGGCTGCAACCAATACCACAAGCACAATTCGTATAAATACTCGCCCTGAAATTTTAGGCTTATGGGGTATGGAAATTCCAGAAAATAAGAAATGTACAGAATATTATAATTTCCGTGGTTCCAATGAAGTGGTGGTGAATAGTGCCAAAGAGTGGTCAACTGGTCTGTTTGATTATCAACCTTCACCGGATAATACGTTGGAAAAGCCACCTGCATTAATCATGCAAATTCGCTATGAAAATAATGAAACAGATTGTTCAGGACGTAAAGAAGATCAGTCTGGTGAAGTTACCCAATATTTTGTGAAGTGGATTAATAAGAACACCTTGAATTTTTGTATTTCTGACAAAGGGGATCAGTGCTTTGCTACTTTACGCAGAGTCTTGCCTTAAGTCGATTTAAAGCATCAATGCTTGTCTAAGTAATGAAGCATTTGCTTTAAAATGAAAAACCTCTGATTTTACAGAGGTTTTTTATTGGGTTTTTACGGGATTAGAGAATGTATATTAAGCTTCTTTTTCATGTCCTTGAACTTGTTTTAATAAGTGTTTTTCAAGGTAGTGAATATCCATTGCTTGTGAACAGAAGTTTTTATCTTCAAGAATCAGATCTTTATGTAATGGAATATTGGTTTTAATTCCAGTTAAGATCATCTCATCCAAGGCTTGTTTCATACGGGCAATCGCGGTTTCACGATCTTTACCATAAGAAATCAACTTTGCGATCATTGAGTCATAATACGGAGGAATGCTATAGCCTTGATAGATATGAGAATCTAAACGGATACCCGCACCGCCTGGCGCATAGAATGATTCAATTTTACCTGGTGATGGTAAGAAGGTTGACGGATCTTCTGCATTGATACGGCATTCAATCGCATGACCTTCGATTTTAATGTCTTCTTGTTGAAGATTTAAACCTAGACCTGCAGCGATACGTAATTGCTGTTCAATAATATCAACACCAGTCACTTGTTCAGTCACCGGATGCTCAACTTGAACACGAGTATTCATCTCGATAAAGAAGAACTCACCATCTTCAAATAAGAACTCAAAAGTACCAGCACCACGGTATTGCATCAACTTACATGCATTGACACAAGCTTCAAGAATATGTGCACGCGCTTCTTCTGGTAAACCTGGTGCAGGTGCTTCTTCAAGCACTTTTTGATGGCGACGCTGTAAAGAGCAGTCACGGTCATATAAATGAATCGCTTGGCCATTACCATCGGCTAAAACTTGTACTTCAACATGACGTGGTTTTTGTAGGAAACGCTCCATATAAACCGTATCATCCCCGAACCACATTTCAGCATCACGTTGTGCAGCTTGAACAGATTCAAGTAATGTATCAACACGCTCAACAATACGCATCCCACGCCCACCACCGCCTGAAGCAGCTTTTACAATCAATGGGAAACCAATTTCTTTGGCTTCAGCCAATGCATTGTTTGGTGTGACCGCATGAGCAGAACCAGGAACTGTTGGAACACCTGCTTTACGCATCGCCGTAATTGCGGAAACTTTATTTCCCATCAGACGAATGTGTTCGGGACGAGGTCCAATGAAAATAAATCCTGAGTTTTCTACAATTTCTGCAAATTCAGCATTTTCAGATAAGAAACCATAACCTGGATGGATGGCATCTGCGCCTGTAATTTCTGCTGCGGTAATAATGGCTGGAATATTTAAATAGCTTTCACTACTTGCGCCAGGACCTATACATACGGCTTCATCACAAAAACGTAAATGCATCAAATCTTTATCAGCATCTGAGTAGATTCCGACAGTTTTGATTCCCAAAGTTTTACAAGCACGAGTGATGCGTAATGCAATTTCACCTCGGTTTGCAATTAAAACTTTTTGCAACATATCAACCCCCGAGGTATTACGCGCGGTAGCGAAATAAAGGTTGACCGAACTGGATTACATCACCATTTTTTACTAAAATTTCTTCAACTACACCACTTTGAGTTGCTTCAATAGGGTTCATAATTTTCATTGCTTCGATGATACCTAAAGTTTCACCCGCAGAAACAGTCTGACCAATATTCACAAATGGTGCTTCACCCGGACTTGGTGCTGAATAGAACACACCAACCATTGGAGACGTTTCTACTGCACCACGAGAGGCAGCTTTAACTACAGGCGCTTCAGCGGTTGGAAGGGCAATAGGTGCTACACCAGCAGCAACCACAGGATTACGGCGAGTTAAAGCAATCGATTGATCGCCTTCTTTCACTTCAATTGCTTGAAGATCAGATTCGATCATCAAATCGATGAGCTTTTTAATTTTGCGAATATCCATGGGTTCGTATTCCTAAATTATGATTGGGTTGAAGATTTAAGTTTTTCGATGGCGAAATCAAGTGCAAAAGAATAGCCTTTGGCACCTAAACCACAAATGACGCCAACAGCTTTATCTGATAAATAAGAATGATGTCTAAATGCTTCACGTGCATGAACATTAGAAAGGTGTACCTCAATAAATGGAATCGCAACGCCAAGTAGAGCATCACGTACAGCAACTGAGGTATGGGTCAGCGCGGCAGGATTAATAATGATAAATTTTATGCCGTCTTGTTGTGCTTGGTGAATACGATCGACCACAGCTCCTTCCCAGTTGCTTTGAAAAGTATCTAAACTCATATTAGCTTGTCGTGCTTGGAGACTCAGTTGTTGGTTAATGTCATCCAATGTGAGGTGACCATAGACCTCAGGTTCGCGCTTTCCTAGCAAGTTTAAGTTTGGTCCGTGAATGACCAAAATGGTCGAACTCATTGAGAGTGCTCCAATTCAAAAGTCGCAAAAAAAATTGCAAGATGTCTGCAAAGTTTGCATATTATGGCATATTTTTCCACAAATACTTTATATTTTCTTTGAATCGTCGCGGAAACGCAGTGCCTTGTATGGGCTATATAATGTTAATTTTGTCTGTAAATGGCAATGTTAAAATATGACATTTTTAGCAGATGTTTTACAGAGACTTCATTTTAAACTGAGTGACCAAAACTATTCATTTGATTTGTGTAACAGCCATATGGCTATCATCAATACATAAGATGTCACTACAACGTGTTGTATAGCTTGGAGAACGATTTTGCTGACGCATTTTCCATGTTTCTTTGTCGGAATGATAACCTACTTGAATACAGTCTGAGCCAAAGCGTTGTTTCATACTGGAGAGTGTATCCATCAGTTGATCACGTTGCTGAATAAAGTCTACAGGATGCCATAAGTCATTGATGTGCTGGCTTTTGCCATGCAGTGCTGAGAACATGACGGCGACTTTTACATACTTTAAATTTTCTTTAAATAAAACATCAATTTGCTGTAATGCTGACTTGGTTAAAATCATCAAATCGTCTGTTGCATACATCAAGCCAATGACACTACTTTGTGCCTTTTTATAGGGTGCTTGAGCAACTTTTTCATATAAGGAAACATGCACAACTGCACACAGTTGGCGTTGCTTGCTTAGTCGTTGATGTGCACGATTGACATGGAAAATAATGGCTTGTTTAATAATCTCAACATTATTTAGAGCAGATGCAAAACTGCGTGACGAAAGGATACGTTTTGAGGGAATGTCTGCATCGTCCAAAGCAATACAGGATTGACCTTTTAGCTCACGAATGGTGCGTCCAATGACCACTGAAAACTCGCGTGCAAGGTAATGTTCATTGGCAAAAGTTAAGTCATAGCAATTATAAATATTATAAGCTTGTAACCGTTTGCTGGTTTTACGTCCAACACACCAGACCTCAGCGACACTGGTTTCAAGTAGTAAACTTTCAAAACTGCACAAATCTAAACCAGTCAGGTCACAGACACTATCAAAGCCGCGCCGTTTCTTGGCAAAACTATTGGCAAGCTTTGCTTGGGTTTTACTATAGCCAATACCAATACAACAGGGTAGACCAAGCCATTTTTGGATGGTTTCGATGAGTTTTCTACAGTAATCCTGTAGAACGAATAAGTCTTGATAGGAACTGAGATTGATAAAACACTCATCAATAGAGTAGGCTTCCAAATCCTCATCTTTAAAAAAAATCTTTAAAATTTTAAAAAAACGATCTGAAAAATCACCATATAAAGCATAGTTACTTGAAAAGGCGAGTACTCCGGCTTTTTGGGCTTGTTGTTCAACTTCATGCCAAGGGATAGCCATATCTATATTTAACGCCTTGGCTTCGTTGCTTCGTGAAACGACACAACCATCATTATTGCTTAATACGACAACTGGTTTGTTATTTAAACTGGGGTTAAATACGCGTTCGCAACTGACATAACAATTGTTAATGTCGATCAAAGCAAAAATTTGTTCACTCATGAGATATCTTGAAAAAGTTACAAATTCAAGTTAAATATTAAAAGATGTTTAAAATAAATTCAAATCAAATGTGGATTTATTCATCATTTGGACGGGATGATTTCAATAAAGGGATTGGCGAGATACAAAACTTAATAAGCACTGTTGAGCTTCGTAGTGGTTTAAGTAATTTAGGTAAAAATGCTGAATAGAGAAGTGATTCTTTTAAAAGGTATATCTTAAATTGCAACTTACAATGTCGAAAAATGAAACATCTCAATCCTTGTATAGAAAACTGAAAGGGCTAAATTAACAGTTGTCGTAGATTTGTACGGCATATCCCAATATTGAAAAGGATGGATATGAAAATGGCTAATCAACAACAGAATCAGCAACAGAATCAGCAGAACGACCAACAAGGTCAGCCCAATCAATCTAATCAACAGCAGAAGCAACACAGTCAGCAAGATCAACAATCAAATCAACAAAACCAGCAAAAGCAACAATCCAACCAACAAGCTCAACAAAATCAGCAAAACCAACACAAGCCTCAGCAAAAATAGGGCTTTGAACTAAACTCAATCGTAGCTTTTAATGACGAAACGCCTCAACTTAGGTGTTTTGTCATTTTAGATTTAGATAGAGTTAACCTGTAAAAAAACGCATACACAAGAATATATACAGCTACATATTAGAGGGGAAGTTTAAATTTAATTTGCGTAGGCGATGCCTCCAAAAGATAATAAACCTTGCACTGCAAACAAAGCCGTGCTTTGTTTTGCTTATGTTGTGCAAGGGAACGTCCTGTACCATCGCATTCCCACCTTACAACGATAGGCGATATTTATGTCGCTCCACGGCAGGATAATCCTCTAGAATTCAATAATACAAAAACTTATTCATAACCAAAAAACTTCATACAAAACATAAGCTTTATTGATGATCAATGACTTGATGCAAATCAATTGTATGAATAATTAAGTGGTTTGACTTTATTATGCTTTTAAAGCATTTTGATTTTAAGCTTACGTTACCTATCACTTGAATTGTTTCTTGCTATGATCAAGAATTTTATGAAGACCTTCATTTATATTTATACATTGATTAAATTGGGCAAAATGGTGTATTTCAGTGTTTAGTGTGCTAAAAAAATGCGCTGGATCCGAAATAGTATGATTAAGATGATAGGGTTCAAAATGTAGGCTGATGACTTCAAGTTGATTTTTTGCCCGATGTGCTTTGCAATCTATACGTCCCACAATTTGATCCCCATATAAAATAGGTAGACAAAAATAACCAAATATACGTTTAGGTGGCGTCACATAACATTCCAATCGATAATCAAATTTAAACAGGGTATTTAGACGTTCACGATGTATCACCAGATTGTCAAAAGGAGAGAGAAGTTTGACTTTCAACTCAATAGTCGGGATCCGTTCTAAGGCATCGGTTGGGATATAAAGATTTTGACTATCTTTGTCCCTACTGCCTAATTGAGCTAAAGTGGTGATTACACCCGCATCTAATTTTTCATTGACAATGTCACGCATTGCCTTACGGATCTTTTGTCCAACTTTTAAATGCAACAATTGCTTCCATGTAAACACGCCATGTGCACGAAGCGTGGTATTGAACAAGTAGTAGGCATATTCCTCTAATGTAGGAACACTCAGATCAAGCTGACTTGGAATACAATATTCAGTCAGTTGATAGACTTTTTCCATACCATTACGTTCAGAAATCATCAAATCGCCTTGCATAAACAATTGTTCAATAGAACGACGCGCTAAACTTGAGTTCCACCAGCCCCCCGAATTTTGCTTATTGCCTTGTTCAATGCTACGTAATCGAATACTGCCTTCAGCTTTCGCCCGAGCCAGAATCTCATTCATAAAAGCTTGATCACCGTGCTTAAAATAACGATGCTCTCCATTTCTAATCGATGTCATATGAGGAAGTGCATAGCGATAATCCTGCATCGGTAAATAAGATGCTGCATGAAACCAATATTCAAAAATATGTTGTTGTTTGATCAGTTGATTTAAATGGCTTTGTTGATAATCCGGAACACGGTTCCATAAAATATGATGGTGGGCACGTTCTACTACTGAAATTGTATCAATCTGGACATAGCCAAGATGTTCAATGGCATGGCGTGTTCCAGATAACCCTGTACCGAACGAAGTAGGTGAAATTAGACCCTGATGAGAGAGTGCTAGGCGTCTTAATGATTCAATCATAACAATTATTTTTTTAACCTATTTTTAGTGAGTATTGGCTTACAAGAGTATCGCAAATGAAACTTTAAGATGATTAGCATAAACCAGTGCTGCCACTTTTAATGATCATTTTAATTTTTTAAGAATATAAGTAACTACGCCCCAAATCATAATTTGTTCTTCACTGTGTGGGTGAATATCTGGAAAATCAGGGTTTTCTGCTTTGAGCCAAATATCATAAATTCCTGTAGATACTTTAACTTGCATAAAGCGTTTGACTGTAAATTCATTGTTGATTAATGCCAAAACAATATCGCCATGTTCAGCCTCTAGACTACGATCAATTAAGATTTCATCTCCAATTTCAATACCTGCATTTTTCATTGATAAGGAGTTAACTTTTAACATAAAGGTTGCAATAGGGTTATGAATTAAGTGTTCATTTAAATCAATTTTCTTTTCAGTATAGTCTTGGGCGGGTGATGGAAAGCCTGCTGCAACAGTTTCTAAAGGATAAGGAATGCGAATGTTGCTACGAAATTCAATTGTAAGTAGATCTTGCATTGAAATAGACTCGATAACAGAGATGAGGGGATTCATTGATTTAAATTTTTCCCTTACAGTGCTATCACTTAATTTCGATGGAGAATTTAAATTTGGCTTCATCACGATTCAACTTGATAATGTAACATAATCAAGTTTAACAAAATAAATGCTTGATGCAAGATTCTTTTGGTGAATTGATTGTGATTGTCAAACTGTCAGCTTACAATTTGACAAAATCCAATCGCTCGGAAATGTACATGTTGCAAGATTTTGTAGAAGAACAGAAATTAGTGTGTGAAGAATTTGACTCTCGCTATATCAAAGTCAATGAAACGGATCTCGTGGCTATCGCTAAGCAAACATTAAATAAAGAACCGATCGTGGGTTTACGTAAACAGCCAGATGCTGAAAACGTGTCATGGTTTATTTATGGTGGTGAGTTGGAAGAGGGTGAAGATTTTTTTGATGTGATCAGTGTAAAAGAGCTTGAAGAGGTTTTTCCTGATGCGATTCCTTACCTTGCTTTAGAAGAAGGCTTTAGATTTATGATAGATGCTGATGAATACGAAGATGTATGGAAAGCAGATATTTTATAAAAAAGGTTTGCTCAAGCATGATCTATAGATTTATTTTGACCCTCTGCAGTATTGTTCTGAGTAGTGTATTCAGTACCCCAAGTTTTGCTGAGCAATCCACGCAAAAACTCACTCAAGAACAATATGATCAGCGTATTCAAATCTATACTGATCAAGTCAATGTAACCAAACATATCTTGGATGAAGATCAGAGCACGATCACTGCAGCTGAACAGCATAAAGCATTTTGTTCGCGCTTAGATGCTTATCAAACGATTGCTAGAATTTCGAAAGAAAATTTAGAGCTCGATACGGCCAATATGATGTTAATGATTGCCAACAATTATTTAGATCGACAAAAGCAAAGTATTGAGCAGTCAGGAATGACGCTTGAGCTATTTTGTTCGATTAAGAAATAAGCAAAATGTCATTTAAGCCTTATTTTAGTCAAAAAATGATATTTAATTGGCTGAAAATGATAAGTTGTTTTTTTTAAAATGATCAATAATAGACGCATTAAAGCAATACAAGATTTGATTTTCCCTGGTCTGTATTTTGTTTGGCTTTAAGCATCAATCATATGACTGATGCACCCTAAACTCGCTTAATTGCGAGTTTTTTAATGCGTGTGTTTTGTTCTGGCTTTGAATTCACACTAAGATCGTAAAAGATTACAAGCCAATTAAAAGAAATATGACAACTCAAATCAAAAGGAAACAAGAGTTCACTTTTCAGCAGAATTTTAAAAAATAGAAGAGCAATCAAGATTGCGCATAAAGCCAAATAGGTTTAATTACTCTAAGCAAAGCTAAAAATTTTCTTAAATATTAGAATGATGTAAGTAAATTTAATTTTTGATTTTATTGATTTTTTATTTTATCTAAGGGGGCAATGTTTTCATTTTTGAGCAGATGTTGTTACTGTGAGACTGTTATCCTGATCCGTATATATTTTTTATTATCACTTTCTAGTAAAGAAAATATGGGTTTATATGTATAAATTTATCAGTAAAAGTGTGATGTCGTTGCTGATATGTATTGAATAAATTCTTTAATTAATCAAGTGATTAATCTATCTGTTAATTTTTTATTTAAAGGGTTTTTATGAAATCTATCCGTTTATCGCCATCGTTTACTTTAGCATTGTTACAAGCCCGAGAAGCAACAATGACTCATTTTAGATCAGTATTAAATGAAATGGATTTTAACTGAGCAGAAATGGCGGGTGATTGCTGTACTTTATCAATATGATGAGCTTGAAAATAACCATTTGGCTGATTTGGTGTGTATTTCAAAGCCCAGTTTAACGGGAATCTTAAGTCGTATGCTTGATCGATACTTGATTAAGAAATGCAAAATCATCCATGATCAACGGGTGAGTTTGATTCGGCTTAGTGAAGAGGGTAAACAATACTTTGAAACGCAAGCGAATAAAATGGAAGAAATTTATATAGATATTCAAATGCAATATGGTACAGAGAATATCCAACAACTTATGGGATTGTTAAATGATCTTTCGAAAATAAAACCACGATAAATTTTAAATTATCAGATCGCAAGTGAAACAATGGTTTAGGGATTAAAATAAAACTGCATGTCACTCAATTCATTTTAAATATGCAAAACACTTTAATCAAAAATGAGTGGGTTTTAATCACTCATTTTTATCATTGCTTAATCAAATAACTTTTTAATGTCTTTCGGTGCGCCTTGCTGGCTTTGAATTTCACCTTTTGCATCTTTCCATACCATTGCTGGGGTAGCGTAAAAGCCGTATTTATCCATCAGTTTGGTATTTACATCTAACTTTTCAGATAATGCATTAGGAATACTTTTCATTTCCACCAATTTATTCTTACCGTTGCTTAAATTGTATTGTTTGAAAATTTCGGAAGGATTGGCGTGATTTAAAATCGTTGCGGCTTGTCCTTTACTGCTTGGACGAATTACCCCAACCATAATATGTCGTAATTGAACTTTTCCTGAATCTACAAAAGGACGCGCTTGTTGCCAAAAGGTATGACAGTAGGGGCAGTTTGGGTCGTTAAATACATAAACCACTTTAGGAGCATTGCTATCGCCGTCTTGAATCCAAGTCGATTTTTCGAGGCTCTTCCAAATTTCATCTAATACTGCACCTTTAACATGGGTATTAATTGCTTCTTCAGTTAAGTTTTTACCTGAAGCATTAAATAGATCACCAACGATATAGTGCTTTTGATCTTTTGAAATAAATATCGTAGATGGATATTCATCTTTAAAACCTGTCCAACCCTCTAAACCTTCGGGTGCACTTATTTGCTTAACAAAGTTATAACCTTCTTTTTCCAATTTATTTTTAAGGAAATTTGCATCAGCAGCAAACAAAGAGCCACTTAACACCAAACCAAGCGAATAAATACCGAGTGTTTTTAAATCAATCATCAATATGACTCCTTAAGTTAAAAGCAATATTTCTTCAATCAATACCAATGAAATACATTATTCTGAAACTATCCTTTGAACTTTTTGGTGAAGCGCAGCATGGGTAAGTTCCCCCATATGTGTATCGATTAATTTGCCTTGTGCATTAAAAAATAAGGTGCTGGGTAAGCCAAACATTCCCATTTTATGTGCCGTTACACCGTCAAAGTCTAGTAGAACCCAATGCAAATTAAGTTTGTGTTGTTGCAAATACGTTTGCACTGCTTTGGCATCTTCATTTTGATTAATAAAGACAAATTGCACATTGGGATATCGTTGTTGCGCATCATTCAACACTGGCATTTCACGTCTGCATGGCGGACACCAACTGGCCCAAAGATTAATTACTGTGGGTTTGCCGAGGAATTGAGTCAGCTCAACATGCTCTTGTTGAAGACTCACTAAATTGACTTGAGGAAATTGTTGGTATTGCAATTGTACTTGTTGATAGAAATATTGACCTGAAATGAAAAACAGGGCAAAAGCCGCAAAAAATAGTGCAATAAAGCTTTTCTTCAGAGATCTGTTTTTCCAAATCATCCACAGGCCAGCACAAGCAACTCCCACATAAAGATGAAAACCTTTATCTTGAATCTTCCATATTTCAACTGGATGCTCTAAATAAACATCTAAGTTAAGTAAGACAAACCCAAGTCGTGCAGATAGCAGGCCAACCAAGAATGCAGACCAAATCGAGTCTTTAAACGCAGACCATTGTAAATTTGATACAGCAAAATATTGAAAGCAAAACTTTCCAATCACCACACTCATCAGTATCGCAAGCATGAGGATGGTTAATCCCCATGGCAACATAATCGGTCCTAAATGAATTGCCTGTGCAGTGATCATGGAAGTTTGTTTAACGTCCTGTGTGTATTTTTTCAGTTTGTTGAATAAGTTGTGGTGCTGAGAAGGTTCCAGTAAAGCGCAATTCACGGATTTCTTGCGCATTACTATTTAAAAACAACATGGTGGGTGGACCTAAAATTTCACGTTGTTTTAAAATGATATCTTGTGAGGCGTTGTATTGCGTTAAGTCTAATTGGATGAGCGTGAAGTTTTTCAATGCATCTTGTACATCTGTACGCGGGAATACTTCTTTTTCAATTGGTTGACACGCCACACACCAGTCTGCATAGACATCAATAATGATTGGTTTGTCTTGCTGTTTTGCATTGACCAATGCCAGTTCTAATTGTTCAGCGGTGGTCACTTTATTCCAAACTAAATGTTCTGTTTGGCTATGTTGAATTTGATAAGCAGAATAACTTTGTTGAATATTCCAAAAACCAGCAACTAAACTGGCTATTGCGATGATGGCTAGAATAACTTTATTGACTATTTTTTCACTGTCGCGTAGAGCAAAAAAGAGATAGATTGACAATGCGATACATAGCATGGCAAAAATTGCAGCGTACACAGTCGAAGGAAGCATTGGACGAATGAAATACAATGCAACCATCAACATAATAAAGCCGAAACTGACTTTAATCCGATCCATCCATTTACCTGGCTTTGGTAATAATTTAGAACCAAATACACTGGCAATAAATAAAGGTAAACCGATACCTAGACCTAGAATAAATAAGTACAAGCCACCTAATACAGCACTTTGAGTTTGTGAAACAAATAATAATGCGCCAGCAAGCGGGGCACTCATACATGGGCCAACAATGAGCGCTGATAATGCACCCATAACCACAGCACCGAGTACTGTCCCAGCTTTTTGATTATTTTGCAGATGACTTAATTTATTGGTAATAAATTGTGGTAAGTTTAATTGATATAAACCAAATAAATTTAAAGCCAGAACAACAAATAAAACTGCAAACAACGAAACAATCCAAGGGCTTTGGAACCAACGCTGAAAGCTATAACCAATTTCAGCCACCACAACACCCATAATCGCGTAAACTACAGCCATACTGATCACAAAGCATAAGGCAATCACAACAGCTTTATAACCTTTAGCACGTTGAATGATGATCCCTGAGAGAATAGGAATAAGCGGAAGCGAGCAGGGCAAAAAAGCCAATAAAATACCTAAACCAAAGAATACCAATAAGTTTAAAAACAGAGAGTCTTTAGATAATAGCTTAAAGAATGATTGATCATCATTCCATTGTAATGACGATGTAGTGTTTTTAGTGTCAATATTACTGTGTAAACCAGTAGAATTTTCTGTATCTGTAATGACATTACCACTTGCAGCAGAAGCGTTGAAATTGTTTGGATTTACAGTGTTGTCTGCTTCATTAGTAGTTTTTTGTCCCAGCTCAGTGGTTTGTTCATCCAATACTTTGTCTAAACCTATTTTTCCAACAGTTGAATTTACTTTAGTCTCAGCATTTTCTTTGATTTTTGTATCTTGAGCTGCGACTGCGGTATCAGATTGATTGAGTAATGAGCTAGTAGGATTGTTATTGAAAAGGCGTTTTGAAGATGTATTACTTTGCGGTAATAAGCCATCTGCATCAGTTGCAATGGTTTTTCTTTGTAATGGATAACATAAGCCATCTGCAGAACAACCTTGATACATCACTAAATATTGTGAATTAGGTTTAACCTGAATTTGTGTTGTCACATTTTCATAATGAACTTCAGTTTTCCCAAAAGTTGGATCATCTTTGATATGACCTTTGGGAAGACTTAAAGGTACAGCTTTATTGTTAATTGTTACTTTAAACTGATCATGATAGAGGTAATAGTGAGGTGCAACTGTCCATTTCAATTGTGCTTTATTTTCTGAAATTGATTCGGCAGAGAATTGAAAAGCTTGATCTGGTGGGAGAAACTCAGGATTGGCGTGGCTGATTGTACTTAGACTCAACAAAGTAAAACAACATACACTGAGCAATGTTCGCAACTTCATAATTCCATATCTTGATTTCATTTAAAGCCATTATCCATAATTTCAGATAAAGAAGGCATAATTCTAAGTTTTTCTTTGTAAAAATATCGTTAAAAACATTCAACTCCATTTTGCTTAAGTTTTTGAAAAATTTGTTCATCGTCATGATAGAGTCTGTCGAATTGAGTCATTTTCTTAGTTTTTTTACTGGTGTAATTGACATTGTAAAGCACAGCACCTTGATAAACGATTTCATAAGTTCCTGTTTCTTTCTGATTGATTATTTCTTTATAGAAATTGTGAAATTCACTCGGTCTACCTTGTGCTGTATCAACAGCATCATAGTGAGTAAATTTTAGCGAGATTTTTTTCATATAAGGATAATATTTTACTGTTTTGACTTTTGGAAATTCTTCCTCAGAAATAAGCAGAATATTATTGTTTTGACTTTCCTTAAAGCAAAAATATGGGGCAGTTTGCTTTGCATAAACAGACAAAGGGAGAAGACACATTACCGTTGTAAATAGCCTAAGCGATTTCATATATTTTCCCATTCTTGAATATCTTCAAGACGATCTTGTTTGAGTTTATCTAAAAATGTTAAAAAATCTTGTTTGCTTTTTATTGCATTAATTTTCATAAGCATCATTTCTGATTTACAGGATAAATTGTTGTATAAAGATAGGCCATCTCGCACGTTTTTTGCATTCTAACAATTGAAATTAATTTCAACTAGACCCATATAGAAATTAATCAACAGTACAGAACAGACACTTTGTGAAATTTGATTGATGATCAAGCTCACGATAACAAGTCGAAGCTCAACAATAGGATTAGGACATCATATGAATATCGCGGCAAACCCAGTAGTTGAAGCAGATCAAACTATATATTTAAAAGATTATCAAAAACCTTCATATGTTGTAGATTCAATCAATCTCGATATCCAAGTTTATGATGACCATACCAACGTAAACAGCAAATTAGTCATGAAACGTCAAGCAGCTGGAGATATGGTATTGCTTGGACGCGATCTTGAACTTAAATCAATTTCTATTAATGGTAAAAAACTGACTGAAAGTGAATATAGGCTTGATTCTGAGCAGTTGGTGATTGCCAATGCGCCAGATGAATCCATCGTTGAAACATCTGTAGTCATTCATCCTGAAACCAATACACAACTCGAAGGATTATATCTTGCGGGGAGTGATCTATTTGTCACTCAAAATGAGCCAGAAGGTTTCCGTAAAATCACTTTCTACCCTGATCGCCCAGATGTCTTATCCGTGTTCACCACTCGTGTAGAAGCCGATAACAAATACCCTGTGCTTTTGGCAAATGGGAACTTGATTGAAGCTGGTAAAACTGGTGATGAGCGCCACTATACCATTTGGGAAGATCCAACCAAAAAACCAGCTTATTTATTTGCCTGCGTAATTGGTGATTTAGCGGTTTTAAAAGACCGTTATACCACTACAGAAGGTCGTGATGTGGCATTAGAAATTTATGCAGAAGAAAAAGATATCCCAAAATGTCATATTGCGATGGAAGCGTTAAAGCATTCTATGCGTTGGGATGAAGAACACTATGGACGTGCATATGATCTAGACAATTATATGATTGTGGCAACCAGTCAGTTCAATATGGGCGCAATGGAAAATAAAGGCTTAAATATTTTCAATACATCATGTGTGCTTGCTGATGAAGAATATACCACTGATGCAGCAATCATGCGTGTACAGTCTGTGATTGCTCATGAATATTTCCATAACTGGACAGGTAACCGTATTACTTGCCGTGATTGGTTCCAATTGTGTTTAAAAGAAGGCTTAACGGTTTTCCGTGATCAGTCTTTTTCAGAAGATCTACAATCAGCAGCAGTACAACGTATTGACGATGTTGCGGTTCTTAAAGCGCATCAATTCCCAGAAGATGCAGGCCCATTATCGCATCCGCCACGTCCAGATCATTTTGTCGAAATCAACAATTTCTATACTGCGACAGTGTATGAGAAAGGTGCGGAAATTAACCGCATGATGTCAACCTTATTGGGCAAGGAAAAATTCCGTAAGGGAACCGATGAATATTTTCAACGTCATGATGGCCAAGCTGTCACTGTTGAAGATTGGGTTGCTGCTTTAACTGCGGGTTCAGGTGTCGATTTATCTGCATTTTTAATCTGGTATAACCAACCAGGAACGCCAAAGCTTGAAGCGAAAGGTGAATATGATGAGAGTGCTCACACTTATCGTTTGAGTTTTAAACAAAGTTTAAAAACCCATCCTAAATATCCAAATTTAAAAGCTGTACCTATTCCTGTGGCTTTAGCATTGTTTAATGCAGAAACAGGTGAGCAGTACACCTTACATTCTGAGGCTTTATTTGAAAATGGGATAAAAGATGGGGTGTATTTGTTTGATCAAACAGAAGCGACCATTGAATTTACAGGCGTGACCGAAAAGCCTGTAGCATCTTTATTACGGAATTTCTCAGCACCGGTAAATCTTGAATTTAATTATTCAGATGAAGAACTTGCCTTCTTGCTACAATATGAAACCAATGGTTTTAATCAGTGGCAAGCAACACAGACTTTACTTGAGCGTATTTTGCTTAATGGTCATGATGCTCAAATTTATGTAGAGGCAATTAAACAGACCTTACCAAGTGTAATTGAAAAAGATCCACTCTTGGCATCACGCTTATTTGATGTACCAAGTGAAGGTTATTTGGGTAGTCGTATCGACCAAGATTATAATCCTTTGATTGTAAATGAAGCACGTGAAGCTTTGTTGAATCAATTGGCAAAAGTACTGGATGACTTTGTTAAAGAAACATATTTATCACTTGATCCAGATTCACAAAATGAATTTTCACAAGCAATGGGTGTTCGTGCTCTGAAAAATATTATGTTGAGTTTTATGGCACGTCAGGGGGATACCGCAGTATTTGATTTGGCTTATGCACAGTATGAAAATTCTGTGAATATGTCTGAGCGACTTGGCGCACTTAAAGTATTGGTATGGAATGATGCTCCACAAGCAAAAGCAGCCTTAGAGGACTTCTATAAGCGCTTTAAGGATGAAGCATTGTCATTAGATCAATGGTTTATGATTCAAGCAGCGCATCCGAAAGCAACCGCTGAAACGATTCAGTATTTAACTTCACATGCTGATTATGATTTAGGTACACCTAACCGTATTCGTTCAGTAAGTGGTGGTTTAAATGCCAATCCTGTCAATGCATGGAGTTTTGGTGTTCAGCATTTTGTCGATTTGGCGAAGTATTTGGATGAGAAAAATCCAATTGTTGGGTCTCGTTTACTTCAAGTCCTCACCCGCTGGTATACATTAGCTGAGCCACAACGAAGTGAAGTAAAAGCCGCACTTGATGGATTAAAATCTCAAGTGAAATCAAAAAATGTCAGTGAAACCTTAAATAGTATGTTAAGTGTTTAATGGCTTATAATTTTTTGATTTAATTATATTTGTAATGCTATTTCTCTTATTTTTATAGGGGAAATAGCATATTTATAAGTTCTTAAACATTCAGATTTATTATTTATCTATTCCTTAAAAGTCTCATTTAAAGCTTGTTGCACCGCATCTACACGTGACTTACAGGCTTTATATGCAGACATAGATTCTTCAACAATCTTCATTAAATTATCAATATCAGGTTCTTCTTGAGATTCTAATAATTCTGCATTTTTCTTTAGAACGTCATAACCTTCTTTAAACGTTAAATCTTGTTTAGCCATTGCTTAATACCTGTGTCACATTTGCGTTGATCGTGCCATCCAGTAACTCTACTTGGATGCGATCAGTTGAAATTTGTTGAATAGAACGAATGGCTTTACCATCACTACGGACAATAGCATAACCTTTGGCCATGACATGACGTGGATTTTGCAAAAGCGTTTCACGCATGAGTGATTCAACTTGATTGGATGCCAATTTAATCAGTTGCTGTGCCAAATACTGAACAGTACCTTTCATCAAATCTAAGCTTTTATTTGCCTCATTGATTTGCCCTTGAGAAAGCGTTTTAATGACTTTGATGTACTGATCATTCTGGCTTTGGTAAGCAGTGATTTGATGCTGAGATAACAGTTTAATCTTCTGTAGAGAATCTAGCACATCTTGGGTTCGCTCTACGATTAGATTTCGAATCCCTGCAATCACTTTACTCGGTGTATCAAAAGAACGGTTCGCTACTTCATCTAAAATGGTTCTATCTTTTTCATGGCCTATACCTACCCAGATTGGAACAGAGCGTTTGCAGAGTAGCGCAGCGAGATTGTAATCATTGAGATAGGCCAGATCATTGACTGCACCTCCACCACGAATAATCACAATAAGATCTGGTGGGGTGTTGAGGTCTTTCGCCCATTGTCGTAATCCATTTGCTAAAGCTTCAGAAATACTTGTAGCCGCAGTGTTCCCCTGAAACGTTGCCGTATGATAGACAAAATGACAAACGCCAGCTTGATCGAGAGCATCTGCATCTTTCTTAAAGTCACCCAAGCCAGCAGCATTTTCAGGAGCAATGACGAGCACATTTTCAATATCAAATGGGGTAGGCAGTAATTTATTTTTATTCAGTAAACCTTCGCTGGTCAGTCTCTCTAAAATTTGTTGATAACGCCGTGCAAGATCTCCTAAGGTATAACTTGAATCTATTGCTTCAATATTGACTGAAAAACCATATTGGGGATTAAATACAGCTTTCACTTTAATCAGTACATTGAGATCACGAGAGAGTTCAATGCCACTTTCACGCTCAAACTTTAACACCATTTTGGCAGCAGAGAATTTCCAGATTGTTGCCTTACAACTGGCAATGACTTTATCTGAATCTTCCTCCTTTTCTGCAAGTTCTAAGTAGTAGTGGCCGCCCTTGATGCTTAGATTTCTAATCTCAGCTTTTACCCATATTGGTTCATCAAAAGTTACACGTATAACTTCTTGAACAGTTGCAAGGTATTCGCTTAAGGAAAGCTGTAAGTCAGACATACAAAGGCAATTACGGTAAATTTATCTAAAATAGTATATAACATGGTGGCTCAAGGCGGTGAAGATATATTGATCTTATACATCGGGTATGGCATATTTTTATGATGTTGATGGGCGTTATCGACATCTACTTAAACCAAATTATTTTTTAGTCTTTAAAGTAAAAACACAAGTGAAATCATTAATATTTATTAGCTTTTTTATTGGTATTTTGTACCAGCTATGATTTATAAAGTAATCATGCGCATTGTATGGGATATGGAGCAGATGTCAGTAACGTTACATCAACAATGAGTGATTATGATCGCTTTAGATATCAGAGTCAGAATGGGATGAGTATGCTTAACAGTAATGCACTCTCACCGAAAATGCGAACCGATTGTTATAAAATTGACCCGAAACAAACCAAATAACTTCAAAGCTCATCAATAGATGGGCTTTAATTTTATGTAAACTAAACTTCTTTTATAGAGCATTCAAAAAATTATAAATTATGAAAAAAATCCTTTTTTTATTTATTTTATGGATATCACAGCTTTGTTATGCAGATCCAATAATGCCAATTTTTGATAAAAAATTAAATATAGAGAAATTCAAAGAACATTTTGATCGTGATCATACTCGGTATCCTGAAAATGATAAATTAATCGCAGAACGAGAAACAGCTTTGGATCAACCTAAATATAAAGTGATTGTGACGAGAATAATATTTGGTAGAGAATATGAGCTTCAAACTTATATCAAAATGATTGGTTATCACGACTGCGAAGCTAGAAAAATTTTCTTATATTCAGGATATTATGATTACAATGCAGATCTTACTGAAACTTATAGAACTGTGACTAAATTTCCACAGGGTAGTAAGTTGATTGAAGATGCTTGTTTAGATAAATAAATTTTAAAATTTCATTTAAAGATAAATTCTCATACATCATAATCAACTAATATATTATTTTAATAACCCATTTCCCCAAAAAGTGGGTAATTTCTAAAAGTATTTTTTGAAAAAAAGTTTATCTAGCGTGAAAGAATCTGGCTTGTTTGTAAAAATAAAAAGTAAAATGAAAATATAAAGCAAATCATGGGTATAAAAAAACCAGCTTATCCAAGTGATCAAATTAAGACCCGGTGGAATTGTATATATACCAACGGTTACGAGTGCTACAAAGCAAATAAAGAGCAATATAAGGCTGGTTAACTGAGTAAATAATCCTAGGGTTAGCAATAGCCCGAATGCAAATTCAAATAAAGAAACAATGATAGCTGTGACTTCTGGAAAAGGTATACCAGCAGAAACAATCGTTTCCAACATGATTTGTTGATTTTTCTCTACAAATAATTTGTTATAACCCGTTGTTAAGAAAAATAAACCGATTGAAACTCTGGTTAATATTAAGGCGAACTGACTAAATTTTGGCGAATTAAATGGATTTTTAAAGAGAAAACCAAGCATGTGTCTATAATTCTGAAAATTAAAAAATATCTTAATAATCTGAGTAAACTTTTTAAATGTAAGCATTGTTGGTGAGTGTATATAATTTGTCATTTATACAGATTTAAAATTTTGCAAGTCAGTTCGAAATGTTACCTAAGTTTCATAAAATACACATTATGAAGTTCATACTTTGATATGGTATATTTTTTAAGCAAAATTGAGCGAACTATGAAAATCTTTTCAATTTTAAGTTTAGCTATGCTGATCGGTTTAACAGCGTGTCAAAAAAGAGATACAGATACACAAAAGCAAGATCAAACAACAACGCCACATTCAGTGGATAAGGACAGTTAATCCAACGCCCACTGATACAGTGGGCTGATTGATATGATGCATTGGTCGAAATCGAAATCATGTTTATGATAAGACGCTTAAAGCGTTTTTTTATTGTAAAAATAAAGTCTTGTTTGAGATTAGACAAACATTTTATAGATAGATCTTTGATTCTTTAGGCTCGATTTCACAATTAAAAGATATCGAAAAGTGGGAGGATTATTAAATTATAAAGCAAAGTTTTATTTAGATATTTTATATCTAATTCATGTAATTTTTAGGCTTTCTCTATAAGAATTCATACTAGAGGTATAAGCTATGATAGCCGAGTAATTTTCTGTAATGATATAAAACTACCTCGTCCTAATCGGCAATGACAGCACTTGTCTGAGCTCAATACATCTTGCTAATTGATTAAAAAATAAATTTAAATATATAAATTAAAAGAAATTCAAGCTTAAAATGTATAGGGTTCTAAATGATTTTTATGATTTGTGTAGATAACAAGTAGTAATTCGCAATTAGTGGTTGGATTGCTCTAAAGCGCTATGTTAGAACTTAACTTCCATATTTATTCGAGATTAAACATGAAAAAATTATTATTAATTTCATCTTTTTTAGCTGTTGTTTTTGTTGCTGGGTGTAATGCAAAAGACAAAGATAAAGCGACATCTCCTGATAATGAGGTAAGTAGCAGCGCAGTTGCTGTTGATACAAATGAGTCAGCTGAAAAAACGGTAAAGTATGAAACAGCTGATAAGAAACAATTTACGCTGAAGACCAGTGATAATTTTGTTACAGCAACATTAACTGATAATGATGGAAATAATTACTCCTTGAAAGAGGTTCCTGCTGGAAGTGGTATGCGTCTTGAGGGGGAAAATGGTGTTTCAATTCATTCTAAAGGCGATGAAGGAACCATTGAACTTGCAAAAGATAAATCTTTTACAGTGAAAGAAGTAAAATAGAGTTGTAACTTCAACAGCCTCACCATCTGGTGGGGTTTTTTATTGTCAATCAATAATGAAATTAATATGGTATGTTCAAGTGATTTGTAGAAAGTAGAGTGCAAACCATAATTTAGAATAGACATCTTTAAAATTCAATTGAAATAAGATATTTAAGCATACTTCCTCATTTATGCACTTGATTAGAACGCACAGATGAAAATAATTAGCGCACTTTTCATTGAAATGCTTAAATTAATGTAATTTTACCGTGGCATGAAATTTGCTGAAACTCCTTTGCAATATTTTTATTTTTCAATTGTTAAAGGTATTTTTTATGTTTAAGCAGACGGTTCTTTCACTGTTTATTTGCAGTGCTATCAGTACTTCAGCAGTTAATGCTGAAAGTTTTAATGTCCTTAAGCAATTATCCAACAAGCCTGTTCAATTAAAAGACGGTGAATACAAAGGTAATTATTATGTACCATCAACTTTAAACACGATTACTTGGGGTTACTTACCGAATAAAGAAGCAAAGCCAGTGATAACTGTTCCATCGGGAAGTGTTGTGACTTTCGATACAGTTTCACATGAGGGGTTACTTGAAGATCAAGGACGAGATGCAGAAAAATTCTTTAAATCCAAAGGGGTACAGGATGAATATATTTTAGATGAAGCAAAAAATATTACCAAATCTTCGCTAAAACATGATTTTCATAAAGATGGTCCTCATATTGTGACTGGTCCAATAGCAATTCAAGGTGCGCAACCAGGTGATATTTTAAAAGTAGAAGTCATTAAAGTAGAGCCTCGTGTTCCATATGGCGTCATTTCGAATCGTCATGGTAAAGGTGCATTAGTGGGTGAGTATCCTAAAAGACCACAACAAGAAAATGCTTCGGCTGAACATCCTGAGCGATATGGGAATGTTTCAGTATTTACTCCAATAGAAAAAAATGCAAAGGGTGAATATGAGGGGGTATTAAAAACAGAATCGGGTAAATCGATTCGTTTCCCACTGAGCCCCTTCATGGGGATCATGGGAGTCGCGCCGAATACATCAGAACCAGTGCATTCAGTTCCACCCGCGATGTATGGTGGCAATATTGATATAAATGAGTTAGGTGCTGGATCAACTGCATATTACCCAGTACAAGTGCCAGGTGCATTGTTTTATACAGGTGATAGTCATTTTGCCCAAGGTGATGGCGAAGTTGCTTTAACTGCATTAGAAGCCTCAGCAAGAGCAACACTCAAGTTCACTTTATTAAAAACAGGCAAAGATAAAATCCCAGGTAAAGAAATCGTACAGCCATTAGCCGAAAATGCTGAATTTTGGATCACACCCGGATTAGATCAAGATTTAGATGAAGCAATGAAAAAATCTACACGTGAAGCGATCCGTTTTTTAAACCAAGAATATGGTATTGATGAAGCGATTGCTTATGCCTACCTCAGTGCTGCTACTGATTTTGAAGTATCGCAAGTGGTAGATAAGACCAAGGGAATTCATGCCAAAATACGTAAAGCTGACTTTAAAGAGTTTGTTGAAGACCATAAATAAAATTAAAGCTGCTTAATTAAATATCCTTGAAAGTACCGCCGTGATGTAATTTCAAGGATTTATGATTAGATCTAAAATAATATATAATCCATAAAACGATAATTTAAACGTTATGCATTCATTTCCTTCAATTCAATCATTTATGCTTTGAAACTACATTTTATTGTGATTCTGACTCTCAACAGGAAAGGCATGACTTTTGAAACATGATCAATCGGGTTGGTTTAAACTTTGGTCATGTCCATTCAGTACGCAAAATTTAAACATGAATCATACTTTTACTATTTATATCCTCTATCCAGTCATTTAAATCTAAATCATTGGTAAAAGAATGTTCACCATCGATCTTAAAGACTAACAATGAGTCATGAATACTAATAATATTCGCTAAATGCTGGCGAATGATGTTGGCTTCATAAGTTGTATTGATCAGCCAAGTGGTAGGATTTACTCGAATTGAAGCATCATAGTCACAAATGAGCTTATGCATTTCATCAAAATGGTGTGCCTGTGATGAATTTAAAATAATCAAATAATTCATATTAACAACCTCCATAAAAGAGATTTAGATAAAATAACTTTTATTATGAAATGTGATAAGTATCACGATTTTTTCAATCTAACATCAAAGTATTTTGATCAGGTGAAAAAATGTCGGACAATCTAAAGCTGATTTTTGATGATGTGTTAAATTTTTTTATTGTATTGTTCAAGAAAATTATTAGTGGATATTCCTTTTGTTACATAATAAATAATCAAAAATTTTAAATACTGGCTAAATTGAAGTATGATTAAGTTTAAAATATTTAAATAATAAGCTCATCAAAAGATGGGCTTTTTTGTCTTACTCTCTCTGTGTTATAAAGTTTGAGGCTTAAAATGCTGGTTAAAATAGAAGATGGTTTTTACCTAAATTCACTGCATATTATCGCGATACATGTTTCTAAAAATATGATTACGCAGAATTTTTCTATAAATATAGAATATACCCCGCACAATCAAAATGCCAATGGCCTATATCATAAAATGTGTCAAACCAAAGCTGAAGCGGATTTATTTTTGCAAAGTCTACATCAACAAATCGCGCAAATATAAATTAAAATTTTTAGTTGTTTTTAGCATTGAAATTAAAAGTAAAAGACTTCATTTTTTAGACTATGTTTGGGTCAAAATTGAAGTTATCGATAATGTGAAAATCACAATGATCGAACATTTTTAAGATCAAAATGTGTAAACTGAAAATTCTTATTTGTTTAATTTCACTATTCACATTATCAGCTTGCCAAAATATGCAAAAAAATAACAAAATCCTTGCTAAGGTGATTGATACTTGAACACTATTTGATAGATAAACATGCACCAAAGAATGTCATTGTTAGAAATAACATTCGTTAACAAGAACAGCTAAAACTCAGTTTAGATCTCTAGCAGTCAAAAGATATTCAACACCTTGATAAAACGTCCAAGCGTGATTTGGATTCATGGTGGTGGTTGGATTTCAGGTGCTAAAGATAATGCTAAAGGATATTTTAAGCTGCTTGCAGCATAAAGTTATAATGTTGTTTTGGAGCGATAGCAATTTGCAGCACAAGCAACTTATCCAACGCAATTGTATCAAATCAATATCGCACTGCAATTTATCCAGCAAAATGCAAAAAAACCATATAAATGCAGATCAATTATTTTTAGCAGGGGATTCAGCTGGGATTAATTCAGCCAGTCCTTATGTAGTGCTTCTCACGAGCCCTAATATCTCCATGCAATCTGGATTTATAGCTACGATAGAAGCTTCACAACTTAAGGAATTGATCTTGTAATGTGGGATCTATGATATGAATGCTTTTATCCATACAGCACCAGATGAAATCAAACTGATTGAGTGAGGGTAAATAAGCTTGTCCAAGTTTATATAGCTAATCAAAAAGATAATCCTGAATATTTAAAACTTTGATCACCTCTACAGCTTTTTACCAAAAACTATCCGCCTGTTTTTTTATCAGTGGGGGAAATAAAGATTTTTTGACTGATACGAAATCCATTCCTTTTGTAAAAGCTTTGCAAGAAAAGCAAAATTCTCGTTCAAGCTATTTCCTACCCCGAATCAAAAGAATGGTTGGTCCATGAGTATCGATTTTCTTAGGTAAAAAAGCGAGTCAATAAATATTTAATCAAACTATTATGTTTTTGAAGAAAAATGTTGCTGCAAAATAAACTCAAAAAATAATGATTTAAACGGTATTGTCATAAAAGCATGTTATAAAAAATGAAATTGTAGCGAGAAATGAAAAATGGAAATTAGTGTAAAGCAAATCAACAAGCGTATAGATGAATTTCAAGAATCTAGTAAAAAAGCATCAACTTTAGAAATTGGCTATAAAACTTATGCGAAGTTAATGAATGAAGATAAATTTGCAGATGCACTGAAAAAAGATCCAAATAACACAATGGTCCGCTACTACAAAGATATAAAAATTAAATTGGTCACAGAAAAACATCATTTTGAGGTGAAGTAAGTTTTTTACTGAAAAGAATAATAAAATTATCATTTATTAAAAAATTTACAACTCAAGGAATGAGTGTGAATTTTTTATCATATTGCATGAGAAAAGTAATATATCTTTAGAGCCCTTACTTGATCCAGCAGGGATCACTCTTTGCTTTTAAAAATCTAAATTTATCACATTTAGAATATTGACATCCGCGACCATTGTTAAACACAACTTGTAACACTTTTTTATTAATTCTTCATTTTTTATCCACTTTTTTTGGATGATGTATCTAAATATTTCTTTTTTTTGATTTTTTTACCATGCGGTTAATGCATTAATAATATTATTTATTAAGAAAAACTAATGAGTTTGAATATTTTTTAAACAGCAGGGTACTGCAATAATTATTGTGATATAGGTATCAAAACCTGCATAATAACTGAATAAAAACAAATATGTGAGAATATTTATCATTTATAATAAATCTTTTTAATATCTATTGATGCCGTAAAAGTAGCCAGTTAGACTTATTTTTAAGTGTTTTTTAATTTAATTAGGCTTAATTATCTTACAAATTGTGACAAAATATATTAAAATAAATACTGGTTTATTTTGTGACGAAAAATAATGGAAATTTTAAACTTTATAAAGAGTTTCAACACGGTAAACACGTATTTAATTTTGGCGATAATTGCCTTGTTGTTTATAATTTCATTTTTCTACTTTATTCATCCAACCTGATTAGGTGGGAAATTGAAAAAAAGAGGTGAGTATCATATTGATAACTCACCTTTTTTTATAAAACTAGTTTTTATCAAAGTGATGTTGCTTTTTTCTTCATAAAATTTAATGGCTGAGATTACAAATAGCTAAAGATTGTATTGTAAATTGAATTTATATAACATACCAACCAACTGGTATCTTTTGATGAATTTATGAATTCTATACTTTTTGCCTATAGTTTATTGGCTATCGCTATCCTCGCTGAAGTAACTGGTTCAACTTTCTTAGTGAAATCCCAAGGCTTCACAAAGTTAGTCCCAAGTTTACTGGTGGTGTTTTTTTATGTGATTTCTTTCTATTTACTTTCTCAAGTGATTAAAACAATTCCATTAGGTATTGCTTATGCAATTTGGGCTGGTGTTGGTATTATTCTCACTGCTTTGGTGGGTTACTTCATTTTCAAACAAAGCTTAGACTTTGCTGCAATTGCAGGTATTGGATTAATTATTTCAGGTGTATTGGTGATTAATTTATTTTCAACATCAGCAGGACATTGATAAAAGCACGAAGCGGGTAAGATTTGAGTATGGATAAAATTGTTGGAAATGCTTATCAACGTAAAAAAGATCCTGAAGGTGTTAAAAAATTAATTTTAGCCAACACGATGAATTTAGTTGCTGAACACGGTGTAAATGGTGTGTCGATTCAAAGTATTGCAACTCATTCAGGTGTAACTAAAGGTGGTATATTTCATCATTTTGCCAATAAACAAGTTTTAATTGAGGCAATGTTGGAAGAGTTAATCCAACAATTGGACCAGCAAGTCAGCCTAGCAATTGAAAAAGATCCAGTCACTTATGGCTGCTTTACTCGCGCATATATTGATGTCACCTTAAGTTCTTCATTTGGAGTCAACACTATATGGAGTGCTTTAAGCATGACATTGATGACAGATAAATCTTACAGTGAGAAGTGGGATCAATGGCTAACACGACGGTTATCTCAACATGCTGAAACTGATTATTCTGTCACATTAAAAATATTACGTTATGCTGCCGATGGGGTCTGGTTTGTAGAAAGTCTATCCCCAAAAATACAGGATAATTATGAGAAAATTAAACAGGAATTATTGTTAAGGAGTTATCCTGAATAGTGATTCATTTGCTCAGATTTTTAAGCAAAATCAATATCTACAAACTAAAATAAAAATTCTAAAAAAAACCAAGCCAATTGATTTTGGCTTGGAATGGAAAAATTATTTAAATCATTGCTTTATGGTTTATTCACTCCCTAAAGTCATTAAACTTGCATTTCCGCCTGCAGCCGCAGTATTGATACTGATCGCACGCTCAATGAGTAATGGTGCAAGTGGAACAATTGTATTGGAATCCGTTAAGTGAGTTATGCCGACAATTGCACCTTGACGTTGCGCAATCTGGGTCTGTAATTCTTTTAGACCCGCACCTTGATGTAAAACTGCATCAAATTCTCCAGCAACAACATCCTTGATCATCGAAAATTTTTGTTGCAATACTTTTGGCATCGCTTGAATCATTTTTAAAGCAATCGCATCATCACTTAAAATACAGACTTGCGTATTGAGAGACAAAATTGCATTAAATTGATTCAGCAAAGCCTGTTCTTGCTCTGCGATTGCCAATATCCGATGACGTGATACAACATGATATTGATTCAATTCACCTGTTGGGCCCGGGAGCTCATATAAGGCAATCGGTGATTGATACTGATGCAAAGTCCATTGTGAATAATGCTGTTTTGCCCAAGTGTGAAATTCTCTTTGAATCTCAGATGGTTTTAGATTGAGCTGTTCAGAGATATTTTTTACAGTACCAAAAGGATGCTTTGGTAGGGCTGTATGCTGCATTAATTTATATAAATAAATCGGACCGCCAGCTTTAGGCCCTGTTCCTGATAAGCCTTCACCACCGAAAGGTTGTACGCCAACAACAGCCCCTACAATATTACGGTTAATATATAAGTTACCCACTTCCGCATGTTCAATGGTAGTTTGAATAGTTTCATCGATACGTGTATGTAAACCCATGGTTAAACCATATCCTTTTGCATTGATATGTTCTAACAATTGCTTTAATTCACCATATTTATAGGTAATGACATGCAATACAGGTCCAAAAACTTCACGTTTTAAATCATTAAGATTTGGAAGTTCAATCACCGTCGGAACAATAAATGTGCCTGCATTTAAATCAGATGTTGGTGTTTCATAAGCAAGTTGATGTATTGCATAACCCTTGCTACGCATCATTTCGATATGCTTTTCAATATTCTGTTGCGCTTCAGAATCAATCACTGGACCTATATCTGTTTTAAGCAAAATAGGTTGCCCAATGTTGAGCTGTTGCATGGCGCCTTTAAGCATCTTAATTAAGGTTGCTGCATTGTCTTCTTGAACGCACAATACACGCAGGGCAGAACAACGTTGACCAGCACTATCAAATGCTGAGTTTACTGCATCGATTACGACTTGTTCTGTCAGTGCAGAAGAATCTACGATCATCGCATTTTGACCACCTGTTTCAGCAATTAGCGGAATCGGTTGACCTGTTGGACTCAGACGTTGTGCTACGGTTTTTTGTAAAATCTTAGCAACTTCAGTGGAACCTGTGAACATAATGCCTTGAATACGCTCATCTTGGCTGAGTTTTGCTCCAACTGTTTCACCACGACCAGGAAGTAATTGTACAACTGATTTTGGAACTCCTGCTTCCCATAAGATTTGAATTGCTTGTGCTGCAATTAATGGGGTTTGTTCAGCAGGTTTAGCAATTACGGTATTTCCTGCAACAAGTGCTGCCGAAATTTGTCCAGTAAAAATTGCAAGTGGGAAGTTCCAAGGGCTGATGCATAAAATTGTACCCAGTGGGCTGAGTGTCCCATTTTCCTCAATGCTTTGCATTTGTGCTGCATAGTATCTGAGGAAATCAACAGCTTCACGTACTTCAGCAATACCATTACTATAGGTTTTACCACTTTCACGGCATAGTAAAACCATTAGCTCCTGAATACGCGACTCCATAATCGAAGCAGCTTTGAGCAATAACTCTGCACGAAAATCTTGAGATGCATTTTTCCAATTTTCAAAAGCTTGATGAGCGTTATCTAAGGCCAAATCCACTTGTGTTGTTTCTGCTTCGATCACATAACCAACTAGATCTGCATGATCAGCTGGATTACGGATTTCTTGCGAATTTATTTCTGATAAATCTCGTAAATCAAGCTGATCGACAAGGCTATAACTGTTCCATTGGTGTTTTAAATAGTACTGAACAGTTTGATTTAAATCCTTTAATTTACTGTCATCGGCTAGGTCTAAACCTTGAGAGTTTTGGCGTATGCCTTGATATAAATTATGAGGAAGTGGAATAGCAGGGTGTTTTAGCCCAATTGCATGTTCTTTTTCTGCAGTATGTAAAATCTCTTGAACTGGGTTTTCAATCAAGTCTGCAATTTTAATATTTTTATCAGCAATACGGTTAACAAATGAGGTATTAGCACCATTTTCCAATAAACGTCGAACTAGATAGGCCAATAAGGTTTCGTGATTACCGACAGGCGCATAAATACGACATGGAATCCCTAATTTTTGATCTGAAACCTTGCCTACTACTTGTTCATAGAGTGGTTCACCCATGCCATGTAAGCATTGGAATTCGTATTGACCAAGATAATATTTTTGTGGATCTGCTAACTCATAAATTGTGGCAAGCGTTTGTGCATTATGTGTCGCAAATTGCGGATACACTTGATCAGGTGCAGCCAATAATTTTTTTGCACAAGCAATATAAGACAAATCTGTATGCACTTTACGGGTAAACACTGGATAGTCAGACATACCGTCAATTTGTGCTTTTTTGATTTCACTGTCCCAGTAAGCACCTTTGACCAGACGAATCATTAAACGTTTTTGACTGCGTTTTGCCAGATCAATAATATAATCCACCACATAGAAACAACGCTTTTGATAGGCTTGGATCACAAAGCCAATACCTTTCCAGTTTGCTAGTTGTGGCTCAAAGCATAAACGCTCAAGTAATTCTAAAGACAGCTCTAACCGATCCGCTTCTTCTGCATCAATATTGAGGCCAATATCATAAGTCTTTGCTAAAAGTGCTAAATTTAAAATACGAGGATAAAGTTCATGATGCACACGTTCGGTTTGAGAACGTTGATAACGTGGATGTAAAGCCGAAAGTTTAATAGAAATTCCTGGACCAGTATAAACATCTTTACCTTCAGACGCTTTACCTATGGCATGAATCGCTTGTGTATAGTCTTCGAAATAGCGATCTGCATCGTGTTCAGTCAGTGCAGCTTCACCAAGCATGTCATAAGAATAACGGAAACCTTTGTCTTCAAGGGTTTTGGCATTGTCCAAAGCCTCTTCGATGGTTTCACCAGTAACAAATTGCTCACCCATCATACGCATTGCTGCATCAACTGCTTTACGGATGATGCCTTTACCTGTACGTGCTAAAAGCGAAGTGAGGATCCCAGAAAGGCTAGTCTGTTTAGGTGTTTCCATCAGTTTGCCAGTCAGCATGAGTCCCCATGCAGCAGCATTGACAAACATGAGATTACTTTGGCCTAAATGATCTTTCCAGTTACCTTGATTAATTTTATCGCGAATCAATAAGTCTCGGGTCGCACTATCAGGAATACGCAATAAGGCTTCAGCTAGGCACATCAATGCAATGCCTTCTTGTGAAGACAATGAAAATTCTTGTAGCAGTCCTTGTACAATCCCTGCTTTGCCTGATGAACTTTTACGGTCACGTAAGCTATGCGCTAAATTAAATGCAATGTCATAGATTTTCTGATTCATCTCTTCAGAAATTTGACTGTGCTCAAGTAAGTTTTCAACACATTCCGACTCAGCAAGACGCCATGCATGATTGATTTTTTCTTCAAAATCAGTTTTGTCTTTAAATTCGGTAATGTAATCCAAACTTGGCAGTAGGTTTGCGTTTAAAACTTGAGGTGAATCCATATTCATTGTCAACGTCCTGTGACTAGCAAATATTTTTGTTGAGCAGATGGGTTTATATAATTTATGATTACAGAATATTTAGTGAATAACTCACTATAATTTGAATAATATTTAGAGAATTATTCTATGGAAAGCGCTTATTTAAACTTGGATCGTATAGATATTCGAATTTTGGATATTTTGCAAAAAGATGGGAAAATTTCCAATATTAAGCTGGCTGAAAAAGTCAATTTATCGCCTACAGCTGCGCTTGCTCGAGTACAGAAATTGACAGGAGAAGGGTTTATTTTAGGCTATGAAGCAAAACTAAATCCAAAAATGTTAGGCGCTAATTTTGTTGTATTTGTTGAGATTCTTTTAGATAAAACCACACCCAATGCTTTAGATGCGTTTTCAGATGCAATCGTACAATATCCAGAAATTATGGCATGTCATATGATCAGTGGTGGTTTTGATTTTTTGGTAAAGATTCGATGTGCTGATATGGAAGAGTTTCGTCGTATTTCAGGGCAGGTGCTATGGCAATTGCCTGGGGTAAAAGAAACGCGTAGTTATCCAGTAATGGAAGTGATTAAAGACAGCTCACAATTACATTTAAATTTTAAAGCGAAAGTAAAGAAATAGAAAAGGGGCATGAATGCCCCAACTCTAATGATTTATTCAAGCACATGAATTTACATGTTTTTCATTTCACGATTATAAATTTGTTCAGCATTTTCAAAACGATCAATCACATCTTTTTCAGGCGCTTTGTCCATTAAACTGACCACAATGATACTGATGAAAGACAGGATAAAGCCTGGAACGATTTCATATAAACCGGTATGTACCATCGTGTTTTTCCAAACAATTACTGTTGCAGCACCGACAATGATACCGATTATTGCACCATTCAAAGTCATACGTTTCCAGAACACAGACAATAAAATAAGTGGACCAAATGCTGCACCAAAACCAGCCCATGCATAAGCGACTAAACCAAGTACCTTACTTTCTGGGTTAAATGCCAAAATGATAGCCAGTACTGAAATAGCTAAAACCATTAAACGACCGACCCAAACCAACTCATTTTGTGAGGCTTTTTTGCGAAGAAAAGATTTATATAAATCTTCAGTCAAGGTGCTTGAGCATACCAAAAGCTGACAGCTTAATGTACTCATTACAGCAGCTAAAATAGCGGCTAAAACAACACCTGCAACCCATGGATTAAATAAAATTTTGGTCAATTCCATAAACACTGTTTCTGGATTTTTTGCCACAATTGCAGCAGACGGAATGTCCGGATGTGCTTGGAAATAAGCAATACCAACATAACCGACAGCAACAGCACCTGCTAAACATAGAATCATCCACGCCATACCAATACGACGAGCATTGGGAATAGTTTTCACTGAATCTGCTGCCATAAAACGGACTAGAATATGTGGTTGTCCAAAATAGCCTAAGCCCCATGCCATTGATGAAATGATGGCGATAAAACTAACTCCTTGGAACATATTTGCGGCATGGGGGCGTGCGGTTTCAATCAATTGATTGACATGTTGTAAATCACCAACTGCCAAGAAAGTCATAATTGGCGCCAAAAGCAATGCAAAAATCATCAAGCCCGCTTGAAATGTATCCGTCCAACTGATCGCAAGGAAGCCACCGATACACACATAGCTGATGGTTGCAATCGCACTGACCCAAAGAGCAGTGGTGTAGTTCATAGCAAAAATACTTTCAAATAAACGTGCACCTGCCACCATGCCTGAAGCACAGTAAATACCAAAGAAGATTAAAATGACCAGTGCAGAAATGATACGTATCACTTTCTTTTTATCACCAAAACGGCTGGTGAAATAATCTGGTAATGTTAATGCATTATTTTGTATTTCAGTATGGACACGTAAACGGCCTGCGACCAAGTACCAATTGAGCCAAGCACCAATAATAAGCCCGATTGCGATCCATGATTCAGATAATCCAGTCAGGTAAATTGCACCCGGTAGTCCCATGAGTAGCCAACCACTCATATCCGATGCACCCGCTGAAAGTGCGGTGACAAAACTCCCTAAACTTCGACCTCCCAAAATATAATCTGAGAAATCGGTGGTTTTTCTATAGGCATATAAGCCAATACAAACCATTGCAATAATATAAAAGATAAACGTTACAACTGTGGGGTTGAGTGAGTCCATATTTAATTCAGTCCTTGTGGAGTAAATCTCCAAGTTTTATTTTTTATCGCATAAGTTTCACGAGCGAATTCTTTCACACAACTAAAAAATATCGCTGTGATTTTTATAAGGTGATTGTGCAAGATTTATGTATCCGATTGTAACTTTAGATACAAATGCAAATAATCAGCAATTTATATCTAAAAAATTCTACTGGGAGTGTTTAAGTGACTGTGGGATTATACTTTACGTAAAGTTACATTGTTAACATTTAATTGATAGTTCCATAAAATTGTTTATCGAAATGACATCTTTTGCTAGTACAAAAGCAGATGAGAAGGAATATTATTATCACTGCACAACTATAGTGCATAAATACATAATGAGCAGATCACATGGAAACGGTTCAACTTGAAGTTACAAGAATAGAAAAAGATTTGTTAGGAAGTAAAGAAGTTCCTATAAACAGTTATTATGGCATTCACACAATCCGAGCTTTAGAAAATTTTAATATTTCTAAACATACCGTTGGAGAGCAAAACTTTTTTATTCGTGCTTTGGCTCAGGTCAAAAAGGCCTCGGCACAAACTAATTTGCAATTTAATACGATCTCTGAAGAAATCAGTGTAGCAATTCAAAAAGCCAGTGATGAACTGATTGAAAATCCGCAAAATTGGAAAGATGAATTTCCAACAGATGTATACCAAGGTGGCGCGGGTACATCGATTAATATGAATACCAATGAAGTTATTGCCAATATTGCGTTAGAGTCTTTAGGTTATGCGAAAGGACGTTATGACATCATCCATCCAAATGACCATGTTAATAAATCTCAATCGACCAATGATGTCTATCCCACAGCATTACGTTTAGCAACTTACTATTCACTGGATTTGTTATTTGAAAAAATCAATAACTTGATTAGTTCACTGACATTGAAATCTGCTGAGTTTCAATATGTGTTAAAAATGGGACGAACACAGTTACAAGATGCTGTCCCAATGACATTAGGGCAAGAGTTTCATGCCTTTGCTACATTACTCAAAGAAGATGTTCGTTTAATTAAAAAAACCCGTGAACTTTTATTAGAAATTAATTTAGGCGCTACTGCGATTGGTACAGGCGTAAATACGCCTCATGGTTATGCTACCCAGGTCAATGAAAATTTAAAAGCCTTAACAGGATTAAACTTAAGTGGTGCAGAAGATTATGTTGAAGCGACCAGTGATTGCGGTGTATTTATTATCCTTTCAAGCACCTTAAAACGTTTGGCTGTAAAACTCTCTAAAATTTGTAATGACTTACGTCTATTAAGTTCTGGCCCAAGAACAGGTTTATGGGAAATTCGCTTACCTGAATTACAAGCTGGTTCATCGATCATGCCAGCGAAAGTCAATCCAGTGATTCCCGAGGTGGTCAATCAAATTGCATTTAAAGTGATTGGTAATGATTTAACCATTACCTTTGCAGCAGAAGCAGGCCAATTACAGTTAAATGTTATGGAACCTGTGATTGCACTTACCATGAATGAGTCAATTGAGTTACTAATCCATGCAATCCAAACCTTGGATGAGAAGTGTATTCAAGGTGTGGTTGCCAATGAAAAAACCTGTTTTGATGCTGTGATGCGTAGTGTCGGAATAATTACCTTACTTGATCCAATTTTAGGTCATGCGAAGTGTGATGAAATTGGGAAGCAATGTATTGCTGAAAATAAAACCATTCAAGAGGTTGTACTTGAACAAGGTTTATTGAGCCAAGAACGTCTAGATGAAATTTTCTCTTTTGAAAATATGATTGCAGAAATTGCAGTACAGCCATATGAAGAAATCGGTAAAGCAGGCTAATTGTTTGAATTACGGCTATTGATCCGTGTAAAAAAGATCTGATAGATACAGCATTTGGGTGCTGTATTTTTATGCATGGTAAAAAAAGTAAAGTTTCTTTATAATTCAACAAAATTTAAAATCACCAACAAAAGTCAATAATCTATGAATAATAAACATTTAATTCTCGCCTTAAGCTTGGTACTTCTTTCTGGATGCGCGAAAAAATCGGAACAAGCTGCTGAAACTTCAGCAGCTGCTCAAGATGCACAAGTCGTTGCTCAGGATGCTGTTCAAGCGGCTGATGCCGCAGAAAAAAGTACTGAGCAAGCTAGTGAAAATTCTGTTGATACTACACCTCTGACTGAACAAAAACCTGAAACTATTTTAAGTACCGATGTCAGCCAAGCAGAAAAAGCACGTCGTATGGTGCGAGAAGCACAGGTTAATTTCACAGCCAAAGATGTGGTGAAAACTGCTTTAGAAATTGATAAGCTCACTTTTCAAGCGGGTGGCTTTATAGAGCAGAAAAATATCAGTTTTGATGTACTCGATGTAAAAACACAAAAAATTGCGGATGGTAAAATCCGAGTTTTTGAAAAAGTTGATCCGCATGCTGAGATCATTGTCAGAGTACCGAGTGATAAAGCTGCGATATATGTCAATCAGTTATTGCCATTGATGTACTTTTTAAATCAACAACAATATTCTGCTAAGCGTTTTGAGTTAAAGCTTTTAGAAGAAAAAATTGGACAAACTCAAAGCGTTCCAAGTGATACCAAACCATCACAGCTGAATGAAATTTCCCGTTTAACCCAACTTGAAGTTCAAGATCGTGTGCGTTTTAGCACGATTAGTATTGCCATTAAGCAACCTGCGATGGTGAGAGAAAGTCTGGATGTTGATGTTGCTGCTGTGGCACGCTTAAACGGTGATAGTTTTTGGAAGCGTGCTTGGGAAGGTGTTCAATATGGCTGGCAATTTATTTTGGATTTATTGGTTATTTTAGTCACCATTTGGCCTCTTTATTTACTGGTATTTATTGGCTTGATTATTTATCGAGTGATTAAACCTGTAATGAATAAATTATTTAATGATTCATCATCGACTAAAGCGCCTAAAGATGTAACAAAAGATCAGATGAATTCTACAGATGAAAATGAATAATTTTGCTTAGTGCTATGCTGTAATTTTTAAAACCAGTGCAATTGCACTGGTTTTTTAATGTGTTGTCAGTTTTTCAAAAAGCTGTTGCATCCCTTCAGTCGCACTCATTTTTAAACATTGATATTGTTGGGGAACACGCTCATAACTGGCTTGTGGATCAATATAATATGCATCACAGTGTTCTGGAATCTCGTGTATCAAACTTGCCACAGGGTAAACGGTTAATGTGGAGCCGATAACAATAAAAATATCAGCATCACGGATTATCTGTACTGCTTCTTCATAAGCAGGAACTGCTTCACCAAACCAAACCACATGGGGGCGAAGTGGATATCCTTCAGGACATTTATGTTGTTCTAGATCCAATTGCCAACCATCTATAGGATAAAACTGAGTTGTGTACTGCGAATTGGGTTTAGAACTTTTAGCAAGGCGAATATTGCCATGTAAATGAATAACTTGTTGGCTTCCAGCACGTTCATGAAGATCATCAATATTTTGAGTAATTACAATGACATCAAAATGTTGTTCGAATTGAGCAATGATATTGTGTGCTTGATTAGGGTGGGCTTGGAGAATATGTTGACGTCGTTCATTATAAAAACGTTGCACCAATGCAGGATTACGCTCCCAAGCTTCAGGTGTAGCCACCTCTTGAATATCATAATTCTCCCATAAGCCATTACTATCTCGGAAAGTGCTGATTCCACTTTCCGCACTCATTCCCGCACCTGAGAAAACTACAATTTTTTTCATAGGATAAACAATTAAAATTTTTAAAATGCTAACATAAATATTGTGAAATATGACTGAAACGTTTTTTATTGGAATTAATTTGTTATAAAATAATAGTCAGTCATACTTCGATCATTTCGAATATTTTTTATAAAAATCAAATGTACTAGAAATAAGTTAAATTGGAACAGCATGGAAACACGTGATATTGTCAATGCCCCTGAAGTAAAAAAGACAATTGTAGAGCGTAGTCAACGCCGGAAAGATGATCCAGAAATTACCCAATGGTTTGAAAAGAAATTCTTTGAATATGTGATTAAACAATTTAATCCAGTTTTTCATGTAAATTCGGTCTCTGCTTGGAAAATTTGTCAACTTCCGCAGCCCATTCCTACATGGTTTTTGAACAAGCTTGAACAACAGCCAGAACATCAGATGTTGTATGTTGATCCTTTACATGAACAGATTTTGGAGCTGGAAAAGCCCATTTTAGAGTTTTTTAATTCGCGTTTAAAAAGCAATTTAAAAGGCAAATTCATGAAAATGACCTATGAGCAAGTGTTAGAAGCTTGGCATAAAGATCATGAAGCAATGAAAAAGCGTTTAGAAAAAGGGCAATGGGACAGCAGTGAGCAGGCAATTGATGAAGTTTTAACTGTAAATACAGGCAAGTTTATTGAAATTACGGCAACAGGAATGTTGTTACGTAAGGAAATGGCATTTGAATCACGTTATATGCAGCACTGTTTAGGGCAGTTTAGCAACCTGATTGAATTGAAAGATGGCTATGGTGAATACTATGTGACGCAAAAAGAGCAGGGGATATTTCGTTATTTTAGCTTAAGGGATTCAAGCAATAAGCCCCATGTAACCATCAGTTTAGAATGGGATGGTGAAGCCTGGTGTATTGAGCAGATTAAGGGTAAGCAGAATCAAGCACCAGTTAAAAAATATGCAGATGATGTCTTATTATTTTTAAATCATATTCAACCAAATAATAATCACAATCCTGATTGTTTAAGCATGGGAATCGTCTATCAACCTGAGATAAATGAAGATTTAACCAATCATGTCAATCAAGCCTTATATTTCTATTTTAATGAATTAGATGATCCTTGTAAAATTGAAACGCTGTTGATGAAAAATCATCATCTATTGGAACAATATGATCATCAAACCAATGTGATTCAGCATCTTTTACTGGGACTAAATCGTCCAGAACATATCAGGCACCCATCAGAAAAATATATAGAAGAAATCCTTGCTTATACAAATCAAAAGCAAACTGAGAAAAAATTTGATTTAAAGGTTGAGTTAAGTCAAGCAAAGTCAAAGAAATCGCTGTGGAGCGTGATCTTTAAGCCTTATTTCTGGTTGCTTCAGACTTTATATGGTTTAAGCAAGATTCCATTGCTTGGTTGGATGATTAAAATTATCGTCTATATCATTGCTTTGCCTTGGATGCTGTTAAATTTAAAGCAGGACAATCGTAAGCAATGGATGCTTGCAACTGGTGATCTGATTTATTTTCGTAATCATATTCAATGGTATCAAGTGGATAGCTTAACGTTAGCGCATTTTGAACAGCATCCAGAAATATATAAAAACCATTTAAATCAATTGTTAAATATCAAACAGAAAAAAGCAGGTTCTAAAGAGAAACAGATTCGTTATTTTTTAAATCAATATTTTCAAATCGCTCAATTAGAAAATCTTTATTCAAGTAGTGAATTTGGTACTGCAAGTTATTTAAGAGATATTTTGGTGTTTAGCCATATTCAAAAAATATTTACTATACGGTTATTGGTGCAGTTCTATGAATTACAGGAATATGATGCATGGCAATACATTGTTGCTTCATCGAATATTATTCAAGACTGTTGTTCTAGCTGGCAGGATATGGGCGAGAAATATGTCGCAGGGCGTGAGCTGTATTTGATGTTTAAACATTCAGATTTTGAAAATTATGATCGCTCTGCAAAGCAAGACTTACACTTATATCAATCCATATATCCCAATAATTGGTCACTTTATTCATGGAATATTGATTTATTCTCAACCCATAATAAAAACAAAGTAGCTGAATGATGATTAAATCTGAATATACCCATGAAGTATTTCGTAAAGATATCCATTGTCCGCAAGGTTTATTGGAAAGTAAAAACTATGCAGAATTGGAAGATTTTTTCAATGTGTTATGGCAAAGTCGAAGTCATAAATCGCCGCAGCTTTGGGAAAATGAATGGTTTGATCAGCCCAAACAAATGTTTAAGGACATATTCTTAAATCATGGCGTAACTGCATTAAAACATATCAATGAATGGCATTTGGCTTTTCCAGAAAGTTTTTTTCCTTATATTGTTCGTGTGCGTTATTGGGCTTTTTGGGCAGCGGAATATCGTGGGCAAGAATGGTCAAGCAATGTTACAGATGAAATGTGGGATTGTGCAAGAGAGGCGCAAAAGCAGTTGTATGCTTCCGCAATGCAAGCTTTTGCATTTAGTTCGGATACATGGACAATTGCGCTGCATCTATTAAATTCGGCAGTTCACTTGGATGAACCCGAGTGGTTTTCTGAGTGGATGCTTAGGCGTCGATATCCTTCAAATTTAGTGCATAAAATAAATGCTTCAGCCCAAGCAATGGCGCAGAAAAGTGGCTTAAATCAAGATTTAAAAATTGATCTACCCCAAGATGTACCTCAACTTTTACTAAAATATCTAAATTTGAAAGAAGAAATTGATTTACCTCAAGCTGATGCTGCTTTTTGGTTAAAAATATTTATTGAAGAATCAGGTTTTGGCTTGCTTGCGGTAAGAGATTATTGTTGGTATCTATTGCCAAGATGGGGACACGATCATCAGGCCATTATTGATTTTGCTCAGTCGGATTGGTGTCAACATTTTAGTGAAATCGAAAAAAGTGAATTAAATTATATCGTATGGTTTGATACGCTTGATACGAGTTTTGATAAAGATCAAACACTTGAAATAAAAAAATATATCCAAAAAGCCCAAGCAATCTTAAAACGCCCCTTAACGGAACGTAATCGAGCAGTTATCTTTTTAAAATTGGCGTATTTTTATTATCTGTTAGATGAAAGTGATCCAAGAATTTTATCTTGTTATCAAAACGCCGCAGATTATCCTGTATTTGATGAGTATGATCTTGATCGTGCAACTTATTTTTGGCGACATAATGCTCAAGATTCAGATTTTTTAGGCCGAATAGCGTTGTCCAATCGGAAGCATCTTGCCAGTGCTGCGGTTCTTTATGGTTTTCTATGTCAACATGGTTGGTCAAGTGTTGAAAAAAATCCATTGGTTGCTCAATCTTGGTATGAACAGGCAAAATTATTGGAAGCACCAAAAGCTTATCCTGAAGGGCGTTACTGTTGTTTTTTTCGTGTCGCAAACAACTTTGATGATGATCACGGATATATTTTTATTATAGATTTATTACATCAAGGTGCAGATTTAGGCTTTGTGTATTGTTGCTTTAGTGCTGGTTATATTCACTCTTTGGCTGAACATGCCTTATATGATGTGAAACAAGAACTGTATTATGCAAAAAAAGCAGCAGATCAAGGTCATTATATTGCCATGTATAATATGGGTATACATTATCTAAATTTAAGTATGGATGAAAATCAATCTCAACCTAAAGAATATTTAAAAAAGAGTTTAGGGTATTTTGAACAGAGCCGATTAGGTTTAGAAAAGTCGCAACAAGACCATCGTTATATTAATTCTGGGCGAATTCAAACATGAGGTGCGACAGTTTGAAAAGTCTTATGATAATCAACAAGCTGAGCAAATTTCTCTAATGGTGTAAGCCAATCTAACGCTT